>JBKGZI010000204.1:0-10563 GCA_046545675.1 Persicimonas sp.
AGGTCTGGGATCAGACCTCCAACGAGATGCGTGCCGCCGAGCTGGAGAAGTGAGGCGCGCCGGCAACCACGAGTCCTACTCGAGGGTGAAGGTGCGGCAGATATTGCCGCGCACCGAGCCTTCGGCGCTCTTGCTGCTGACGGCCTCACCACTCGAGCCGCCAACCCATCCCGAGTTCTCCTCCTGTCAGTAAGACGGGTAGAAGGTAGCTGCGCGCTTCGTCGACCGCTGAGGTATCGGCGACGTCGCCGGGTGGGCGCCGATCGCGGCGTGGCTTGCCAGTTGAGTCGAAGTGGATCAGATAAAATGCGTTGCCGGCCGCAAGGCCCAATACCGTGCCAACCACCTGGTCTGACAGCCAGTGCTCCTGGCTGTACAGCCGCTCGTAGAAGCTGAGTGCGACGAAGCCGTAGGTCGGAATGATGGGAAGAATTCGGCCCAGCCAGAACCTCGTCGCGCTCGAGGACTCGGCGAGGACGTCGTGGACAAGGTAATCGGTGAGATCCAGGTAGATGAAACTCATGGTGGCGGTCGCCGAGCCAGTGTGGCCACCAGGAAATGAATACACATCCTGCCGATCGAGTTCGATATTTTTCTCTGGAGGGATGTCAAATTCGCCACATGGGTCTGAGGGAGGATTACAACGGCGAACTATTCGGGGGCGCTGTCGGCCGAAGGCCAATTTGGAGGATTGAATGACGATCTGCATCGTGGAGAGCGCGCCGGCGAAGGCGAAGAATTCGTGGCGCGTGTCCCACACCCAGTCGGCGTCCGTCAGCCAAGTGCCCACCGCGCCGAAGCCGTAGTAGGCGCCGCCGCCGGCGACCAGCAGCGGGTCGCCGAGGTGGTCTGCGACTCGCCACCAGCCGAGGTCGGTCAGGTCGGGGTCGGGGTTGACGTTCACGGTCACCTTCCAGTCCACGCTGTCTCGCGCCGGAGGTGGAAAGCTCTCGCCGGGCACCTCGAAGATGTGCTCTCCCCAATACCCTACAGCCATGGCGGCGACGGTCGACGCTCCAATCAGCGAGAGCTCGGCTGCAGAAAAGTTGTCGCTGACGGGGACAAAGTCGTCCTCGGGCGACTCCTCGGTCTCAGAGTGCTCACGCTCCGGCTCAGCGGACGAAGACTCGTCTCCAGCACATACCGGCAAACTCCAGAGCGCCAGAGCACCCGCCACGAGCATCGAGCATACAACGCTCCATGTGATGGGGCTTTGGCGCTCCCGCATCCGTCACTCCGGAAACCAGCATGATCTTTAGGAACTTGTGCAGGCCATAAACTACCCACGGCCAAATCGACGACAACCGAGCAGACGCGGACTCCGCTGACGGACGATGATGATCGCCCCCCCCTAAAAAACCCATTCAAAGTGCACGGAAGATCGCGAACGGACGCGGCAATGAAAAGATTGGTAGCGTGGTGAGAGAATGTCCTCAACCGGCGCCGATCCAATACGTTTCACCATCGCCCAATACGTTGCAACAACTTGAAACATCGCGCCGGCTGGAAACGCGCCCAATGCACGCTAATCGCGCCCTTGCCTATTCCGACGCACTACGGCGGTTTTTCCCGATGGCCCCATAATTGCATGAAGTCCTAGGGAAGACTCGAGAATCACGCGCAGCGACCGTCGCTGCGCGGTTCGACACACCAAACCAGGGAGATCACATGACGACTACTCCATCGGCTGCAAACCGCAGTGCGCGTGCAGGCTCGGATGGCGAGGTGCTGCAGTCGCTTCGACGCATCGAGGAGCGCCTCGTGGCCATCGAGGCAGCGGCCGAGCCCGCCCGACACATCCCTGACGGCGTCGGAATGGTGGCTGATATCTTCGACGACTGGGCGATGGGCGCGGCCGAGCGCGGCGTCGACGTCGACGCACGGGCTCGGCGTGTCGCGCGCCTGCTCGAGCGGCTGACCGAGCCCGAGACGCTCGCGCTGGTCGAATCCGTCGTCGAGCGGCGTGAGCAGTTGGCCGCCAGCCTCGAGCTGCTCGATAAGCTGCCCGACGCGGTTGCCATGGCCACAGACATCTTCGACGACACCGTCGGCCGCCTCCAGGCCCGAGGGATCGATCCCGTCGAGCTCACCGAGCGCTTCTCCCAGGCGGCGGTTCGCTTCGCCGAGTTCGTCCAGAGCCGCGAGTACCAGGCATTGGTCGAATCGGGCGTATTCGCCCCGCAGACCGTCCAGGTCATCGCCGGGGTGGGTGAAGCGATGACCGAGGCGTTCAACGCCGACGTGCGCGAGCACGGGTTCTTCGGCGTGCTCGGCGCGATGCGCGAGGCGCCTGTCCAACGCGCGGTCGGCTTCGGGCTGGGCTTCGCGCGGCGCTTCGGCAAGCTGCTGAGACGCCGCCTGCCCGCCTGAGCGCTTCCATTGCACACGCTTCCATTTCAAACACTGCGTCTGAGGAGATCATCATGTCCAAGCCATACGACCACCAGATTGTCATCGTCGGCGGCGGTACCGCCGGAATCACCGTCGCCTCGCAGCTACTCAAACGAGACCCCTCGCTCGACGTCGCCATCATCGAGCCGTCCGAGACCCACTACTACCAGCCGCTGTGGACGCTGGTCGGCGGAGGCGTCTTCGAGCGCGAGGAGTCGGCGCGCTCGATGAAGCAGGTCATCCCGCGCGCAGCGACCTGGATTCGCGACCGCGCGGCTACCTTCCAACCCGACGAAGACCAGCTCACGCTGGCTTCGGGGGACACGGTGAGCTACGAGCAGTTGGTCGTCGCCCCCGGCATCCAGCTCGACTGGGATGCGGTCGAGGGACTCGACGGCCACGTCGGCGACAATGGTATCTGCAGCAATTACTCGTGGGACACGGTCGAGTCGACCTGGCAGACCCTGCGCAACTTCTCGGGGGGACGGGCGATTTTCACGTTTCCGAACACGCCCATCAAATGTGCCGGCGCGCCCCAAAAGATCATGTGGTTGGCCGAGCACTACCTGAGCCGAAACGGGGTGCGCGAGAACTCTGAGATCGTCTATCACGCGCCGGGAGCGGCGATCTTCGGCGTCCAGAAGTACCGCGATGCCCTCGAGGAGTTGGTCGACGAGCGCGACGTAAAGACCGTCTTTCGCTCCAACCTGGTCGCGGTGCGCCCCGACGAGCAGGTCGCCGTCTTCGAAGACCTCGACAGCGGAGAGACCAGCGAGGTCGGCTACGACATGCTCCATGTGACCCCGCCGCAGTCGGCGCCCGACTTCATCAAGCAGAGTCCGCTGGCCAACGACGACGGATGGGTCGAGGTCGACAAAGACACCACCCAACACGTGCGCTACCCGAACGTCTTTTCGCTGGGCGACGCCTCCAGCTTGCCAACCTCCAAGACCGGCGCGGCGGTGCGCAAGGAGGCGCCGGTGACCACCGCCAATCTGTTGGCTCTGCGAAACGACGAACCGCTCGAGGCCGTCTACGACGGCTACGCCTCTTGTCCGCTGGTGACCGGCTACGGACGACTGATCTTGGCCGAGTTCGACTACGACGGAAACCCCGCCGAGTCCTTCCCCTTCGATCAGGCTCGCGAGCGCTATTCGATGTACGCGATGAAGGCCTACGGGCTGCCCAAGATGTACTGGCACGGCATGCTCGAGGGTCGGGCTTGAGGCTTGGGGCTCGGGCCTTGGGGAAAGGCGACCTCAAGCCCCAAGCCTCGAGCCCATTGGCAGCTATTGCCCGCTTGGGTGCAAACGACACGAACCGTTCATGACCTCCGTGACGTCATTTGAGGAATGACGGGTGCGAGCGGTTTGGACTCCACGCAAGGCGTGGTGTAATTGTCACGGCGTGAACTGAGACTGTCAGCAAGTAGCGGAGCCTAGAGAATGACGTGGCAAGAAGCGTGGCGAGAAGGACGCACTCCCTGGGACGCCGGCCGGGCGGCCCCGAGTTTAGTGGAGCTGGTCGAAGGCGAAGAACTCCCCGAAGGTCGCGCGCTCGTTCCCGGCGCGGGCTCAGGCTACGACGTGCTCGCCCTGGGATCGCCCGATCGCCACGCCGTCGGCCTCGACCTGGCCGACGGCGCCAGGGAGCGTTTCGAGTCACTTCGCCAGCAACAAGGCATCCCCAACGAGTGGGCGCAGATGGTCGTCGCCGACTTCTTCGACTGGCAGCCCGACGAGCCCTTCGACGTCATCTGGGATTACACATTCTTGTGTGCGATCGAGCCCGAGATGCGCCGGCAGTGGGCCGAACGCGTCGACGAGTTGTTGGCGACAGGCGGTGAACTGGTCACGCTGATCTTTCCGGTCTTCGACCCGGCGGACAACCGGGACCCGCTCGAGGGCCCGCCCTACCCGCTCACCCCCGATCTGGTCCGAGACCTGCTCGAGCCTCGCTTCGAGCCCATTTATCTGGAACCGGCCGCGGCGAGCCACGAGGGCCGCGAGGGCAAGGAGTGGTTGGGGCGTTGGAGGCGCGCCTAGCCAGAGACGGTGGCAACTCACTCTGCAGAGGTCGGCGCGCACGTTGCCGCCCCTGCACCTACTCTTGGTCGCCGTCGACGAAGCCGGTCTGCTGATAGGCGGCGCGCGGGTAGTCGTAGAAGCCTCGGCCGGTCTTGACGCCCAGTTCGCCTCGGTCGACGTACGCTTGGAGAAAATCGAGCGTCTTGCGCCCCTGGGGGAACTTGGCCATTGGACCCAGATTGCGTCGAGTGATGTGGTGGACGAGGTCGATACCGATGCGATCCATCATCCCGAACGGTCCCACCGGCATCTTGGTAATCCCCATCCAGGCGCGGTCGATGTCCTCGAGGGGGGCGACCTCGTCGGCGGCCAAGCGCAGCGCGGTGTCGAGGATCGGCTGGAGCATGGCGTTGAAGACGTAGCCCGGGCTCTCTTTTTCGAGGACCAGCGGTATCTGACCGATGCTGCGGGCGAATGCCTCGAGGCGTCGCATCGTCTCCGATGCAGTCCCCGGATGCGGCATCACGTCGACCACATTGGCGTACCAGACCGGCGGGTGAAAATGCAGCGCTGCGAAGTGGGCGGGCCGGCCGGTCGCCTCGGCGAAGTCGGACGGCGCCAGGGTCGAGGTGTTGGTCGTAAAGAGGGTGTGCGGCGCGCATAGGGTGTCGAATTGGCCGAAGACTTCGCCTTTGAGTTCGGGCTCCTCGGGGATCGACTCACTGATCAGGTCGACCCCGGCCGCCGCCTCGGCGGCGTCGGAAAAGGTCGCGATGCGCTCGCGCGAAGCGGCCGCCTCCTCGCGTGATAGGCGCTCGCCGAAGCGCAGCTGAGCGATGTACTGCAAGATCTGCTGATTCGCCGCCTCGAGCGACGCCTCGGCGACGTCATAGAGGTGGACGTCGTAGCCATGGATTGCGCACTGCAGCGCGATCTGCTGTCCCATCGTTCCCGCGCCAACCACCAGCACCCGCTCGATATCACCGCTGCCCATGACCACCCGATCCTGTCGTCGCCATCGTATCTATCCCGCCCGAAGAGTATCGTGGCCGGGAGCAGACATGGCAAGTTCGATGGTGCACCGCGCCCCAAGAAGCTGGGCGGGTCTAACGCGTGTGCTCAAGAGGCCATTGCGGCGAGCACGGGGCTGCTGAGGATGGCCTCGAGGATCGCGGTACCATCGAGTTTGCCGAGGGTCGTCCCGAACTCCTCGGAGGTCTTCTCCACCCACAAATCCTCGAGCAACTCAGCCACATCCTGCATCGCCTTGCCGTCGAATTGGTCGCTCTGCCTTTTGAGTTCCATGAACGCAGTGGTGAGTTCGACGTGCTTGGCCTCGAGCTCTTCCTTGGCGTTTATCAGCGCCTCGAGGATCTGGGTGACGTCCTCCCTGAACTGAGCTGCGTCGACACTGTCGTCGGGAGCGAGCGGAGTCGCCGACTGCGTGACGCTGCCCGTCGACGCCGAACTCCCCGGCCCCACGGCGACTCCAGCCAACTGGTTGTTGTCACCGATGATGTTGTCGCCTTCTTGTTTGTTCGCCACGTAATCCCCAAACACATTGAGAAATAGATTTAGAGGCACACCCTCATTGCTAGCAGCGGTATCTACGGGAGTGGCCGCCGCCCGACTCTTTTTTTTTTCGGCTGAAGCGGCTCTTCCCAGGCCGGACTAATGACGAAGATAAGCTTCACCTGAATGTCTTGGGGCCGATACTCACGGCCGCAATACGGACACTCGATCGTTCCGGCAGAAAAATACGCGCCCGGGTCGAAGGTCGGGCCACAATTGTCCAGGCGCTTGAAGTCGTGACTTTGCGGACACACAAACTCGGCTTCGCACGTGACATAGCCGTGGGCGAGCAGCTCTCGAAGGGCGCGCAAGACCTCGTCGAGATCGCGGGAGGTCGATTGGGCGAACTGACTGGGATAAAATAGACGACGCTGCTCCGAGCGATACGCCTTCTCCATCGCCGCCTTGATTCCCTCAGCTTTGTCCGAAATGCGCTCCATCACTCACGCCACTCCTCAAAGATCAGCTCAGCGAGGTGTTGCTTGGCTGCCAAACTCGTCTTGCGCAAAAAGAGTAGATGCGGGTTCCGATGAAAGTATACCCGAAACTCGACCCATTCTTGAAAGCCATCCTCGTGCGCAAACTCGAAAGCGTAATCGCGCTCCCGATTCTCGGAGACGTCTTGGCGCGAGACGATCGTGACAGATGAGTCGAGCGCCATACGGCCATCGTCGCCTTGATGGCCGGCCAATGCAATCTCACCGACCCGGTTGGTCGGGTCACGACCCTTGACCCGGATCCACTCGAACTTGTTACGCCGGGCGAACTCCTTGAAAGCAGACTCGCTCATAGGGATGGTAGACGCGTAGGCAGTTATATCATCCCCGGCAAAGCCCAGCCCATCGAGCAGGAGGCCCTCGAGCGCCTCGAGCGATTTCCGATAACCAGCGTAGGTCTCTACTCTGGCGACCGCAGGTTCTTGGCTGCCGCTCGCCTCTTGCGCGCCGGCGCGAGCTCGAACTTCGCCATCTGAGAGAGGCACGGTCAGCAACACCCTGCTTACGCGCGGATATCGATATTCGAGTTCAAAGAACTCCTTTTCGTAGAAGTCCACCAGGTGAACGAGCACGTGCAGCTGGTCGTGCTCCACAGTCACACGCCGTATATGGGGTCCCGGAGACGGCTCCCTCTCATACTCCTTCACACATTCGGCGCCGACGCAGATGTCGTCTTCGAGCTGGCTCGACAACTGCTCGAAGATCTCATTTGTTGGAGTCGCCGCCAGTGCTGGGACATTCCAGACGAATTGAGCAGCGCGGCTGCGATGCGGCCACAACAAGCGAAGTCGACGCTCGAGGCCGGGATGCCGCTCTTCGAGGCTGCGAATGATCGAGACGCGGTCATCGACAGCTGCGACCGACAGCTGATTCAAGAGCTGTTGCTTTCGCTCGGTCGGAAACGCCGACTGCTGGATCAGATGCCTGATGTGTGCCGGATCCACAAAGGTCAACATCGACGCTCTCCGATCCCCGTCTTGCGGGGCCCTCTTTCACTATGAGTGGTAGCGCATCCGAATATCTTACAAGCCCGAACAAGGATCAACCCGAGGTTGGGTTCGACCGCCTGTTGCGGTTCTATGGCGGGCAAATGACGCCCACCGTCAGCCGTATCAGCCAGGCGAGGCTCACCTGACGCTCCGGCGGCAAGAAGCGTTTTGGACTTACTGTGGTGGTGCTCGCCATTATGTGTGTAGCGACAGCGATGTCGCATCCTCTCTGAGTTAATCCGAGCCATGAGAGACCCCATGAAGACTTTCGAGAGGCGAGGCTATAGTAGTCCTCGACCGGCCTGCTATGCCCGAACGCGCGTCGGCCAGCTTAAATTTGTCGCTGGCCATCTCGCCGGCGACGGAATCTGATCATCCATTAGTGGAGAATCATCATGACGTGGCAAGAAGGACGCCCCCTGGGACGCCGGCCGGGCGGCGCCGAGTTTGGAGTAACTGGTCGAGGGCAAAGAGCTCCCCACCGGTCGCGCGCTCGTTCCCGGCGCAGGCTCGGGCGTTACTGACGGTCTCATCGCCCAGCGTCGGGGAGTTGGGGACAAATCGTCGACCGAATGAGCCGCTGTGAACAACAGAGCGCCCACCCTCTCGGGCCCGCCGTCATTGCTACCACGCCCCGTTTAGAGACATTTTCTCAAAAAAGTACGCAACGATTTCGCCTCCTCTGCCGAAAACCATAGTAGAGGCTTTGATCGATTCTACACATCGGACCTGGAGGTTTGCGTATGTCTGACCCATCGAATTCTGTCGCGGCGACCAACGCGCCGACTGCTGTATCTTCGCCGAAAAACAATTACCTAAAATACGCACTCGGAGGGTGCGGGTGCGTCACTCTGCTGATCCTCGCAGTGGTGGGAGTGTTCGTGGCCATGGTGGGAGTGGGAGTTGGAGATACCATCTCAAAGGTTGCCGACCAGGTTGAGAAAGACGAAGAGGCTCGACAGGTGGCAGTCGAGTTCCTGGAGCACTTGGAGGAAGGCCAAAACCGGAAGGCATACGCCCTGACCACCAAAAAATTTCGGGAGGCGACGACAGTGGAGGAAGTCGAGTCTTGGGCGAGCGACGTACGCAAATTCGGGGAGGTCAAGCCGCGGCATTTTGTCGCTGTCGAGAAAGACGTGCTTCGCCGAAACGGGAAGTCCGAGCCCTATCAAGTCGTGCACTTCGAATACAGAAAGGGCCGCGAACGCGACGTGATTCGCTGCCCCGTCAAGGTCATCGAGAGGACATCTTCGGACGATACATCTCCGGGCAAATATGCCCCTCGAGGCTTGGAAGTCCTTCATGTCGATTGCGTGCGTGCGCACGTCGCCTACCGCAAGGCATGGGGAGACAATCCTCCGAAAGGGTATAAAGACAAGGACGAGCGAGTCGTGACCGGTTGGAAGAAGTACAAACAGCCGAAGCTGGACATGCAAGCAGCGCCGGCCGCTGGAGCCAAATTGCGCAGACACCTGCTCGAAGGCGAATACGCCAAGGTTCGCGACTTCTTCCCGCGCGCTCACCGAAAAGATTTCGGGGAGGCGGCGGCCGCCAAACTGGCCGAGATTGTGCGCACGCACGGCCTGCGCAAAACCGAATTCTCGGAGTGGAGCAATATGAATGTACTCGATGCCTGGTTGGCGAGCGGCGTCGGCAAGTCCACTTACGAGGTACGACTGATCAACCCAACGGCCCGTTCCGGGACCAGACTGGTGCTCGCCCTCACCCGCGACCACGATTTCAACAAGCCCCAAGGGCAGCGCGCCGGACCCTTCTACGTGACGAACATCGAGATAAAGAAGGGAGGTCGAGCGCACAAGTAAAAGGCCATATTAGCCACGGCCGCCGCCCGGCTCTACCGGCGCACGCACGGACAACTCCCTGGCGGATTTCGCCGCTCCAGAAGTGCTTCCTCCGAGACGATCCGCTCTCCGCCGGACAATACGCCATCGCCGAGTTCCAGCTCGATGTATCGCGCCATGCCGTAGAGCCCGACGATGTTCGATGTCCTTCCAACTGATGTGTTGCGCTTTCTGAGCATCCCGTTGCTCAGCGCGCTGGTGGGCTGGGGCACCAATGTGCTCGCCTTGAAGATGACCTTCTACCCGCTGAATTTTTGGGGCGTGCAGCCGTCTTCGCAGCCTGCCTCCCGAGCAGTTCACCGGCCTGTTAAGGCCGATCTTCCACGAAGACGAGTGGAAGCTCCTCCTGGTCGGGGCGGTGCTCGGTTTGGGGGTGGGCGTGTTCCAGACGCTCGTCGTCTTTGCCTAAAGGGCGCGGCGAGTTTCGGACCCGCGGAGGGGGCTCGTAGGGAGCCCGGCACCGGTTTCTCGCGACCACTTCGCCCCCGCATGGAATACGTGCTAGTTTGCCGGCCGTTCGACGAGCAGCAGCCGCGCTCGTCATGCTCGTAACCGCCGGCGCCGCAAGGACGTCTTCATGAAGAAAATGCTCCCCCTCGGTTTCATCTTCGTCGGCCTGTGCTTGGCTCTCTTGGCCGTCCCGCCCCAGGTCGAGACGCTCCAGGTCGCCTGGGAAGCCGACCGCTTCGAGCCGACGACCGCCCTCGTCCTCAGCCTACATACAAAGAGCCACGGCAAGGGCCCGTCGACCGAGGTCCTCGAGTTCGACTATACCGTCGACGGGCGCACCTACCGCGGCGACAACCACCTGACCCAATTCGACGACAGCTACGAGAAGCTCAACCAACTCATTCGCTGGAAGGACAAAAAGCGCTACGTCCAGGTCTACTACGACCCCGACGATCCCAAGCGCGTCCTGGTCCACCGCGACATCGGGCTCATGGTGCCCCTGGGCGTCATCGGCCTGACGGCCGCCTGTCTGTACGTCGGCTTCGGCACCCTCCTCGAGGAGCGGCGCATCGCCAAGTGGGAGGCGAGGAAGCAGGCCGAAAGGCAGCGCCGCCAGGGGTAGGCCGCGGCGCTGCCCGCCTCCTGTGGCAACCGACGTTCGAACACGCGCACCGAGACGTGCCGGACACCCGTTGATGCTTTAGCATAACGTGGGCGTGGGCTACGTGTAGTTATCGCACACTGACCATCCGAAATCAGCCGCCTTCCACCGGAT
>JBKGZI010000205.1:0-10541 GCA_046545675.1 Persicimonas sp.
CCTGGTAGTCGCCCGTCGCGATGCGTATCTGGCGCTTCGGGTCGCTGCGCTGGTGATACTTGCCTGCCAGAAGATCTGCGGGCCTCCGATTGCTTTTTGTCCGAGCCCACCGTCGGGCACCTCACGGAGAGCTTGGCGGCCGTGGGCTCCGACGGCTCTTTCCATATCGCCTTCGGTGGCGATCTGGTGCGATATGCGAGGTGGGTCGACGGGGACTGGGAGGTGGAGGCCATCGCCCCGGGCGATACGGCGGCGCTGGCGCTGACGGCCGACAACCAGCCGATGATCGCGTTTTTCGACCGCTCGGTGCGCAGCACGGACTCGGCGGTGAACCCGACCGCCATTCGCGTGGCATCCAGGAGCGACGCGGGCTGGTATATCGAGGACGCCGTCACCGATATCACCCGGGCGCCCAGCGAGGCTCGGGAGCTCGACTTCACCATCGCGGCCGATGGCACAGGATTCATCGCCTACCGCGCCTTCGACTATCGAGAGTTCTCCGACGACGTCACCGTGGCGCGTCACGACGGGTTTGGCTGGCCGACCGAGCGCGTCTTGGGCGACCTCTTTCTCAATTCATTTCGCCTCGATACCGGCGGGGGCGATACACCCCTATTGGGGATGACGGTCTTCAGCATCACGAAGCCACTGCAGGTTGCCCGCTACGGCGCGAGCGGCTGGGGTGAGCCCGAGGAGTTCAGGCCACGAGGGGAGGTTCATAACTTCTTCGCGACCTCGACGGGGCAGGCGGCTTATGTCGGCGTCCCGGGCGACGAGCTGGCGATCTGGTCGGAGACCGACGATGGTTGGACGAGACAAGCCTGCGACCTCGAGCCACGTAGTCTAAGGTATAGTGTGGCAAGTGGCGTCGGCCAGGGGCAGCACGCCGTCATCTATCGACAGAGTGCCGACCCCGGCGGCTGGTCGGTGCAAGTGGCCGACGTGGGCTCGAGTTGTCGGACGGCTTCTGCCGGCCGGGCCGGGGCGGTCCGGCACATCTCGCCGACGATCGGAGGGGGGCTGCAGCTATACTCCGTATACGCGATGTCGATCGCAGCCCATGGCGACAACCGGCTGGCCGTCTGGTTCGACGAGAAGCGCGGTATGCTGCGCGCGGCTCGCTCCACCAATGGCGGCGCCTCTTGGGCGCCCGACGACATCATGGCCTCGAGGATCGATGGCGTGCAGAACGCCTCGACCGTCGATGCGGCCGGCCGTCCGGTCGTCGCTTCCGTCGAAGCGATGTCCAGGACTCTGTATCTTTCGACCTTCGACGGCCAGCAATGGGCCACCGAGGAGGTTCCCGTCGGCGAGGGGTGCCAGATCACCCACCACCAGCCCGGCGCCATCGACGTGGCTGCATCCCCCTCCGGCGATATTTTCGTCAGCTACCCGCGGTTTTGCCGCGACGGCTCCCGCAGGCTCGAAGATATCGTCGTGTCCCGAAAATCGGGCGATGCCTGGGAGGCACTTCCTCGGGTTCGTGAAGGAACACTGGCCGCGCGGCTGGCCGTCCAGCCCAATGGGCAGCCGGCGCTTGCCTATCCCGGCCGCAACGCTCTCGACTACTTCACCTACGACGGCTCGCAGTGGGAACTCCAATGGAGTGACGACGCACTCGCGGGCACGGGCTCCGTCGGCAAGCCGGGGCTGACCTACGATAACGACGGTCAGCCGGTGATCGCCTACGCCGGTGGCCAAGTCACCGTTGCTCGATATGTGCCGGAAACCGGCTGGGAGAGCACGCAGCTGCCATCGGCCACTCGTGGCGATCGCCATATTGCCGATGTTGCCGTCGACGAACTCGGCGTCATCCACCTCGCCTTCCAGTACAAATCCTACGACGACGGTGTGCGGGGCCGGCCCAATCAGTTGTTCTATGCCCGCATCGAGCAGGGAAGCGTGGAGACCGAGATCGTCGAAGAGACCACCTACGAAGGCACCGTCCCAAAGTCGCGCGGCACATCACTGGTGCTCGACGGCACCACACCGGTCATCGTCTACAGCCACGCCGGCGACGGCCACCTGAAGCGCGCGCGGCGCGGCGAGGACGGCTGGCAGATCGACACCCTCGACGAGCGCGGCGACACCGGGCAATGGCCGTCGGCGACGCTGCTAGACGACGGGTCGCTGCTGGTGTCCTACTTCCATCTCGGCGGCAAAGATTTGTGTGTGGGGACGTTTCCTTAGTGTTGGCAGGTGTAGAGCGTTGACCCTAACCCCGGTGCCTTGTGTCCGGGGTGGGGGTTCGGGTTGGCGCAAAACGCCCATCTCGCACACCCACGTCATGGCATCCTCTCGCCATTTGTCTACAATCGAGCAAGCCCATCTGTCCACCAACCCCCCGGAAGACCATGTTCGACCCCAGAGGCCCAAGCTTCTTCGAGCTCACCCGGCAGGCCTTGTCGTCGACCACACGTGGTTACGACCTGCTCGCCGAGAAGTTCGAGTATACGCCGTTCCGCACGCCCGACGAGCTGCTCGAGCCGTTGGCGGCGGCGGCCGGCGAGGGCGGGCCGATCGAGGCTGCGTTGGATGTTTGCTGCGGCACCGGCGCGGTGATGCGCCACCTGCGTCCCCATTGCACCGAGCGTGTCGTCGGCGTCGATCTCTCGCAGGGCATGCTCGACGAGGCGGCAAAGCAACTCGAGGACGCGCCGGGAGACGCCGACGTCGAGCTTATCCAGGGGGATTTCTTCGAGGTGGACTTTGACCGGCAGTTCGACGTGCTCGCCTGCTGCGGGGCGTTCGGACATATCTTGGAGCCCCAGCAGGATGACTTCGCCGAGCGTGTCCGCGCCGCGCTAAAGCCCGGCGGGCGCTTTTTGTTCGTCACGCGCCCGATGCCGCCGGTGGGGTCGAAGGCGTGGCTATTCTCGCGCGGGTTCAACGCCGTGATGCACGTGCGGAACACCCTCATCAAGCCCCCCTTCATCATGTTCTATCTGACCTTCACGCTGGAGCGCGCCCGCGAGATGCTCGAGCGCCACGGCTTCGAGCTCGACGTACGCGAGCCGTTTTCGGGCGGTGAGTACGCGCCGTTGCGGTTGGTGGTGGCGACGCGTAGGTGACTAAGCCTTCGTTGGCCGATTTGGCTCGACCCTACTCCTCATACAACTGAATGAGATTTCCGCAGGTGTCATCGAAGACGGCGACCGCCGGGCCGGAGTCGCCCTCGGTGGGCTCTTTGGGGAAGCGCACTCCCTGCGCCTCCAGGCGCTCATACTAAGAATAAGCGAATCTATGATTTGCGGATTTCCAGCGAGAGGCTTCCCAGCGCCAGGCGAAGCCGGCGCTGCTGTTCGTCGTCGAGCTTGTGGGAGAGGGCGTCGAGCTCGCATTGGAGGGCGTGGAGTCGGTCGCGTAGCTCGTCGCGCTCGAGCTCGGCTTGCTCGCGGCGGCCGCGCTCGAGGTGGTATTTGGCGCGCATGCCGGTCAGCTCGTCGAGCTGGTTGCGGAGCCCGGCGTTGAGCTCTTCGAGCTCGAGTCTGCGGCCGTGCTCCTGTTGGAGAGCGTCGTGCAACCAGCTGGCAATTTTGTCATCTGACACATCAGTGGCAACCGTGGCATCTTCTTGTTCTTCTGCCTGCGGCGCCACTCGATAACGCTTGCCGTCGGGGGTGTCCTTGACCTCGATTTCCCCGTCGTCAATGCGCCGATACAGGGTCCTGACGCTGATATCGAGCAGCTCGGCGAGCTTCTCGCGGGTGTGCCACTCGTCGCGTTTGAAGTCGATGACACGATTTGACATATCGACACCTTTCCGGATGACACAAGAGTGACAGAGGGCTTATGCGCTGCTCCCCAAGCCCCAAGCCTACTCTTCCGCCGGCACAGACTGCGAGCCAAGGGTTACGTTCTTCTCCTTCTCGGCCATCTTCTCATGCAGGCCCTCGGAGGTATAGGAGGGCTTACGGTGGAAGTTGTGGCGGGCTTCGACCGAGCGGATGGTGCCCGATTTCGAGCGCATCACCACCGAGTCGGTCTCACAGCCGTCGGAGAAAAAGCGCACCCCGCGCAGCATCTCCCCGGAGGTCACGCCGGTGGCCGCGAAGAGCAACTCCTCGCCGTGGGCGAGGTCGTCGATGGTCAGCTTGCGGTGGATGTCGGCGTCTTCGCCCATCACGCCGCGGGCGCGCTGCATCTCCTGCTCGTTGCGAAAGATCAGCCGGGCCTGCATATCGCCGCCGACGCATTGCAGCGCCGCAGCGGCGAGGACGCCCTCGGGGGCGCCGCCGATGCCGAAGAGGATGTCGATGCCGGTGTCTTCCTGGCAGGTCGCGATCGCCGCGTGGACGTCGCCGTCGGGGATCAGCCGGATGCGGGTGCCGCATTCGCGCACCTCTTGCATCAACTCGTGGTGGCGCGAGCGGTCGAGCATGATGGCGGTCAACTCCTCGAGCTTGACGCCTTTGGCCTGGGCGAGGGCCTTTAAGTTCTCGGCAGGCGTCTTGTCGATATCGACCACGCCGCGGCCTTCGGGGCCAACGGCGATCTTGTCCATATAGATATCGGGGGCGAGCAGCATACTTCCTCGCGGGCCCATCGCGATGACCGCGATGGCGCCGGGCTTGCCGCAGGCGCATAGGTCGGTGCCCTCGAGCGGGTCGAGCGCGATATCCATCTCCGGGTGCTCCTGTCCGCGAAGCCCCACTTCTTCACCGATATACAGCATCGGGGCCTCGTCGCGCTCCCCCTCGCCGATGACGACCGTGCCGTTGATCTGCAGCGAGTCGAAGGCCGCCCGCATCGCGCTTACTGCCTGGTGGTCGCTGTGGTGAGCGTCGCCCTGTCCCATCGTGCGGGCCGAGGCGATCGCCGCTGCTTCAGTCACGCGCACGAGTTCGAGTGCCAGGTTTCGGTCCATCATAGATTAGTCTCCGCCTAAAAGGGTTGAATTGGGCGCGGCTGTAGTTGGAGAACTGCTGAGGATCTCTGTAGCAGAGCGGATCGGCTTGTTCAATTTCCATCCGGCTGGAGCAAAGTTAGACACGATCGTCGGGCTGAAAAGACCCGGTGATCGGTGACCCGAAGACGAGCTTCTTTGCAGTCGGGTTCGCCGTGCTTATTGATTCATTAAAACGACTGAACGCAGTCGTCGTCAGAACCCCGAATTTTGTAGGTACCACACATGAAAATCCCTCTGGAACTCGCCTTTGTTAACGTCGACTCGTCTCCCGCCGTCGAGCAGCGCGTCCGCGAGCGCGTCGATCGTTTGGAGCGCTACTATAAGGACATCACATCGTGTCGCGTCTCGGTCGAGGCGCCTCATAAGAGCCAGTATAATACCCAGCATTATGAGGTCCATATCGACATTACGGTCCCCGGCAAGGAGATCGTCGTGTCGACCAATCCACGCCCGGAGGAAAACGAGCACACCGACATTTATGTGGCCATTCGCGACGCCTTCGACACCGCCGAGCGCCGGCTCAAGACCCACGCCGGCAAGCAGCGGGAGGCGCGCCGGGCCGAGGCCCGCACCGAGCCGCCCAGGGGTGTGATCGCACGGCTCTTCCCCGACGAGGGCTACGGCTTTTTGGAAGCCCCGGACGGCCGGGAGATCTACTTCCACGCCAACTCGGTGATCAACCAGGACTTCGAAGACCTCGAGATCGGCATCGGCGTCCAATTTGCCGAGGAGATGGGCGAAAAAGGCCCGCAGGCGAGCACCGTGCGGGTGACTTGACCGGGCCAACTTCATGCGCGCCGCTAAACGCGGCGCGCCGACGCCAGCGACGGCGTCGCTCCGGTTGTTTTATTCGCCATGTTCGAATCTGCGCGCGCGCTCGGCGAAGGCGTCGAGCGTGCGCGCCACCCGCCCATTGATCGTCCCCTCCGGATACTCGCCTTTTGGGTCGCGCTCGCCGGCCTCGACTCCCGTCAATAGCTGCATGGCCTGATCGACGCTTTTGACGGTGTAGACGTTGAAGTCGCCGCGCTCGACGGCCCTGACGATCTCTTCACGCACCATCAGATGACGCACGTTCGAATCGGGGATGAGCACGCCCTGCTCGCCGCTGAGCCCGCGCATCTTGCAGATATCGTAGAAGCCCTCGATCTTCTCCGAAGCGCCGCCGATGGCCTGCACGCGCCCCTGTTGGTTGACCGAGCCGGTGATCGCCAGGTCCTGGCGAATAGGCGCCTCAGCCAGCTCGGACAGAAGCGCGCACACCTCGCCGAGCGATGCGCTGTCGCCCTCGATGCCGCCGTAGGTCTGCTCGAAGACCAAGCTGGCGGTCAGCGACAGGGGCTGCATTTTGCCAAAGCGGCTGCCCAAAAAGCCCGCCAGAATCAGCACGCCCTTGGAGTGCAGTGGCCCGCCGAGGTTGGACTCGCGTTCGATATCGACCAGCTCACCTTTGCCCACCCGGGCGCTGGCGGTGATCCGATGGGGCCGGCCGAAGGCGAAGTCTCCGATGCTGAGCACCGACAGGCCGTTGACCTGACCGACGGCCTGGCCTTCGGTGTCGATCATCAGGGTTTGGCGCTCGATCTGCTCCTGGAGCCGCTCGCGCACCCGGTCCGCGCGGCGCTCCTGGGCGGCGACGGCCTGGCAGATATGCTGGGCGCCGATGACCTCAACGCCGCTGGTCTCGGCCAGGTAGCTCGCCTCGCGGATCAAGTCGCGCAGGCTCTCGCTGTGGGTCGACACTTTGTCGCGCTCCCCGGCGAGCCGGGCGGCCTGCTCGATGAGCTGGGCCATGGCCTGCGGATTGAGCGGCGCGCAATCGTTGTCTCGGGCGAAGCCGGCGACCAGGCGGCTGAATTGGTCGAGGTTGTCCCGGCGAGGCATCCGCTCGTTGAAATCGGCGGCGACCTTGAACAGCTCTCCAAACTCGTGGTCGAGTTGGTCGAGCTTGTAGTAGAGCTCGCGCTCACCGAGCAGCACGACCTTGACGTCCAGGTCGACCGGCTCGGGCTCGAGGGTGACCGTGTGGGCCATACCCATGACCTGTTTGGCGGACTCGATGTGGACCTGCTCGGAGTATAGCGCGCGCTTGAGCTGCTCGTAGGACAGCGGGTGCATCAGGAGTTTGCGGGCGTCGACGATCAGATAGCCACCGTTTGCGCGGTGCAGCGCGCCGGGTTGGATGAGGTTGAAGTCGGTGACCAGCGCGCCGAATTGAGCGAGGTGTTCGATTTTGCCCAGCAGCCGGTCGAGGGTCGGATCATCCTCGTAGATGACCGGGGCGCCGTCGAGCTTGGAGTTGTCGACCAGGACGTTGATGTTATAGCGGCGAAACGAGATCTCGCGCCGATGCGGCCCGCCGCCGGCCTGGCCGGCGCCGCCGCCGCCATCACCCCCGCCGCTTTGGCCGCCTGTGTCGCCCATCGACAACGCGTCGGGCTCGGCGCCCAGCGAGACGATGTGGGCGTGCTCGACGCGTTGAGCGAGGATGAAGTACTCGATATTGTCGATGACGTCGGCTTCGGCGTCGTGCAGGTACTCGTTGACCGGCGGGAGGTCCTCGTATTTCTCTCGAAGGTCGGCAAACGGGCCGGCAACCACATAGCCGGCGACCTCTTCGCGCAGCGCCTTGAGCTTCTCGTGGCGCTTTCGCTCCCAGCGCGGGGCGTTTCTGAGCTCCTTTCGTAGCTTGTCTTCGAGCTCGTCGATGACCTCCTGGGCCTGGTCACGCTCCTCGTCGGTGAGCTGATCGGCGTCTTCGGGGCCGACGACCTCGTTGTCTTTGAGCGGCGCGAAAGCAATGCCGGCGGGAGTCTGCAAGATGCGGATGCCGCGCTCCTCGGCCTCCTCGGTGATCTCGGACAGCGCATTTTGTTGCTTGCCCTGGAATTCCTCGTCGATGGCGCTGCGGCGGACCTGGTAGTCCTCGCTCTCGAAGGCGGCGGGCACCGACGCCTTGAGATCTTCGATGAGGTTTTCCATATCGTCGCTGAGCTCCACACCGCGACCGGCGGGGACCAGCAATTTTTGGGGTTCGCGCTCCTTCTCGAAATTCTGCACGTAGCACAGATCCGGGGGGGACTTTTGCTCGGCGGCCTGGCGCTTCAAAAAGTGGCGCACAATCTCGTATTTGCCCGTGCCGGTCGGTCCGTGGGCGAAGATATTATAACCTCGGCCTCGGATTCCCATGCCGAATTCGATGGCCTCGACGGCGCGCTCCTGGCCGATGATGTCGTCCATCTTGGGGAGCTCATCGCTCGTCTCGAAGTCGAATTGCGAGGGATCACATTGCCAGCGAAGCGCATCGGCGGAGAGAGGCTCTGCGTGATTCATTTTGTCCCTATTGAGTGCGGAAGTATATTTACAAAATCGACAGATCGCGGCCTCGTTACAGCGTTAAAACAACGTTCTGGTAGAGACAACCGGCTAGAAAGAAGCTTAGCACGCAGCCGAGAAGTACAACGCGATGCGCCGGCCATCATTGGCCGTCTTCGCCGCCGGCGAGCTTCTCAGCGATGCCCGAGAATCGACGCACCGGGTTTTGAGAGGCGGCTTCGATGAGCTCGCGCCGGCCGACCATCACCACCGAGCGGCGGCTGCGGGTGATGCCGGTATACAGGATCTCGCGGGTATAAAGGGGCAGCGCTTCGGCGGGCAGCACGATGGCGACGCCGTCGAATTCCGAGCCCTGAGCCTTGTGGACGGTCAGGGCGAAGGCGTGCTCGATGTGGCGGCGAAGCGGCTCGAGATTGAACGGCACGAATCGGCCGTTTCGCTCGAAGACGGCCATGCGCTGTGTTCGCCGTCCGGCGCTGGCCGGGCGCACGACGTCGACGACCAGGCCCTGATCGCCGTTGAACAGTCCGCGGCTGTAGTCGTTTTGCAGCATGATGATCGGCTCTCCGACCTCCAGGCTCTCGGCGTGGGCGGGCCCCAGAAGCCGGCGATGCCGGGCGTGGAAGGCGGCGTTGAGCCGTTCGGCGCCGGTGATGAAGACGCGGGTGATGGTGAGCACCCGAAAGCTCGAGAAGTGCTCGAAGAGCCGCTCGAGCCGGGCGGTGGCTGCCTCGTCGAAGCGCTCACCGTCGAATGAGAAGGGCTCGACGATTTGGCGCCGAAACTCATCGAGACCGGCGACCTGATGCGTATACCACCACTCGACGAACGCGCCGAGCGTCTGCGGATCGGGCTGGGGGCGATCCGCGGCGGGCTCGAGCAGCTCGACGCCCTCACGTACGATGTCCTCAGTCGCCTCGCGCACCGAGATCAGCGGCCGATCGGTGTCGAAGAGCGGCGTGTATTCGCCGCGGTTGATGCGGCGCGCGCAGCGCAGGATCGACGAGCCCGATGGGCTGGTCGGGTCCATGCGGTAGCTCTTCTCGAGGCGCACGGCGTTCGCGGCGGTCGGCTCGTCGCTGAGCTCGGCGTCTTCTTCGAGCGGCGTTTGGGCGAGGGCGCGCCAGCTCGCCCGGGTGTCGACGCGCCGGGGCACCAGGTCGCGAAACACCGCGCCGGCGTCGACCGACGGGAGCTGCTCGGCGTCGCCCAACAGCACCAGACGTGCCCCCGGGTCGACCGCGGCGACCAGGCGCTCCATCAAAAAAAGGTCGATCATCGACGCCTCGTCGACGATCACCACGCGCTGCCGAAGCCGGTTATTCTCGTGATAATAAAAGCCGTTGTAGGCCGGCGAATAGCCCAACAGCCGGTGCAGTGTGCGCGGCTCGCTCAAGTCCCGGCCGAGATCGCCGTCGGCCGCCGCCGGCTCCGCGAGCGCGGCCAGTTGCGCCTCGATCGACTCGCCCAGGCGGTTGGCCGCCTTGCCGGTGGGCGCGGCCAGCGCGATATCGTCGGCATCGACGCCCAGGCGGGCGAGCATGCGCAGCAGAGACACCACGATCGAGGTCTTGCCGGTGCCCGGCCCGCCCGAGATGATCGACAGCGGCCGGTGCGCGGCGCTCAGCAATGCGTATTGTTGCTCGGCGTTGAGCTTCATCTGAGTGCCGTCAGCCAGCGTCGGCATCGACCAGAGTACCCCGTCGAGGGCCTCTTTGACCGTATCTTCGGATAGCTGGGCGTCCTCGAGCGCCAACCTGCGGGAGATCGACTCGACGAGGCGGTCTTCGCAGTGGAGCATGCGCTGCTGGTAGAGATACGGCCCGTCGACGATCAGCGGCCGATAGGCCCCCGGCCCGCCGATGACCGCCGAGGCGTCCTCGTCGGCCAAAAACCGCTCGAGGAGCCCCGCGATGTGGCCACAGACCCGCGCCGCCTCGTCCTCGTGGCCGCGCAAGAGCTCGCCGACCAGCCCGCGCAAATAGCCGCCCTCTCCGAGCTCGAGCGGCAGGCGCGTGCTGCCGTTTCGTTGCTCGACGATCGAGGCGAGCACCAGCAATAAGAGCGCGCGCTCCTCGTGCAACTCGAGGCCGGTCTGCAGGCGCACGAGCTCCGAGGCGTAGTGGACCATCGCCGCTGACAGGTCGTGGTCGGCCGCCCGGTCGACCAGCCGCGCCTCGAAGCCGGACAGCCGCCGCCGGCTCTTGGGCGAGAGCGCCTCGGCCTTCTTGGGCGGCTCGTTGGTTGTGAATAGGTCTTGTTGCATGGGCTATTCGAGTTGCATTGGAAGGTCTAC
>JBKGZI010000206.1:0-10532 GCA_046545675.1 Persicimonas sp.
CCCACGCACACCGAACCCCATCGGGGTGTTTGAGAACCTGTAGCTGGGGGTCAGCCTGGCGTCCGCAGGGCGCCTGCGCAGCCCCCAGCGGACTCCGCGATACTGGAAAAACGCGCGCGCCTCAGCCATGATGAGATTCGTATAGAGTCACAAGTCACGCTGTTATGCCACACCTGACACACGAGCAACTATGTCCATCTGGGTCATCGATGACGACGTCACGCTGAGAAAAATGGTGCGTGAGATCCTCGAGCAGGAGGGCTTCGATGTGCGCGAGTTCGTCGACGCCAGGGGCGTGGTCGAGGCGCTCGATGACGAGCCCTCGCTGCTCCTGTTGGACGTGCGCATGCCCGACCAAAGAGGCACCGAGCTATGCCGCGAGATTCGCGCGCGCTCCTCGGTGCCGATCATCTTCTTGTCCTCAGCCGGCGACCCCATCGACCGCGTGGTTGGTCTGGAGTTGGGGGCGGACGATTATATCGTCAAGCCCTTCCACCCCAAGGAGCTCGCCGCCCGCGTCCACGCGGTGCTGCGTCGCGCCGAGGCCATCGCGCCCAACGAGGGCGTCTTGCGCGTCGGCGAGCTGACCCTCGATCCGCAAGCCATCAAGGCCGAGCTGGGCGGTCGCGAGCTCTCACTGACCAACACCGAATTTCGCCTCCTGCAGACATTGATGGAGCAGCCCCGCAAGGTCTTTACCCGAAAGGAGCTCATGGCCGGCGCCTACGACGGCACGCGCGTGAGCAAAAAGACCATCGACAGCCACATCCGCCGGGTGCGCGCCAGCTTCGAATCGAGCAACCTCGATCCGATTCGCACCGTCCGGGGCGTCGGATACGCCCTGAGGCTCGAAGCACTCGAGGCGCAGACTAAAATCATAACGTGATGGTCATCAGAACTGTTGGCCGATGGGGGCGTCCAGCGCAGCGGTGACTTCGCGGCCATGTATGCTGCGATGGGTGCGTCGACATTTGGAGAATAACTACTCTGGCTTCGGCACCGACAACAGCATCGACCTGCTGCCCAATTACCTGTTCATCAAGCACGCCACCTTCCCATTCCAGCAGCCCGAGCCCGCCGGCGACCCCGACGCATTGCCGGCCATCCCCACCCGGCGCTGGTCACCCTCGATCACTTCGACGTGCTCGCGGAGAATTTCGCCGCCAACTCGGCCCGCGAGCTCTATGACTGCGAGCCGGGCTGGGGCCTGCCGTCGCTGGAACAACGAGATCGTAGCTGGCAAGACACCGCCAGCCCCCGTCGACAAAACTCGGCCACCCGGTCATCGACGCGAGTTGTGCGGGTGTAGCCACTTTCATGGGCCTCAAACCACCATAATCTTGGCCAGGTGCCTTGAAAATACCCCGATCATGTCGACCTTTCACGCGTATGATTTTCCCACGGGCCAGTCGGGCCATCCGGTTGGCATTTCATCTTCGGCTCGCGCGCGACTGCAGCAGCGCATCACACCTGGGGTATATCCATGACTTCCGCAAAACGACACGTCGTCGTACTCGGCTCGAATTTCGCCGGCCTGACGGTCGCGAGGCTGCTCCGTAAATACGCCGGCGACAAGATCGACATCACGGTCATCGACCGCAAGGACTACGTATTATTCATCCCCAATATCCCCATCGAGATCTTCGCAAACAACAACCCCGAAGAGACGTTGCACTTTCCGTTCGTCAAACACCTCGAGCGGGACGGCACCGAGTTCATCCAAGGCGAGGTCGTCGGGATCGACGTTGACGAACAAACGGTGGCCTATCGGCCGACCGAACGCGCCGGCTCGGCCACTCATACGCTCGACTACGATGACGTGGTCATCGCCCTCGGAACCCGGCTGTCTTACGACCACATCGACGGCTTCGAGGAGCACGGTCACGCGCTCTCCGACGGCTACTACGCCGACGAACTCCGCAAATACCTGCACGACGGCGACTACAAAGGTGGCCCCATCGCCATCGGGTCGGCTCGCTTCGAGCAGGGTCACAGCCCCCATCTGCCCGACTGGTTTCCCACCGCCGAGGCTGCATGCGAGGGTCCGCCGGTGGAAGTGGCACTGAGCCTGGCGGCATGGCTCGAAGATCACGACATGGGCGGCCCGGAGAATATCACGGTCTTCACCCCAGCCGAACTCATCGCCGAGGATGTCGGTGAGTATCTCGCCCACCAACTGCTAGAAATGATGGGCGAGATGGGATTCAACTACAAAGCTGGGGTCCAGGACATCGAGCGGCTGACCGCCGACGGCATCGAGTTTGCCAACGGCGAACAGATCGAGGCCGAACTCAAGATCGTCTTCCCGGACTGGGAGCCGCACGGCTTCCTCAAGAGCTTGCCAGTCGTGGACGATGTCGGATTCGTAGTGTCCGACCTGCGCATGCGTAACCCCGACTATCCGAACGTGTGGACGTGCGGAGACGCCGCGGCGTTGACGGTTCCCAAGCTCGGCTCCCTCGGGCACAGTCAGGCCGAAATCATCAGCCGAGAGATCGCCTATGAAGAAGGCGCCATCGACGAGGACGAGCGCGCCGACGACTTCTGGCCGGAAGTCATCTGCATGGGTGATTTCGGCCGAAACAAAGCCTTCTATATCCACTCCGACGTCTGGTACGGTGGGGACAAAGAAATCCTCAAGATCGGTCGGATCCCCTACTGGATGAAGCTCGGATTCAAGGAAGCTTACGTCGCGTCCGGCGGCAAAGTTCCGTCCTGGGGCGTCCCGATGACCGAGTTCCTGCTCGAGTGACGATGACTCGTTCTCGACGATGCCGGGCTCGCCGAGTCCTCTCTCGTAGCGCTGCAGGTCGCGCGAATTGTACCGAGCCCGGCGCTTTTTGTTGCCTGTTCGATGACCGTCTTCCCGGTCGGCGTGGCCCACTTGTTGCCTCGATGGTCAACCCGCATAAACCCGCTGGGGCGCTAACTGCGAAAAAGTTCGCGGCATCGAGCGTTGAACGAACCTGCCACACTTTCCAACCTACTTCGTCAGCTCCTTGCCTGTCGCGTTGCGGGCTGCTAAACATCCCCCACGCCTCACAAGACTGACCAGACAGTCGGATTGTCCGGCCCGCTGGTCCAAACTCGAAATAATCTTCGACGGATCATCGACAATGTACAAATGGATCTTGCTGTGTTTTGTGCTCGCCGCGGCGGGCTGCGCGCCCTCGAACGTGGTCTCCAAAGACTTTGTCACACAACGCGCGGCCAGCGACCTAGAATGCCCGAATGAGCAGGTCAGCGTCGAGCAACAGGACGACACCAACTGGAAGGCCCAGGGCTGCGAGCAGCAGGCTAACTATGTCTGCTGGACGTCGGTAGGTATGGGTGAAGGCACCTGCCAAAAGCAGTAGGTGGCGAGCTCGACGGAGTTGTAGGGAGCCCGGCCCCCATTCTCACGCCGGTGGAGGAATGAAGCACTCGCGCGTGTCGAGGCTCTATTTTGCAGGTCACCCCGAATGTGGGATAGTAGCGGCGACCTAAGCCCGACTTTTGCCGTAGCCCTCCGAGGTAGTCGATGTCGAAAAGAAGTCTCCTGATGATCCCTGGCCCCATCGAGGTCTCTCCCACAGTCCTCGAGGCCTTCCAGGGCCCCCCGCCGAGCCACGTCGCCCCCGATTTCATCGAAAAATTCGGTCGAGCGCTCGAGATGATGCGCGAAGTCTGGTGCGCCAGCGCCGACAGCCAGCCCTTCGTCATCGCCGGAAGCGGGACCATCGCCATGGAGATGGCGGTGGGCAACCTGCTCGAGCCCGGCCAGCGTGCGCTGGTGGTCAACACGGGTTATTTCTCCGATCGCATGGCCGAGATGTTGCGCCGCCGCGGGGTGCAGTTGACCGAAGTTGGGGCAGAGCCGGGTTCGGTGCCGAGTATCGCCGGGATCGAGCAGGCGCTCGACGCCCGTCAGGTCGACGCCATCTTCGCCACCCACGTCGACACATCGACCGGGGTTCGCGTCGACGCGCAGGCCATCGCCGCGCTCGCCCGTGAACGCGGCGTGCTGTCGGTCTTCGACGGCGTGTGCGCCACGGCGGGTGAGGCGTTCGAGATGGGCGAGTGGGGTGCCGACGTCTATCTGACCGCATCTCAAAAGGCGGTCGGCGTGCCACCCGGCCTCGCGCTGATGGTCGCCAGCCCCCGGGCGCTCGGCGCCCGAGAAGCCCTGTCGGAGCCGCCGCCGATGTCGGTCGACTGGCAGCAGTGGCTGCCGATCATGAACGCCTACGAGCAGCGCCAAGGCAGTTATTTCTCGACCCCGGCGACCAACCTCGTCGAGGCGCTGCACACCAGCCTGAGCGAAATCCTGGTCTATGAGCGCGGTGGCCAGCACGGGACCCAGCAGGGCATCTCAGCGCGCGTCGCCGCACACACGGCCGCCGCCGACGCGATGCGCGCGGCCTGGTCGCGCATGGGCCTCGAGATCTTCCCGCAGAGCCCGGAGCTCGCCGCCAACACCCTCAGCGCCGTCATGTACCCCGAAGGGGTCGGCCCCGAGCTGCTCGCCGACATCAACAAGCGCGGCGTCATCGTCGCCGGCGGGCTATATCCGGGCCGCAAGCAAACTTATTTCCGAGTCGGCCACATGGGCCACGTCGTCACCGAGCCCGAGCTGCTCTTGCAGACGGTGCGCGCGGTGGCCGAAGCGCTGGTCGAAAATGGTCACGACACCGATGTTGGAGAAGCCGTGTCGGCCGCCGCAGAGCGCCTATAGGCGCCCTCGCCGCAAGCCCCGTTCGGGCAATCGCGTTGAATATCTCCGGCGAGCCCACGTCTGACCGAGCGCAACCTAAAGAAGTGTGTATTTATTACTCGAACGGACCGATCAGCCCATGCAACGCATCTCATTTACCCTCCTCTCTAGCGCCCTGCTCCTATTCCTATCTGCCTGCGCCGTGCCGGCCGGCGGCCAGGGCTACGGCCAGGCCGCCCAGCAGCAACAGGCCGGCGTCGACTACTGCCCCGAGCGGCTGCCGGTGGCCCAGGACCGCATCCGTGAGCTCTATGAGCAGCCCGCCGATCGGCGCGGCGGCGAGGGGGTCGATGCGACCATCACCGGCCCCAACGGCGAGTCGATCAGCGTGAGCGTGGGGACGACCGTCTCGGCTGGGACTACGCCCGGCCCTCAGGACGTCCAGACCGGCCTGTCCGACCTCGTGCTCAACTGCGGGGCAGACTTCTCCGACCACGAGTGCTTCGTCGAGATCTACCTCGACGGCGAGCCACTCGCCGACCTGGGGCCGACGACCGACGGGCAGGTTCCGTTCCGTTGCTTGCCGGCAGGCCGCCACAATCTGCGCATCGAGTCGGTCGGCCAGGTCATCTTCGACGACGTCGTGGAGCTCGACAGCGACCACGAGCACCTGGCCGAGATCAAGGAGACCTCCAGCGGGGAGGCGCGCTTCGAGATCTATGCGGTCAACGAGCTGCCCGATCGCATCCCCGCGGTCCCCCGTCAGCGGGAATCCGCACAGGCCGACTCGGCGGGAGTCTCGGTGCGCACCGACGACGGCCAAGACTCCGTCTCGGCGGGCGCAACCGTACGCACCGGCGAGACCGACGCCTACCGCGACGAGACCTATGAAGAGGATGACGACTACGACGAGGGCTACGACCACGGCTACGAGGATGGACACACCGACGGCCACAACCCCCAGGCCGGCGCCCAGGCCATGTCGAGGAGCGACTTTCGCTCGCTGATGGAGGCCATCGACGACGAGAGCTTCAAGGATGGAAAGGTCGGCGTCGTCAAGACCGCCGCCCAGCATAACTACTTCACCTCGGCGCAGGCCGCCCAGATCGTCGAGGCGCTCGACTTCAGTGACTCGAAGGTCGAGTCGGCGGTGCTGCTCTACCCGCAGGTGGTCGACCCCGGTAACTTCCACAACGTGATGGGCGCCCTCGATTACGAGTCGGACAAAGAAGAGGTGCGTGAGCGTCTCGGGCTGTAGGTAAAGTGGCCGTACATCGCAAGAAACGCCAAAGCCCCCCAATCCGCTCGGGATTGGGGGGCTTCGGCGTTTCTTTCGCGCCGTCGCTCTTATTGCACGGCCGCGAGCGCCGCGTCGTAATCGGGCTCTTCGCCGATCTCGGCGACTTGCTCGGCATGAACGACCTCTCCATCGGCGTCGAAGACGACGCCCGCCCCGCGCAGAACCATCGTGGCGTGGACCGCTCAGAGCGACTCTTTGAGGTGCAACAGGATATGATAGAACCAGTCGGTGTCCTGACTGTTTTTAAAGTTCTCGATCTGCGCCCAATTATTGGGGTTGGTCACGTCCCAGATGTCGATCGAGTCGAGTTCGTTGTCCTTCGGGCAGCCGGGGTGCTCTCGGCGCATCCGATCGTAGTCCCCCTTCCCATATGTACCCGCTTGGACCGCCAGGGCGGCCTGGGTGCCTGCGTCCAGGTGAGCCTGGACCGGGGTGCAGATATCGCTCAAGCCGGACGCCTGGACGTAGACCCCGTAGTAGGTGTTCCGGCCCTGGGTGCCAGTGAAGTAATTCGGGGTCGCCTGCAACCCGCTGATGTCGAAGTTCGTCTCCTCAGCGAACTCGCGTTTGGCTCCGGCGACCACCGACTCGTTTTGGCCACGTGCACCTCCGGGCAGCGCGTAGTCGCCAGCGCCGTGGAGTACTTGGCCGCCGGGAACGATCTTGCCACGCTGTTCCCGGTCGTTGAAGAAGAAGAAGCCTTTTTGGTTCTTGTGTGCCAACAAAAACTTGCCGGTGCCGTCGTGGACGACCGCATATACAAATTGACCTGCCATGGTACGTCTCCTGTATGGATCGTGGTTCTCTTTGGGTGAGGCCAACCCGGCCGAGACGAGTCGGCCGGGCTGGGGGGGCGCTTAGGCTTAGATCTCCAGGTCGCCGATGTATGTCTCGGCGCTGTCGCCGAGCTTGTCGATGACCGTCTGGCGCACCTGGTTGTACACGCTCTCGTTGAGCGTGGCTTTTTGGTTGGATTGGAAGAGCTTCATCCGCGTGGACGAGTAGCCGAACCACAGGAAGCGGGTGGTGTGCTCTTCACTGGTGAAGTGGAACGCGCCCACCGAGAAGCTGACCACGCCGTTGGTCTCATTGGCGATGCCGGCCTGAAAGTTGCCCTTGCCGAGATCCTCGCCCTGGGTGTCGAAGAGGACCAGGCGGCCGTCGTCGTCGCTGAGCGCCTCGAGGGCCTCGAGCGTCTCGCCGAAGATCGCCATGCCGTTCTGGGTGGCGATGGCCCCCAGAAGCTTGATGACGACATCCTGGACGCGCACCGTGTCGCCGGATTTCGAGTATTTTTGGAAGTCGAAGCTCTCGATGACCCAGCCGATCTTGCCGAGCACCTCGACGTACATCTTGTACCAGTTCTCGGTGTCCTCGAAGCGGTCGTACTTCTTGTTGGCCGCAAGCTGCGCGAGCAGGGTCGAGTTGAGCACGTCCTGCTGCGCCTGCGTGCCGACGTCGGAGACGAATGAGACCAAGCTGCCGTCGGCGACGTAGCCGGACGCCTCCCCGTCGTGGTCCTCGGCCGCTGCCGCCCCGCTCAGGTCGAGCTCGCGGATCTCATCGGACGGCTCGGCGATCTCCAGGCTCTTGATGTAGTCGATGCGCTTCTTTGTGTCTGTCATCTCTTGGACATCTGTCATCTTGCAATCCTCCACAAAATAATGGGTTACGAAACAAATATGACTGCTACGGCGTCACACTTCAGGTGACGTGGCGTAGTCCAAAGCAACGGTCGTTCCAGGCGGGCCGATGTGGACGAAAAAAGCCGTCAAACCGCTCGTGGAGGTCTACAGTCGACGATAGAAACTTAGTGTTCATTTCCAAAGAAGCCCGTCCGGCGGGCTAAAGCGTCACCCCACGACACTGCCTCGTCGTCAGATGACACTCCTGGAACGGGTATTCCTCCTTACCTTAGCCGAGCCTCCGCCTGCTGGAGGCGCTCGATATCATCGAGCGCACGCCGGTACCGACGGTAATGATTTTTGTGCTCGACCAGGTTCGCCTGGCCGAGCAGCTCGAACGCCTCGGCCTTGCCGGCGCAGACGTCGGCTGCCCGTTGGAGGACATGGCCGCTGAAGGCGTCCGTCAGCTCGAGGTCGAGCACCTCGCCGCGATCTTCGGCCAGCTTGGCGAGCTCGACGAAGATGCGCGCCGCCTCCTTCAGGTTTCGGTCGAGGCTCGAGGCGCTGGTGCCACCTTCCATCGAGATGGCCCTGTCGACGTGGCCGCGAGTTACCACGGCGGCCGAGATGTCGCCGGGGGCATCGGTGCGCGCGATAATCGCCGCGCGGCGCACCACATTATCGAGCTGTCGGAGGTTTCCCGGCCAGCGGCGTTGCTCGAGATGAAGCAGCGCCGGCTCGCTAAAGTGCAGGTTCACCCGGTCGGGGCTGCAGCGCCCCAGCATAAAATTGGCCCACGCGCCGATCTCGTCGCGGCGCTCGGCAAGCGCGGGCACCCGCACCGGGAGCACGTTGACTCGGTAGTAGAGGTCGCGGCGAAACCGTCCCTGCTCGACGGCGGCAGTCAGGTCGACGTTGGTTCCCACAATGAACCGCACGTCGGCGTGGCGCTCGGGGCCGGCGTCGCCGAGCACGCGGTAGGTTCGCTCCTCGAGCAGGTGCAGGAGGCCGGCCTGGGTGTCTTTGCTCAGCTTGTCGATCTCATCGATGAACAAAGTCCCCCCCTCTGCGCGGGTCACAGCGCCGTCGACCGCCGAGGTCGCGCCGGTAAACGCGCCTTCCTTCCACCCCATCAGCCGGGCCATATGCATCGACTCGGGGATGGTCAGCAAATCGAGGACTTCGAAGGGGCCGTCGCTGCACGCCGAGTGGCGATGACACCAGCGGGCAAGCCGCGACTTGCCGCTGCCGGTCTCGCCCGAGATGAGCAGCGTCTCGCCGTGGCGGGCGAACTCACGTAGCAGCTTCAACACCGGCGCCATGGTGCTGCCGGCCACCGGCAGCAACTCGTCGGTCGAGAAGGCGTGCTGATCTCCGACCGGGCGAGCCAGAAGCCGTGGGGCCACCATCTCGGCGAGGGTCTGCAGATCCTCGATGACCTCGGTCGGCGGGAAAAGCTCGCCGGACATCGCCGGGGCGTTGCTCTCGAGGGTGACCATGCCGGCCAACTCGCCGCCGAGGTCGAAAATCGGCAGCACCAGAATATGGGTCGCTTGTTGGGACAGGTAGCGCTGCACACTCCTGGTCAGATCGGCGTCGGGCTCGTCGCCGCCGAGGTCGATGCGCTGGCCCGAATCGACCAGCACCAGTTGTTTGAGTCTCGTGTCGATGACCAACTCGGTGCGGTAGCGCTGGAGCCAGCTCCACACCTCCGCCGATCGCACCGCCTCGTCGATCGGCCCATCGCCCGCGAAACGTTCGCTGATCAAGCTCCTGTAGGCTGTATCCGAGCGCAGGTGGACGGTGCCTGTGAGCCACCTGGCGCCGCTATCTTCGGTGAGCGCAGCGCCGCGATCGGCGAACTCCTCCAGCAGACATCGGCCGGCGCGCTCGAAGGTCTCGGCGGCCGAAATTCGGCGCAACAGCTTTCGAAACTGTGAATACATGTTTTTCCGTGGAATCTGAGCAGGTTACAGCACGGTTATATGTCGAAGAGCGCCGCAATCCTCGCGGCTCAGAGGCGATAAATCAAGAACCAAGAGGTATCCGCAGATCGGGGGAGGAAACCTGTCAAAAGCAATAGGGGACCAGGACGATTACGACTGGCTTCGCCGACATCAGTGCTCACCATATCCACCGAAGTTTTTTCCTTCCCTCAAACGGCGAGTCCATCTTGGCACCACAAAGACGTATCGAACCCGGTCCCGGTCGAGAATCCGTCTGGGATTACCCGCGCCCGCCTCGGCTGGAGCCCGCCAATCGCACCGTCCGCGTCGAGTTCAACGGTGAGGTGATCGCCGAGAGCGACCGCGCCCTCCGGGTGCTGGAGACGAGCCACCCGCCGGTCTATTATATCCCGCCCGAGGACGTACGCCGCGAATACGTCGAGCCCTCCGAGAAGAGCACCTTCTGCGAATTCAAGGGCCGCGCCGAGTACTGGGATGTCGAGGTCGACGGCCGGCGAGTCGCCAACGCCGCCTGGTCGTACCCCGACCCGACCTCGGGCTTCGAGCCACTGGCCGACCACCTCGCCTTCTATCCCTCCAAGATGAGCGCCTGCTACGTGGGCGGTGAGAAGGTCGAGGCACAGCCGGGCGGCTTCTACGGTGGCTGGATCACCTCCGAGATCGTCGGCCCATTCAAGGGAAGCCCGGGGACCATGGGCTGGTGAATAGGACGGCCGGATGGAGCGGTCTCGGGGCTTTGCCAAGCGGCTGTGGCCGACCGACGTGGGCGGGGCGCGAAGAATTCGATTGTGGTAAGTTGCGCCTCGCCCTTACGGTGGTGCGCCGTGGATCGGTGGCTCGCCCTCGAAGGGGCGCGAGGTCCGCTCTTTTGATGTTGTCGGCCTGAGGGACGACACGTAAGTCTTGGGGATAACGAAAAGCTCGAGACACTCGGTGCGTCATCCAGG
>JBKGZI010000207.1:0-10529 GCA_046545675.1 Persicimonas sp.
GTTGTGCTTCACCGGGTTGTGCTTCACCGGGTTGTGCTTCGCCGAGAAGGTCGTCGACGCCGGTGGTGTCTTCGGGGTCGGCCGCAGGATCGGCGGGTTCTTCTTCGGCGAGTTTTTGTTCATCTTGGGCGGCACGAGCGGGAGCTTCTGTGCGCGCGATCTCCTCGGGCTCCGGGCCGTCGAACCTGACCTGGCTGTCGACGGCGTCGTTGGCGGCCTCGAATTGCTGGGCGGTTTCATTGTCGCTGCCCAATTGGACAAAGACGAACCCGGCGACGAGCACCACGCCGGCGGCGAGCACCAATTGGCCCAGGCCGCTGGAGTTGATGCGGCTCCACAGGCCTTTCTCGTCGCGCGACGGGGCGGGAGTGCGCTCGGTGACTCGGGCTTCCCGTGAGGTCGACTTTGCTGCGTGCTCACGCGCCGCTGCCATGATCGACTCGTGGACGGCTTCGGAGGGCTCCTCGTGCAGGTCGGCCTGTCGCACCACGCCGAGGACTTCTTGGAAGTCCTCGAACTCTCGGCGAGCCTCCTCGGACGACTCGATCTCGCTGTGGAGGGCCTCGCGGCTCTCCTCGTCGAGTTCGTCGTCGTAGAGCAGGTCGACGATATCTGATTTTGGCTCTTGTGAAGCCATCTTCTGGTTCCTCACGGCCTTCGCCTAAAATCGCCTGTGTCTAAATAAGCGGCGAGAGTAGTCATTTCTTCCAGATGCTGCCTCCGGCGCGATGCTCCGGCGGCGTGTTATGGAGTATGAACGTCGTCGGGGACGTTTCGATCTCTTTTTCCTGAGTTCATCTGCTGCTCCTCATTCATCGGCAATGGTCATCGCTTCGCGTTCCTCGCGGTCGAAGCTGTGGTCTAGATAGTCGGCCAGATGGCCACGAAGGGCCTGCAGGGCGTAGCGCATCCGGCTTTTGACGGTGGGGACCTTGCAGCCCACGGCGTCGGCGATCTCGCGATATTTGAGCCCGGAAAATTCGCGCAACACAAAGACCTCGCGCTGCTCGTCGGGCAGTTGGTCGAGGGCCTCTTCGAGCTTTTGGCGAAAGGCCTGCCGGTCGTATTCGACGCTGGCGGCCTCGGCGCCGCCGTCGGCGAGTTTGTGGCCGAGGGTGGGCCCGTCGGCGTCGGAGCCGCGTGACTCGTCGAGTGAGAGTTCGGTCGCCCGGCTTCGCTTGCGCGCCTTGTCGATGCACAGGTTGCGCGCGATCGTATAGACCCAGGTGGTGAATTTAGCCGTCGGTTTGTAGCTGTCCGAATATTTGATGACCCGCAAGAAGACCTCCTGCAAGATCTCCTCGGCGCGGCTGGTGTTGCCGCAACTGCGCAAGATGAAGTTGAACAGCGGCCTTTCGTGGCGGGAGACCAGCTCTTCGAAGGCCTGCACTTCGCCGTCGGCGTAGCTCAGCATCAGGTCCGAGTCGGACATCTCCTCGAGGGAGGTCTCGTCCGACTCGGGCTCTTTGCTGGTTGCTTTGCCCACCAAATTCTTGGCGATCGCCAACAGCATGAGCCGTCCTGATCAGGCCTTGGTGAGCGCTTCGAGGGTCTCGTCGGCGAGCTGGCCGATCGTCTTGGCCTCGCCCCAGCCGGGAATCTTCTGGCTGTCGTTTTTGAGCGCTTCGATCTTTTCGGTGAGGTCTTTGGCCTTGAAGACCTGCGCGCAGCGCAGGGCGAGCACGCGAGCCGGCCAGCGGTTGCTCTCCAGGCCGCGCGTCAACTGGTCGGAGACCGACGAGATCTCGTTATCCTCCATCTCGCCGTGGTACATATTGCAGAAATAAGCAGTTTCCGACTTCAGGCCGTCCTCGTCGACCGGCGGATAGGAGTCCATCTCGACGGGCAGACCGGTGGCGACGTTGAGGAAGGCCGGCTTCTGCATCACCTCGACGATGCGCGTGGCCGCCACCCAGCGCAGCGTGCCCTGGCGATTCTTGACCAGGTCGGCGAAGAACGGCGTGGCCCGCTCGCCCTGGACACGGACCAACGCATTCATCGAGCGGTCGATGAGTGTCGGCGGAGCGTCCGGATCCGAGGCGGCCTTCTCCAGATACGGCACGACCGCCTTGTGCTCGAGGGTGAAGATGGCGGTCTGCATCGAGTCGTCGAGTTCGGGGTGTTCTTCTTTGGCGCGCTCGACCAGCGCCTTGGCGACCTTCTCCTTGGCTTCGTCGTCGCCGTGTTCGTTGACGATCTCGACGGGCTGGTGGGGCTGGACAGCTTCCGCGGTCCAAAGAACCAGGCTCTCCATGCCAGCTTTGCCTGCCCGCGGGGCGACTTGTGCGAGGGTGGTTCGGCCGAGTTGATTGCGAAGCTGCCAATCCTTGGACATCCACTCGGCCAGGATCGACTCGAGCTTCTCCTTGGTCTCGCCCCGGGCGTGAGGGAGCAGAAAATAGGCGGCGTCCTTGGCCAAGACCGACTCGGAGGCGCCGGCCTGCATGGTGCCGCCTTGCTCTTTGATCTCGTCGTCGAGCTCGGGGATGTCCTGCGCTTCCCACTTCTCGATGACGAGGGGCAGCGCGCCGGCGATCAAGTCGGTGCGAATCTGGTCGTCCTCGATATCATCGAAGATCGGCTGCAGCGCGTTGGAGTGGCCCTCTTCGACCAAGATCTGCACGGCGCGAATGCGCACGTCCTTGGGCTCGTCGGGGCTGCTCGCCCACTCCTCCATCTTGTCCATGCCACCTTTGGCGTTGCGCCACTCCTCGAGGTCTTCGGGCTTGCGCTCACAACCGAAGGTGGTGGCTAGCAGAAGCAGACAGACGGTGAACCAGACGAACGACTTTGTGCGTTTCATGGCAGTTGCTCTCGTAGTGCAGAGTTTCGGGGTGACGATTGAACTATAATGCGGGACCATCATCTGGTTCAAGCTGGAGTACGCGTTCAGGCCCGTCACGAGTCACACGACGGGACGGTATGGCGCTCGACGCAAAAGCCCTCATCGGCGCCCTCGGCGATAAAGCAGACTTGCCCATCGGGGCAGGCAGCGGCCGCACACGGCTGGTCGCAGCCTGCGCAGGTTCCCGCCGCGTCGCCGGGCTCGGCCACACAGCGGCTCTCGGCGGCGCAGCCGTCGCAGATGTCGGCTTCGGTGTGGCATAGCCCGTCGCTATAGCAGGCTTCACCGTCGGGGCAGTCGCTCTGGGTCTGACAACTCGACAGGCTGGGAGGTTCCACGCAGCGACCCATATCGCAGGCGAGGTCGTCGGGGCAGTCGGTGTGTGCGACGCACTCGGCGGGGGCCCGGTCGACGCAGCGGCCGCGGTCGCAATAAGGCGTCCGCGACGAGTCGCAGTCGTCGTCGGAGCGGCATTCGGTGCAGCAACCATCGGCGTAGACCAGCCCCAGCGAGGTGCATTGCTCCTCGGAGTCGGCCGGCTGGGCGCAGTGATTGCACTCGCCGCCTCGAGCGCAGACCTCGCGTCGTGAGCGGTCGCAGTCGTCTGTGGACAGGCACATCACGCAACCGCACGTCTGCGGGTCTCGGTACGGCCGCAGCCCGGAGCACTCCGGCTCGTCGGAGCAATCGGGCAGCTCCTGGCAGCGGCTCTCGTGGCAGGTTTGTTCGGCCGGGCAGTCCCGGTCCCCGTTGCACGGCGGCCGGCACAGCCCGCGCGAACACTGAGTCTGCTCGCTGCACTCTGCGTCGGTGTCGCAGGCGTCGAGGCATTGTCCCTCGGGGAGTGCACATCCGGTGCCTGACGGGCACTCGCGGTCTTCAGAGCAGCGCTCGGGCGGCTCGGTGCACAGCGGCGGCTCGCCCAGGCATACCTGGTCGCTCGGGCATTGGTCGCGGCCGGTGCAGCCGTCGGTGACGCACAGGCCCCTCCAACAGATCGCATCAGCGTCGCATTCGTCGTCCGAGCTGCACTGCGGCGGCCCGCAGAATGACTCGTGGCAGACGGTGCCGACCGGGCATTCGCCGTTGTTTGCGCAGCGAATGCGGGCGCATACGCCGTCGTTGCAGACCAAGTCGCCCCCCTCGATGCAGTCCTCGAGGCCGTCGCAGGGATCGTTGGGCTGGGGAGGCTGCTCCTCGGAGCACCCGGCGCTCCACAAGACGAGCGATACCAGCAAGCCCACGAGCGCGCCGGCCCTGGTTGGAGAGAAAACAATATTCACGGTCGAGCGTCGAGTTCGAAGAGGAGCAAGACGTCGTCGTTTCGTATCTGGGCGTCGCTGAGGTGAAGCGGCGCGCCCGGCTCGAGCGGCAGCGGCAGCGTCAGGGCGTCCTCGAGCACCATCAATAACACGCGCTCCGACCAGCGAACGAGGTCGGTGTCGGTGGGGGGCTCGGCGAGCCATTGTGACTGAATGGAGGCGTCGGAGATCGAGACGGCGTCGATGGCCAGATCGATGTGAGTGGTCCGAGCGATCGGCCGAAGTCGCAGATCCACGCTCGTGGTCAACTGGGCGATTCGCGTCGGGACACCCTGAATGTCTGCGTAAAAGTCGATGCTCAGGTCCGGCCAATGCATCGTCAGCACATGATCGGAGCCGGTCTGTAATCGCGGGAGCCCTCCCGGACTGAGCACCGGCTCGACCCAGGGGCCGAGCGGCAAGTGATCCAGGCCGATCTGATCGAAGAACACCTGGTCAGCGGCGAGGTTCGAGCCGCCGCCGTCGAGCGTGGCGCTCTCTAAGCCGCGGCAGGCAAAGCCGCTCAGGGCGCTGGATTGAGCCAGGCGGATCAAGGCCGACGAGGCGATCGACAGGCCCAGATCCGCCCCGGACGACTCCAGCACCGAGGCGGCGATGGGATGGGCGGCCGACGGATCGGGCGGTGTGGCGCCCAGCGGCGGCGCGCAGGAGGCGCGCTGGCCGCTCAACGCCAAATCCAGGTCGATGTGCAATGCACGTGCGCTCATCCGGGCGCCGTCGTCTTCGTTGATCTGGGTGGCGATCTGCAGCTCTCCGCGGCGGTTCTCGTAGCTGCTCACCCGCTCGAGCGCGGCGCCGCCGTAGATGAGCCCGAGCGAATCGATGGGGGATAGCTGCATTGCCTCGCGGGCCGAGCGAGTCAGCGCCGTGTAGAGATAGTCGACGAAGAGCTGCTCGACGGCGGCGTCGTCGCCGAGATCATCGAGCGGCTGGCACGAGCCGATGCGGGTCACGATCGGATTGTGGAGGACGACGTCGGGCTCGTCAGTGGGAACCACCGTCGGCTTGCCGTCGTCCTCGGAGATACTCACGGCGTCGGTCGCTTCGACCTCATCGACGTCGACGGCGTAGCGGCAGATGCGCGCCTGCGCGCCTTGCCCGGTACGCGCGGCGATGACCGCCGAGACGTTGCGCGCCTCGAAGCCCACCTCGAGCCACGCCCCGCCCGGAGCGACTGTCCATCGCTCGATGCTCAACTGCTCGGAGATCGGACCGAGGGTCATGTCGATTCCGAGCGAGTCGACCGACGCCTCGACCGATTCCAGCGGGATCCCTTCTGGATACTCGACCCGGTATAGCGACTGCAGGCCGCGGTCGCTGATCACGCTGCGAAGCGAGCGCTGGTTCATGTTCGAGGGCGGTGAGGCGCCGACCTCGGCGCGGTAGCGGGCCTCCTCGCAGCCGCATAGACCGGCGACCAGGCCAACGGCGACAACATACGCCGCGATTCGACCTGCCCAGCGTCGGGTTGGCCGGCCCTGTGAGTTCGGGTGGCTCAAAACGCCTCCTCATCGAAGAATTGCAGCGAGGAGGCGAGCCCGCCGGCCTGCGGCTGGAGGTGCTCGGTGCCGACAAAGAGTCCCCGCTCGCCCGTGTTGACCAGCGAGGCGGAGTAGCCGGTCGGGCCGGGCGCGTCGACGGTCTGTCGGACCCAGTCGCCGCCCAAATCGAGCTCCCGGGTGCGCTTGGCCAGCCGCAGCCGCGAGGTTGTCTGGTCCAGGTAGGCGACCCAGGCGATGTCGTCGTCGTCGAAGATCAGACTGGCGAAGCCGCCGACCAGATGCTTTCGATTGCGCGAGGCGGTGTCGAGCGCGTAGCCGGCGTCGGCCTCCTCGATGGAAAATTGGCCTTCGTGCTCGAAGGCGACCATCAGCCTGCCGCGTCCAGCGTCCTGATAGGCGATGGCGAGGTTGCCGCGGCTGTCAAACCCGACCGAGGCGAATTGGCCGGTCTGGCCGGGGGTCAGCGCGTCGTCGCTAGTTTTTTTGTCGAAGTCCCCGGTGTCGATGACCGAGGCGACCCACTCACCGTCGATGCGCCGGGCGAGTCGAAGGTCGGCGCAGTCGCCGTCTTGATAGGCGACGAAGGTCGCGCCGCTGTCGATGGCCACATCCGGAAAATAGCCCACGCCGCGGCTGGCCAGCCGGCGTTGCTGACTCGAGCACACCGAGGCGTCGTCCTCTTCGGAGGGGTCGTCGATGGTGTCTGCTTGCCAGGTGTCGTCTTCGGCGCGCCCGCTGAGGCGGCGCAAAATACGCCGGCGCCGGTCGTGGAAGACCAACTGGATCCGACCGCTGTCGTTGATGCTCACATCGAAGTGTTCCGAGCCGCGATAGTCGGCGCGCTCGGCGGTGATCGGCGGCAGGACGCGCCAGCGTTCGGCTGGGTCGTCTGCGCGGTATAAGCCGATGCGGTAGGAGTCGTCGTCGGCCAACCAGGCCGTCGCGACGGTCGACTCCGAGGCCGCCATGGCGATCTTTTTGTGCTGGGAGCGGCCGAGCTGGGCCAGGACGAAGAAACGAGACTCGCCGACGCCGGCCTCAGTGGTGTCGAACTCTCCGACGAGGAGCTCGTCGGAGTCGGGATCGATGGCCGCGGCGATGACGCGCTCGCCCACCGCGGCCAGGCGCATCGAGCGCCCCGGGAGTGTGTGCTCGTAGAGCGATAGCCGGGGCGCTCGGCACTCGCCGCTGTCGGTGTCGCACGAAAGCCCCTGCTCGCAGGCCGGCTCGCAGGGCGTCTGACCGCTGGGGTCGCAGCCGGCCAGACACGCCGCGAGGGCCGTGAAGACGATGACAGGGGTATAGCGATGGGTCATATGCCACTTAATCCAACGCGTGGAATTCGGGTCGGCCGTCTTCCGGGTCGGCTTGACGGTCGAGGACGAACTCGACGGCGAGGTCAGAGCTCGACGGGTTTCGGACCATCGTGGCGAAGAAACCATGCGCGCCTTCATACGGATCGCTGGGCTGCGAGAGCGTGTCGACCGTCCAGTCGCCCGCGTCGTCGCGGCTCGCCACGTTCAGTTTATGCCAGGTGGCGTCCTGGTAAAGCACCTGAACGCTGCCGTCGTCGTGGAGCTTCAGCTCGATGTCCTCGCCGATCTGCGAGAGCAAATAGCCGTCGGCGGTGTCGCGGATGCCGCTGGCGATGGTCTCGCGGTCGCCGCTGCCGACGACCTCGTAGACGAGCGCTTCTTTCTCGGGCTCCATATAGGCCAGGTGGACCTCGCCGTCGGCGTCGACGGTGCCGGAGACGTATGGCCCGCTGGGCGCGCCCAAAAACTGCGCCTCGCTCCACTGGTCGTCGGTGCGCTGGCTCCAGCCGACCTGCTGTTGCAGGTGATCGTAGAAGGTCACCGCCAGGCCCTGCTCGGTGATGCTGAGGTGCGAGAAGAGGCCGGTCATCATCGGGTAGGCGCGTTTGCCGCGGCTATAATACGGCTCGCAGGCGCCTGCATAGCACTCCAGGCCGTCGCCACAGTCGTCGTCGCAGTCGTCAGTAGGCTCGCTGCAGGCCCCGTCGAAGCACAATTCAAAGCGGTCGCAAGCGCCGCCGCAGGGGTTGTCGGTGGCCGTCCCGTAGACAGTGCTCGGCTCCGGGGCGAGCTCGTCCATAGCGGCGTCGGCCGGGAAGTTCAGGTAGCGCAGTTGGGTCTGCCAACCTTCGTCGGCGTCTTCGACCTCGAAGGCCGTGTAGACCGCGTGGACGGTGCCATCGTCGTCGACGACGAGGCTCGAATAAAAGCCGGTGTCGCCGGCGTCATCGAGGGTCTTCAGCTCGAAGTCGAGGCCGTCGTCGCCGGAGGTGCCGCGGGCGTATTTGAGCGCGCCCTCGTCCTCGTCGCGGTACAGGACGTGGAGGTTTCCGTCGCCGTCGACTCCAATCGCGGTATGGGTGCCCACGTCGTCGCCGCTATCGGAGATGCCGCCGCGCGGGCCGTCGAGGTCGCCCTCGATATCCCCCGATTCGGGCACGCCGTCGACGAAGTGCCAGGTCGGCTCGCCGCTGTCATCGACGGTGGCGACCATCAGGTCGGTGTAGGTCTGGTTGTAGACGCTGGCTGCGCGCACGCCGTCTCTCTCGGCGACCGAGGCGTAGGGGCCGTGGATGCCCAGGGGCAGCGGCGGCAGCGAGACACACTCGCATTGCGCGCCGGTGACCTCACAGGTGGCCGAGTCGGGCGTGCCCGGGTCGGCGACTTCGGGCTCGAAGCCCGGATCGCATAATTCGTCGGCGCAGGGATCGGGGATGCTCTGGCAACTATCGGACTCGTAGCAGCAAAACTCGTCTTCGCCGCAGCCCTCTTCACAGGCGGGGCGGCACTCGCAGGCGCCGTCGCTGCAAAAGGCGACATCGCCCTCGGGGCAGTCGCCGCATTCGTCGTCGGCTTCGCATTCGGCGGTGTCGACGGGCTCGCAGGCGCCGTCGACGCATTCTTCGCCTTCGGCGCAGCCATCTTCACAGGCGCCGTTGCTGGTCTCACCGCCGGCGGTGTCGTCACTGCAGGCGCTGAGCCCCAGCAACGAGACCACCGCCAGGAGCATGCCCACGCGTCGGGCGAGTCGGCGGCTGGGCCGCCGCCACACGAGCAGCGCGGCGCCCAACAGCGCGAGCAGGCCGCCGGCGCCCACCGGCGGAGCTTGGCCGCCCGACTGGCAGCCGGCGGTCGGCTGGCCTTTGTCGTCGTCGAGCTGACCTTCGGTCGGTTCGTCCATATCACTCTGATAAGCCATCGGCTCCCATACGACGTTTTGGTCGTCTTCGGCCACGTGGCCCGAGCGGTCTTTGACCTGGGCGACCAGCCGGAAGTGCTCCGGGGCGTCAATCTCGCGCAGGTCGATGGTGTCTCGGGATTGCCACGGCGTCCATCGGCTCTGTTCGATGCCGTCGACGACACGATAACGGTACATCAGGTCCTCAGCCTCGTCGACGGTGTCGTCGGCGAGCAGGCGAACGGTGGGGCCGTCGCGCTCGACGCTGAAGTCGGGCGCTGCGTAGTCGACCGTCACAAACGTGGCGGCCGGCTCGCGCTCGGTGGTCTCGGGCTGGCCGCGGAAGCGTGCGCGCACCTCGATTCGGTGGCGTCCCTCGAGCACGAGCATCGGGTCCTGGATCTCGAGGCGTTCGGCGCGGTGGTACATGCTCCAGATGCCCCCGTCGACCCGATAGCTATATTCGAGGTCGTCGGACTGCGCCGAGCCTGCCCAGGCGGGCAACTCGGCGGCCACGTCCAGGGTCGCCTTGGGCCGCGGCACGCCCGACTCGGTCCACTCGGGGATATCCACCCCGGTGCTGTAGATGGTCGTGTCCAGCGACATGGCGTAGGCCTGGGTATCCGCCTCGACCAGATCGGCGTACAGCGCGATCATCTTGCGCTCGTCGACGCTGGTGATGTCGTCTTGCTCGAGCGCGATGCGATAGCCGAAGAACTCGGGCAGCTCGATCGGCTCGCTGATCGAGCCGGCCAGGCTGGGCAGCGCGAAGCTCATCAAGGTCGGGATCAGGTCGATGATGGTCTGCGGGTCTTCTTGGAGCAGCTCGGTCTTGACCGGCCGGATATTCGTGACCGCCTCCTCGAGATCGCCCAGCGCCGGAATGATGCTTCCCTGGCCGTCGGCGGCCAGCGCGATCGGCAGGAGCATGTCGGCGCGAAGCGAGAACATGCGCACGAAGCGCTCGTGGGCGTACACATAAAAGTGCATGTCCAGATCTCGCCAGTCGAGGGTCATCAGCGGGTCGTCGATGACGTAGCTATCGCCGTCCTCGGTGACCTGGTTGTCGCCCAATTTGACCGTGGGGCTTTCTTGCGGGGCGATCTGCAGGTAGACCTGCGCGTCGCCGCCGGCCAGGGTTTTCATGCTCGGCAGCAGGGTGCCCAGAGTGTCGGTGGACAGTTGGTCGACGGCTTCGCTGTCGACCTTTAGGCACAGCGCGCCGCCGCCCCAGGTCGACCACAAGATCTGCTCGACGGAGCGTTTGTGCAGGCCGATGCCCATCATGAACGGCTCGCCGTCGGGGCGAGCGTCCGTGTAGATCGACGGCGAGGGGGCGATGGGCTCCAGGCTGGGGCGCGCGGTCGGGTCGACCGCCACGCAGCGGCCGAAGTCGTCGGGTTGGGCGCCCATGCGAAGCGCCAGGCTCAGGCCGGTGTCGACCTCGGCGTGGTCGGCGGCCTTGGCCATGATGTGGACCTTCGATTCCGGGTTCTGGGAGTAGTCGCCGATGACCTGGCCGAGCATCAGGTCGCCCTCCATGCCGAAGTTGGCCGGCGCGCAGGTCCCGTCGGAGTACATGCAGCTCTGGGTGTCGCGGTTGTCCTCGCAGGTGGTATTCGACGCACAGGCCGGCTCGCCGTCGCC
>JBKGZI010000208.1:0-10501 GCA_046545675.1 Persicimonas sp.
CGGTATCCGACTCGGCGGCGTCGAGCAGCCACTCGGCGTCTGAGGCCGGTGCGTTCTGTTCTTCTTCCTCTCGATCTGGCTCGTCGAGGCTCAGAAAATCGACCTGCATCTTGGCTAAAAGGCTCTCGAACCGCGCCCGATCATCGGCGTGGTCGTGCTCGTCCTCGCGGGCACGTTCAGCCGCACCAGCCGAGCGCGCAGAGGTGGGCCGCCAGGTCGAGCGCTGCTCCCGGGCTGATTTACGAGCTCTGGCTTCGATTTTGATGCGCAGCTTAGTCATCGCCCTCCCCCCGCGAGTTCGTCGTATAGGGAGCGGGCGAGTTGCCGGCCGATCTGGTCGGGCAACAGACCGCCTCCAAGCTCGACATCGCCTGCGTCGAGGGCGTCGATCTCGGCGCTGTGTTCGGCGCCCTCGGGCAGGCCTTCCTCGGTGATGAGGCGCTCGAGCTCGCGGCGCAGCGCGTCCTCGATGCGCCGCCAGTCGGCCGGTGAGACGCCGTCGAGGACGATCTCGTCGATGCGGAGCGTGATCTGCGGGGCTTGTGGCATCGTCTATCTCCCTGCACGTAATTCGGCGTCGCTCAGGCGCTTGCCCAGCTTGGCGTATTCGGCTCTGGCCGCACAGATCACGTGGTCCATGCCGACGGGCTGGTCTGCGTCGGCCGCCAAGAAGGCGGCGTTGAGCGCGATATTTCGGATATTGCCGCCGGTGACGTTGAGCCCGGCGAGCTTGTCGACGTCGAGGCCCTCGGTGGGCGTCTGCTCGGGGAAGACGCGCCGCCAGATCTCGGCGCGCTGCTCGCAGTCGGGGAAGGGAAACTCCAGGATAAAGCGCACCCGCCGCGAGAACGCCGAGTCGATGGAGTCGGCGAGGTTGGTCGTCAAAATCGCCAGGCCCCTATAGGCCTCCATGCGCTGCAGGAGGTAGCTGACCTCGAGGTTGGCGTAGCGGTCGCGGCTGTCTTTGACCTCGCTTCGCTTGCCGAATAAGGCGTCGGCCTCGTCGAAGAGCAAGATCGCGCCGACGCCCTCGGCGGCGTCGAAGATCCGACGCAGGTTCTTCTCGGTCTCGCCGATATATTTGCTGACCACCGAGCTCAGGTCGATGCGGTACAGGTCGAGATCGAGCTCGCCGGCGATGACCTCGGCGGCCATGGTCTTTCCGGTGCCGCTCTCGCCCGAAAAGATCGCCGCGATGCCCAGGCCCCGCGAGGATTGCTCGGCAAAGCCCCAGTCCTGGTAGACCTGCATGCGACCGCGCACATGGGCGGCGATGGTGCGAAGCACGTCTTTGTGGGCGTCGGGCAGCACGAGGTCGTGCCAGCCGGCCTTGGCCTCGATGCGATGGGTGAGCTCCTCGAGCTTCGGGCGCCCCTGCTGCACGCACGCCGTCCACAGAGCGTCGGCGAGCGCGCCCGCCGCGCCGTTACCAACTGCCTCGCGGCGCACCTGCTCGGCGGCCGCGCGGATCGAGGCGGGCTCGAGGTCAAATTGGCTCAGCAATTGGTCGAGCCCGTCGCCGAGCCTGTCGGCCAGCGGCCCGAGCGAGGCTCGCCAGAGCGCGCGGCGCTCGTCGACCGGCGGGCGCGCGACCTCGAAGCGCTGGGTCGACACCCCGCCCAGGCTCGTCGCCTCGCGGCCGACCACAAATACCGGAGCGGCCAGCCGGCGCAAAAAGCGTGCGAGCTTCTGGCTCGAGCCGCGGCCGGCGCCGGCGCCGGAGTCATCGACCGAGATGGCCAGCGCGTGAGAGCTCAAAAATGCCTCACGCTGCCACAATACCGCCAGTTGCGCCTGGTCGTCCGCGGCCTCGGGCAAGTCGGTCGCGTCGAGCATATAGAGCTGACAGCCGATCATCGCCGCCGAGGCCGCGGCGACGTCCAGCCGCGCGCTGGCCGAGATGCCAAAAAGCTGCGCCACGGGGAGATCGCGCCGAGCTGCGGCGCTGTCGAAGCCACTTTGAAAGCAGCGCGCCGCGCTCTCGGCCACGGCGCGGTGGGTCTCGGTGAACTCGGCTGGCACATCGACCGGCTCGACGATCGCCTCGAGTCGGCGGTCGAGCTGGTCGACCCCGGCCAGAAAGTGCAGGATGCGCTCGTCGATGCTGATCGGCCGCGACGTCAGCGGCCCAGACGCCGGCGAAGCGCCGTCGCCCTCGATCGTAATGAGCCGCCAGCGTCGAAGCGCGGCTTCGGGCGTCAGTGCGTCCCACGAAGAGCCGGCCAGACCCGACATGGCCACCCCGAAGGTCGCCAGCCCGTCGCCTCGCCCGGTGAACCGGCGCATCCAGTCAGCGAACTCGGGCACGAACTCCACCCCGGCGCAGATCACCAGCACGTCGCGCTCGAAGCCGCTCAGCCCGAAACGCTCGGCGAGCACCTCCAGCGCCGGCGGCTGCTCGCGCCGGTCGCGAAGCTCGGCGGCGAGCTCGGCGAGCGCCGCCTCGGCCTCCTCCACGCTGGCCAGGTCCTCACCGGGCACGCCCTGGTCCTCACCGCCCGCCAAACCCGCGGCCAGCCGCGCATGCACCACCCCGACGGCCGCGCGCAAATAGCGCCGACTTTCAGTCTTCCATGTGCTCAATCGACTCATCCCAAGGTCCTACATCTTCCCAATCATTCGCCGACGAGTCACCCCCGGCCAATTCGATCTATTGACGTGCCCCCAATCTCGCACATTTGGCCCGGCTACGCCACCGATCGCCACCGGCGGGTGTGGGATCCAGTTCAGTGGCCGGCCAACCGGAGCGAAGGCCTGCGTGTCTTCGAGGCCAGCGTTGCATGACGCACCCGACGCCAGGGACGGCGTCGCTCCAGTGGTGCCACCGAAACCGATCACACACCGTCGATTCGTCTGTGATCCAGCCTCACGTCTGGCGGGGATTGCCGGTTCGTAGCATCGGCTGACGATCTAAAAAAGCCCCGGCCACTATTGAAGTGGCCGGGGCTTTTTTGCGTTTCTTGGTCAGCGATCTAACGCACGTAGGACTCGATGCGGGCGCGGACCTGGTCGTCTTGCTCGGCGTCTTGGCGGTCGCGCAGGATGTCGAAGCCGGTCTGGCCGCCGAAGCGGCCCAGCGAGACGACGGCGGTCATGCGGATCTGGGCGTCGTCGGCGTCGAGATACTCGGCGACGGTCTCGGCGCCGGCCTCGCCGTGGACGTGTGCGTAGGAGTGCAGCGCCACCGAGAACAGCGGCGTGCGGGTGCTCATCGTGTCGACCATCTCGCCGAGCGTCTCGGAGACGCGGGCGTCTTGGCGGTAAAGGCCCAGCGACTCGATGGCGCGCGAGCGCACCTGGTTGTCGTGCGATTCGGTGGTCGCGATTTTGATGAGGTCCTCGACCGGATCGGGCGAGTACTCGCGGAGCTCGAGGCGGCTGAGCACATAACCTTCGCCGGCGAGGTAATCGACGATCATATCGCGGCTGGGGACGACATCGCGCTGCTCTTGGCCGTCGGGCAGGTATTCGGCCGAAACCGGCGCTGCGGCGGCGAAGGTGACCAGGGCGACGATGGCGACGATGAATTTGCTCATGGCTGACTCCGATTGTTCCAGAAGCGACTCACGCTTGCTTCATCGTCTTTATAGAGCAACGGCCATGCCAGCCCGCGGCGAGTCGAGCAAAAAAGTCAGCGAATAAAGCTGAACCCCCTTCATGTGGCCAGTAAAGGCACATTTGCGCACACTGTGGTAATATGTAGGATAAAAACCTACATAGACGCACAGGGCCCGACATGTGTGACAGGATGTCACGGGTGTGGGGTCTGGTGGGGACAGATGGTTGGTTGGGGAGGATCGACCAAAGTCCAGAAATCGGACATAGTCCACCGGCGTGGGAGCCGGCCTATTAACGGATTTAAGATTAACAGTTTCGCATCTGACGATGCTCGCTGGTTCGTGGCCTCGGCTATCGACCAAGCCGCCGATCGGTGGACCTCAATCTTAATTGCGTTAATAGGCGGGGTCGCGCCCCCGTGGGCCACGTGGATATTCTGGGCTAAAGGTTGATTCGCGGCGCTTCTCAAATAGAAGGCGGTGCAGGAACCTGGGCGCCCTCGGACGGATCGGCGTCGGCGGATGAGGCGTCGTCGTCGCCGAGGTTGTCGAGCACCTGGTGCAGCCGCTTTTCCAGGGCGGCCTGGAGCTCGCCGGAGTCGGCGGTGGTGGTGCCCATGAGCTCGAGCAGGGCCTTGAGCTCGTCGTTGGCCACGAAGCTCATCGTGAGTGTTGGGCTTGCTGGTCTAGCGGCATCGGCCGAGCCGGCGTCGGCCTGGCCGACGATGCCGCGGCGCAGCGCGGCGGGTTCGTTTTGGCCCTGGAGGATGTCGCCCATTTTGCGTTGGTCGAGCAGCGCGGCGAGGATGCGGCGGTTGAGCCGGCCGCGCTCGGGGTCGCCGGCCCAGCGGCCCAGCGGGCCGAGGTCGACCAGAAACGGCCGGCTGATGTCCACGCCGGGCAGGTCGCGCGCCGACGCCGCGGCGATGGCCAAGAGCTTGAGCAGGTGGGAGGGCTCGAGCTTCTCGAGCCACAGAAATTCGACGAAGCGCGCGTTCTCGACCAGGCCGGCCAGCGAGGCGATGTCGGCCTCGCCGGATGCTCCGACCAGGCTCTCGACCAGCGCCAGGCTGTGGGCGGTGACCTCGGCGTCGAGCTGGGGCGGCGCGCCCAGCGGTCCGGGGCTGGTGCCGCGTCGCCAGGCGCCGCGCAGTCGGCTGAGCCGATCGGCCAGATAAGCCGCCTCGCCGGCGCGTCGCCAGCGGGCGCGCTCGAAGCGGCCGAGGTCGGCCTCGCCGTCCGACAGGCCCTCGCGTTGGCCGGCGAGCGCAAATTCTTTGAGCTCCTCTTCGACCCCGCCGAGCGCGTCGCGCGTGCTGTCGTTGAAGGCGTCCGGGCCCATCGCGGCGAAGTCGCAGACGTCGACCAGGTGCAGGCAATAATGGGCGTAGCTCATCGCCTCGCGCAGCGTGCATTCGCGCACTTCGGCCAGCTCGAGGCAGGCGCCGCGCAGGTAGTCGACCCACGGGCTGAGGCTCTTGAGCGGCGCGCCGCCGCAGACATTGTCCACGCACAGCCAGCGCACCTCGATGAGCGCCAGCGCGAGCTGGTGCAGCGCCGGATCGGAGCGAAAGGCCGCGAATTGGCGAAGCTGCGCCTCGAACTTCTCTTTGCTGTGTTCGGAACTAATCTCGGCCCCGGCGACTTGTCCCTCGCCCGGGCCCGGCCCGAAGGCCAGCGCCGCGCGCACCGCCGGGATCAACTCGAGCCGATTCATATTCTGAGCGAGGCCGCGCTCGAAGCCGCGCGCGCGTCGGGACAGCTCGAAGCCGGCCTGCTCGAGCGGGTCGTCGCCATCGTCGGCGGCCTCCAGCTTAGCAAGTATCCACAGCGAGTCGCTGCGGCGGCGCGCGGCGGGCACGGGCTCGTCGAAGCGCAGGCTGACAAACGAGCGACGCAGACGTTCGGCCAACGGGTTGTCGGCGGCGTCCTCGCATAGCTCCACGGCGGCGGCCAGTGTCGCCGAATCGCCCATCAGACGGGCGCGGAGCTCGTCTTCGGGCAGCTCGGCAAGCGGCGCCAAGCGCGCTTCGGTCTCGGCGAGCGCCGCAAAGACGGCGATCTGCGGGTCCTGCTCAATCTGGTTCGCCCCATTGGGATCGACGAGCCGCGGCCCGACCGCCCTGCGCGCCAGCGCGGCTTCGTGGCCGACCGCGCGAGACGATAAGCGCCGCTGGATCATCTGGGCGCTCAGAGTACTGACCGCCGGCGTGTCCACCAGTCGCCCGGCGAGCTCGCCTGCGCCCGCGTCGTCGCGGCCGAAATCCAAGAAGGCCGCGAGCCACGGCAGCGCCCGACCGAGTTCATCGGCGGCGTCGGTGCCATCGGCACAGAGATAGTTGAGAAGCGAGTGGCTAAGGAGTCTGAGCGCCGAGTCGCGATCGGACGAGTCGCGCTCGGAATGAGGCGCACGCCCGTGATCGGCGTGCATAAGCTGGCTGAAGAGATCGGCGAAGCGATCCCGCTCGTCGCGTGGCATGATTGACCTTCCGTGGTGATACAAACGACCACCTGTTCTTCCCTGAACAGGTCGTAGAGCGATGGTAGTCCCCCAAATGCCGTAAACTCAAGAGGTTTTTGTTGACGGGTGTCCTCAAAATTGAAGCAATGGGGGGCATCTGCTATAAAACGGCGCGCCTGGGAGGCGCGGGGAAATCACTATACGGCTGCGCGCTTACACCTGTACGGGCATCACGTCCGGGATCGCGAAACTCAGTATGAACAATGACGATAACGAACACGACCTCGAACGCTACTGGAGCTACTTTGCGTGATCTATGGAGCAAGCCACTGGTCTGGATGACATTAGCTATAGGAATCGCTTTTGCTTATACTTGGATGTCTCCACAGGTGACCGCGCCGAATGAGCGGACACGGATCTATCTGAGTCTTGCTCTCCTCGACGGCAATGTCTCCGTCACGGATCAGGTCGAAAAATACGGTAAGCCCTTTGACATATCCAAACGTGGCGGGGAGTTCTATACCGACAAGGCACCGGGCTCGAGCGTCATTGCTCTACCATTTATCGCTGGTTACCAGCTTCTGGGTGGAGGCGACTCGATGGAGAAGCTCAACGTGTTCGTCCGTCGATGGGTGATGGTTCCATTTGCGTTGCTTAGTTTCTTGCTCGTTCGTGTCATCTCTTTGAGCTCTGGAGCCTCTCGTCAGTCCGCAAATATTGCGTCCATCTTCTTCGCGATTGGCACGAGTTTTTTTCACTATGGCAGCGCCTTTTATGGGCACGCACTGGTCACCTTCTTTTCGCTGCTTGCGGCGTGGGCAGTGATCAAATCACTCGACGCTGAGGATCAGCGCTGGCGGTCAGCGTGGCAGTTTTCGGCCGGGTTTGCCGGTGCATGTGCCTTTGCAGTCGAGTATCAAGCTGTCGTGATTTGTGTGGCGCTCGCGATGGGATTTCTCACCGTGAGGGCTCATCGGCGCATACGCGCTATTTTAGCCCCGCTATTAGGCGCATCAGTTCCAATCGGATTGACGCTTTTATACAACAATGCTGCGTTCGGTGGCTTCCTAAAGACCGGCTATGCCCACCTGCCCCACGCGGCTTCACGGCAAAATCATGTAGAGGGGATTTACGGAGTAAGCCTTCCGTCGCTGGAAGGATTGTACGGTTTGTTATTTACACCGTCTCGTGGACTATTGCTATGTGCGCCAATCGTCCTACTCGGCTTCTTTGGACTTGCGCATCTTTGGCGGCGTTGTCGCTGGCTCGCCGTTTACGCCGCCATATCCATGGTCGGCCTCTTGTTCTTAATGGGTGGCGCTGACGCCTGGTTTGGTGGATGGGCCTTTGGCCCTCGCCTTCTGGTCCCCATCTTCGGCCTCGCCGCTATCTCTGCAGCTATCACGCTCGACGCAATTGAGAACCGTTGGCCCTCGCTGCTGGCCGCCGTCATCGGGTGGCTTGTAGCGGGCGTGCTATATAACGTTTTCGTCTCGACGATGTTTCCAGAGTTACCTCCGTCCGTTACAGCACCTCTGCGCATGGTCGCGATGCCGCTCGCGGAGATGGGGGCCCCCTCGCCAAATATCGGCATGGTGTGGTTGGGGTTGTCGGGTCTTTGGTCGCTGGTACCTCTAGCTCTTATAGTCGTCGGCCTCCTAGTCTATGCAATTTGGCCACTGCGTCCGCGCGGCGTGGCTACACTACAAGCAAGTGCATTTTTCGTATTGGCGGTGGTTCTCTCTGGCATCTTTGCTTACGGATATCCAGGTGATGATGCACGCGGTGAGAAATTCGCTGAGCGACGAGCTACGTATCGAATCCATCCAGAATAGGCGAAATAAGGGTCTAGTTTACACGGAAACAAGTATGCATGCACTGCATCACGGATCGCTGTAGCCGGGTTGATGAGCGCATCTAGGGCTAATTTTTGAGGTTGCTGTGTTTTTACATACATATCGAAGAGTTTGATTTCAGAAACTCAACGATTCTCTCAAGCGATCGTGAGCGACACAATCGCACGTCCAACTATTTGAGCTGGCAGTTTTTTGGGGCAGGTTTAGCTATTCGTCAACCAAAATAATAAGGCACCCGATCGCTTCCCACGATCGGGTGCCTTCGCCACCAAGCTTTGGTGAGTCAGTTACGTAGCTGTGACATATAGCAACCTTTTCATCACTCCTACTTGCATACCAAGCCCACACCGTCGGTCAGCCAGCCGCTATCCAGATTGAGCCCAACGACAGTGTCTGCAGTAGAATCGGGACATCCGAGAGTTGCGTAAGTTCCACCGACCGCCCCGACCATTGGATATACGCTTGTTGTTGACCCTGTAGCAGTGTCACGGCAAGTGAAGCGGTAAAATCGATTAATGAAGCGGCCATCACCGGCTAAATCAGTCGCAAGACGGGCTGAAGTAACCACTGATCCCGCTGGGCACTTGGATTCAACAAATGAACTTCCGAGCCCGTGCTCATCCTTAAAGTATTGATACTTCTCAACCATCGCCGGACGAAGATAGCCGCTGGTATAATAGCTGCCATGCGCAGCGATGAGCTTGTAGTCGGATGGGGTCGTCCCAATGTCATCATCTCTGAGGCAGAGGAGACCGAGCAATCCAACGTAGTCTGAGTTCTGAGTGTAGGGTGCAGAAATGAAGCCGACGCCACTAAAATTAGCCGGGCATTTGAGCGATTCGAGAGTGCCCCCCATACTTCCGTGATAGGGAGACTCATCGATGGGCTCTGAGCAGATGGGTTGGAGACCGGTTAGCCTCTTAAGAACTTGATCGTCTTCAAAATCGCTTCGGGCTTCAAAGCCAATCAAGAAGCTGTCTGTACCGCAGGTTTCCCAGCCTGTCGAAGTCCCTTCGTTTCGACTCCCGAAGCTGTTACCAATGATCCCGAGAGATTGACCGCCGGAATACGTGCCGTTGTCTACCAAGGCATCGTAGTCATAACAATTCAGAGAGATCTCGAACAAATCGGTTCCAGCCGTGTGCTGCCCCCGGACATAATTAATGGCTTTGCCGGCATCGCACGTCCTCGTGTACGCTGTTCCGCTACCGGATTCGCCTGCGAAATGGTCCGTCCAATACTCTTCGGAGCACGCTGCGTCCTCACGCAAACACGCTGTGGGAGTGCATCGAACCGCTAGTTCATCAATCATCCATCCGGCTCGTCCTTTGACGCCTGTGGCAACGAACCCTTCTTTGCACTGAAGGAGCCCGCGTGGCTTATCTATGTCCGTCGTTCCAAGGGCGGTGGGACAGGAATTTGCCGAAGATGCCGGATCTGATGGATCACTGTCGCATTCATAAGGTACGCCATCTTGATCGGCATCAGATATGGCCGCCCGTGCCCACAGTTGATTGAGACGAACCGTGTACGCCTGATTCGGAGTGAGGCTGATGTTGACGTTGTTGGCCATTGGCGCCGTATGACAGGCCTCGCTGTATTGGCTGGAGCATCCTTGGTGCGTGCTCAACACGTGCCTGTGTGAGGCAACTTCGCCGTCATAGGACCACGGCCACGAAGTAATGGCACTTCCCAAAGTCGGCCCGCCGGAGTCGCCGCCTTCAACGCCAGTGAAGAAGGTGCCATCTTTCTTAAAGTTGAAGTACCCATCGCGGTTCACATCTGTAATGCTGTCTTCCACCGAGTCAGTGTAGTCGACGTCAACATACTCGCGAATACTACATTGAATATTCGAAGAGCACACTCCAACAGCTATTTGTCTGTCCGTTGGAGCGTGCGCGTCAATCGATGCGGCACCTATGTTACGAAAAAGGAGATTGTCGGCGATTAGCTCGGGGGTGAGATTTGGTACAAATATCACGCGCTGGTCATGCTGCGCCGGCCAGTCAGTTTCTCGCCCGTCGTTTGCAATTTGCTCATCGTTAAGTGCGGCCCACCACCTAGGCGCAAACTTGAGCGAAGTATCCGCATAAGGATTTGCGAGCGTATTCGAGACGGAGAATACCGTTGGCTCAAACGGCCAATCAATTTGCGGCTTTGTGCCACAATGTTTCGCGGTGAGAGCTGCGTAAGGGCCTACGATAGTAGCGGTACACCTACCAGAACCATTGTAGCCCATTACTTCGATATAAGAACCGTACCAGTCACTCGTATCCTCCGTCTGAACACCAGTTCCAGCAAGTTCTTTTGGTTGAGTCTCAGTGGAGTCAACTACCTCGGACTCCGTTGTCTCACCGCATGCAGATGCCAAGAGCAAGACGGTACCAAATAAAAGCCCAACAAGCACTTGACATCGATTGGCTCGTGGCATGAAAAAGGATGCCATCGCAAGCATAATAATACTCCGTATAACAGATCCCCCCCCAAAGTTTATAAATTAAGGTGCGTGTGGTGGGGTCAAAACACGCAACGGTACCCTAGAAGCGTCTGTTCAAATTGTCAATCTGCCCCCCTAGTGGTGCGATCTGGAAATACGTAAGCAGCTAAGCAGCCAGCGGTTTCCCTTT
>JBKGZI010000209.1:0-10478 GCA_046545675.1 Persicimonas sp.
TCGACCGGCGGGTGAATCAGCTTGAGCGGGCTAACCAACGGCCCTCCCTCCCAAGACCCCCGCCGGCTCGACCGGCGGGTGAATCAGCTTGAGCGGGCTAACCAACGGCCCTCCCTCCCAAGCCCCCCGCCGGCTCGACCGGCGGGTGAATCAGCTTGGGTTAGCTAACACGCAAGCACCCTCCTGAGCCCCTCCACAGCACGTTTTATTGGAAATGACGCAACGATTCGCCCCGTTTTTCCGATAACTATAATGAGGGCTCCAAAGAAGCTTCGCGCTTCACACGCACCGTCTCACCCAGCGTTGCGTGAACGTAACGACAGGAAGCCCCACGGACTGCGCACCGTTTGAAATGACCATTCCGGCCTGGCCGCCCCCCCTCTAGATGACACGAGAGAGGGGGCTGCGGAGGCACCGCCGGGGTATGTCTTGGCTGGTTTTTGGGGGCGGGATCTGGATCCCACGGTGGGTTAGTTGGGCGAGAAATATGATGATTTTAGCGAAGTTGCCGCCAGTGGCCCGCTCAGGCTTATTCACCTGCCGGATGAACCGGCAGGGGTCTTGTATTAGGTACCTGCACCGACGATGTGTAATTAGTTCAGCCTGGAAGGTCCGGCACCGAACTCACTTCACATCCATATCCGCCAACTTCGGCAACAACGCCTTACACGCCACTCTCAACCGCTCGATCCCGCCCTGATCGATCACGAACGTGCGCTCGTTCATATACAGATCGCGGTTGATCTCGATCTGAATCGCATGCACGTCGTCGCCGGGCCGGCCGTAGTTGCGGGTGATCCAGCCGCCCTTATAGGGCTCGTTGGTCTTGACCGAGAAGTGATGGTCGCGGAAATGCTCTTCGACCGTCCAGGTCACCGTGACGTCGCAGGAGTCGCCGTCGGCGTTGCCGGGGACAATGTCGGCGCGCCGGTGGCCGGGGTCGGTGTGGCCGCTGCGGCCCTTCGACGGCATGGAGTGGCCGTCGACGAGGATGCAATAGCCAAATTCTTTGCGCACTCGCTCGATCTCGGCGGCCAACGCTTTGTGGTAGGGGTGGTAGAAGTCGGCGAGCCGGGCCTTGAAGGCCTTTTTGGACATCGGGGCGGCCATCACGGGGACGCCGCTGGTGGTATTTCGCCACACCACGCCGCGATCTTGGTAATAGCCCGGCTTGTCGATGCGCTTGCCGCCTTTGACCGTCTTCGGGGAGACGTCGTCGGCCGCTCGGTTCAGGTCGACCACGTAGCGGGACACGTGCGAGGCGATGAGCGTGGCGCCGAGGGCCGGTGCGTCTGCCCAGATTTGATCGACGTATAGGTCGAGATCGCGCTTGAGCGTCTTGCGCCCGACGACCATCTCCTCGCGGACCTTTTCGGGGATCCACTCGCCCGCGTGGGGCACGTCGACGACCACCGGTAGCTTCTGCTCCTCAGGCCGCTCGATACGAAAATACGAATCGGGCATGGCGTTCTCTATCTAACTCGCGTCGCTGAATCAGAATATATCTGCGCAAAAAATGCTGGCACCTTCTATTGAATACCATAGTTGAGCCGCAGTGGATACGAATTATTGCGCGAGCCGGCTACTCAGCACAAACAGGTGAGTCCTGCGCCTATCGAAAGGCATCCGGCCATTCGACCCCCACCGCAATTTGCTGCGGTTCTTGGTTCTTGGTTCTTGGTTCTTGGTTCTTGGTTCTTGGTTCTTGGTTCTTGGTAAAAGTGTAACAAACCGAGGCAAGAACCAAGAACTAACCACCAAGAACAGATGCGCGTGCTCGCCCCTCGAACGTGTCGAGCGCCTCGCGGATCTCCTCGAGCACATACGCCTCGTCTTCGCGCTCGGCGGCCTCCTCGAGCGCCTCCCGGGCCTCGATGCCGCCGATACGGCCGAGCGCCCAGGCGACGTGGCCGCGGATGAGCGGCTCTTCTTCTTCCCCACGCAGCCGGCCGGCCAGAAGCGGCACCACAGACTCGTCGCAGGTATTGCCGATGACCACCGCCGCGTTTCGCTTCAGGCCGTGCAGCTTGGCGCGCTTCATTGCCGACTTGCTGAAGTACTCGATATAGTCCTGAAGATCGAAGCACAGCAGCTCCTCCGGGCTCAGGTCCAGGTACGACTCGCGGGTCTGGAAGCTCGGATCGTCGGTCGGCTCGGCGTTGGAGTTCCACGGACACACCGCCTGGCAGATATCGCAGCCGAAGACGTGGTCGCCGATCAACGGGCGCAGCCGGCGAGGGATCGGCCCGCGCAGCTCGATGGTCAGATACGAGATGCACCGCCTGGCGTCGATGACGCCCGGGCTGATGATCGCGTTGGTCGGACAGGCGTCCATGCACTTCGAGCAGGTCCCGCAGCGGTCCGGCACGAGCTGCTCGGTGGGCTCGAGGTCGAGATCGACGAGCACCTCGGCGATGAACGAAAACGAGCCGATCTCCGGGTTGATGAGCATGGCGTTTTTGCCCACCCAGCCCAGCCCGGCCAGCGCGGCCAGGTCGCGCTCGAGCAACGGGGCGGTGTCGGTCGCCGGCCGCGTTGCGACCTCGGCGCCGGACTCGGCGTGGATAAACGCCGCGAGCTCGCGCATCCGCTCCCACAGGGTGTCGTGATAATCGTCGCCCTGGGCATAACGCGCGATGCGCAGCCCGCCGGCGAGCTTGTCGCACTCGTGATAATAATTCTTGAGCAGCACCACGCAGCTCTTGGTCCCCTCCTCCATGACCGACGGGTCCGAGCGCATCTCGTGGTAGCGATCCAGATAATTCATCTCGCCGTGGCGCCCCTCTTTGAGCCACTCCAGGTATTGATCGGCGTGGTCGAGCCGGCGGGCGGGCACGATCGCCGCCTTATCGAAGCCGAGCTCTTTGGCGCGGTCGAGGATTTTGTCGGCCAGGTTTTGGTCAGCTTCGGACATAGACGGGGGCTCATTGACGTTAGAACTCATGACGCGCTACTAAATTGGCGTTCACTCACGTGGTACTCGAGACCGAACGAACCATGAAAAACACCAGTCCCTTCGACCGCTTCTCCGGCACCGACTCTTATATCACCAACGACGAGCTGCGCGACGTGGTCAACGTCTCGGTGGCCCTCCAAAAGCCGCTGTTGATCCGCGGCGAGCCGGGCACCGGCAAGACGCTGCTGGCCGAGGCGGTGGCCCAGGACCTCGATATGCCGCTGCTTCGCTGGCATATCAAGTCGACCACCAAGGCCCAAGAGGGCCTGTATGTCTACGACACCGTCCAGCGCCTCAACGACAGCCGCTTCGGTGACGGCGACATCAGCGACATCGAGCAGTACATCAAGCTGGGACCGCTTGGAAGAGCGTTCGCCAGCGAGCAGCGTGCCGTCTTGCTCATCGATGAAATCGACAAGGCGGATATGGAATTTCCCAACGACCTGCTCCACGAGCTCGATCAGATGAGCTTTTATATCCCCGAGACCCAACGCACGGTCACCGCGGATAAGCGGCCGGTGGTGATCATCACCTCCAACGCCGAAAAGGAGCTGCCCGACGCGTTTTTGCGCCGCTGCATCTTCCACTATATCGACTTCCCCGACCCCGACCTGATGGCCGACATCCTCGGCGTCCACCACCCCGACCTCGAAGCCGAGCTCCTCCAGCAATGCCTGAAGAAGTTCTACTGGCTGCGCCGCCAGCCGGAGGTGCGCAAAAAGCCGTCGACCAGCGAGCTGATCGATTGGATCGGGGCTTTGGTGCGGGCGGGGGTGAGCGCGGAGGCGTTGGAGCGTGAGCTGCCGTTTATGGGCGTTTTGCTCAAGCGCGAGGAGGATCTCGGGCAGTTTTGAGCTCCCTGGACCCCTGGACCCCTGAACCCCCGGACCCCTGCCTTGTTCATAAACTTCCTATATCATCTCAGAAGCCGCGGGCTCCCCATCTCCACCACGGAGTTCCTCGCCCTGATCGACGCCCTCGAAAAGGGCCTCGCCCGCGGCAGCCTCGAGCATTTCTATGTGGTCGCGCGCAGCGTGCTCATCAAGCGGCCCGAGCATTACGATATCTACGACCAGGCGTTCGCCGAATTCTTCGAGGATGCCGAATTTGACGCGAGCCTGCTCGACGGCCTGCACGACGAGCTGATGCGTTGGCTGGAGGACCCCAAGGCGCCGCCGCAGCTAAGCGCCGAGGAGCTCGCCGAGCTCAAGAAACTAGGCCTCGACGAGCTCCGCGAGGAGTTCGAGAAGCGGCTCGCCGAGCAGGACGAGCGCCACGACGGCGGCAGCCACTGGATCGGCACCGGCGGCAAGAGCCCGTTCGGCCACTCCGGTCAGAACCCGGCCGGGGTCCGGGTGGGCGGCAAGAGCGGCAATCGCAGCGCCGTGCAGGTCGCCTCGAAGCGGCGGTTTCGCAACCTCAGAAAAGACCTGACCCTCGACGTGCGCGACATCGGCATGGCGCTTCGCCGGCTGCGCCAACTGACCCGCGAGGGCAACGAGGAGAAGCTCGATCTCGAGGCCACCATCGACAAGACCGCCAAAAACGCCGGCTATATCGACCTGGTCTTTCGGCCGCCGCGCGAAAATAACGTCAAGCTCCTGCTGCTATGCGACGTCGGCGGCTCGATGAACCCCTACACGCGGCTGACCTCCCGGCTTTTCTCGGCCGCCCACCAGGCCAGCCACTTCAAGAGCTTCGAGAGCTATTACTTCCACAACTGCCCCTACGAGACGCTATATACCGATATGGCCCAAAAGGAGGGCAGGCCCACCGAAGAGGTCTTTAGAAACCTCGACCGCACCTGGCGCTGCATCGTCGTCGGAGACGCCGCGATGGCCCCCACCGAGCTCACCCAGGCCGGCGGCTCGGTCGACTACTGGCATTACAACGACAAGCCGGGCATCGACTATCTGCGCCAACTGCGCGACACCATCCCGCGCACCGTCTGGCTCAACCCCGACAAACCCAAGTGGTGGGGCAGCTGGACCACGCGCACCATCCAGAAACTGTTCAATATGTACCCGTTTACGATGCAGGGGCTGGAGGATGCGGTCGACGAGCTGCGCCGGCGGGGTTGAACTGCGGGCTTGGGGCTTGGGGTTTGGGGAACGGCAACCCCCTAACCTACTGAGGTCTTCTGCTTAGATTTGACTCGTGTGACGACTCACGGTCCCGTTGCAGGAGACAAAAATGGCTATCGACCGATATCGCTTAGCACCGCTTCCGCTGCGGCTCATCGCCGGGGTGGGCTTTATCATCCACGGATTCCCCAAGCTCTTCGACTCGCAGGCCCAAGCCGGCTTCGTCGAGATGCTCGGCGGGATGGGCGTACCGCTGCCCGAGGTCATGGCCTGGGTGGTCGGCTTCATCGAATTCGGCGGGGGGATCGCGCTGATTCTGGGGGCGCTGACAGCGGTCTTCTCGGCGCTGCTGGCCATCAATATGCTCGTCGCGATGTTCATGGTTCACCTGCCCAACGGCTTTCTGGCCAGCGAGGGCGGCATCGAGGTTCCGCTCTTATATTTGGGCATGGTGTTGGCGCTGCTGATCAGCGGGCCGGGAGGGTTTTCGGTCGATCGAGCGGTGAAGCATCGGCGGGAGGCTGGGGACTGATCGGGAGGATTGGGGGCCTTCTCAGGCCCCCAATCGTCACTAATTAGCCAATTAGTAACCAATCTCCAAGCTCCAACCATTCAACGTCCCCGTATCCAGCTCAGCGCCGTCCCAGACGTACAACGTCCAGGTGCCGCTGGCCTCTTCGCCGTCGAAGTCGGTGACCACGAACGTCTCTTGGATGTCGTCCTCGGAGGAGCCATCCTCTTCGACCAGCGCTGCGAAGTCGCCCGTGGGGCTCTCCAGCCACACGGTCAGGTCGCCGCGGTAGGTGTGAGTGATGTCGACGGTGGCGGCCAGGCTCGCGATGGCGCCCTCACGGTCGACCTCGATGGTGGTCGACGCCCCTTCGTCGTCGTTGTCGGGGATGTCGACCGTCTCGTCGCTGGAGTACTCGGCGGTGTCGCTCTCCTCGTTGCAGAAGGCGTGATCGGCGCAGGCGGCGTCTTCACAGTCGACGTCGCCGTTTCCGTCGTTGTCCTCGCCGTCGCCACAGATCTCTTCGGGGACTTCGAGCTCGGGCACGTCGCTCATATAGGCGGTGCCGTATTCCTCGACATAGTCCATCGAGATAAAGCCGTAGCCGGCTCCGTGCGGGTTGTCGGCGCCGAATCCGGTGCCCCAGCTATTCTTGAAGATGAAGAAGCCCTTCTCCGTGATCGTCTCGCCGTTCTCGTCGACCATCTCATTGCCCTCGGCGTCCATACGCGGGACTTCGAGGTCGTCATCCCAGCCGACCAACAAGATCGAATGACCGGCGCGGTTCTCCCGGCTCTTTTGCTTGTCGGTGTCGTTCGGATACAGCACGTAGCCGTTATTGGAGTACTCGGAGTTGGTGGGCAGATCCGAGGCGCCGTGGTTCCAAGACTGGTAGAAGAAGTCCAGGCCGACCACGACCGCCATGCCCTTCTCGTGCATGACCGCCTTGATGTCGTCGGGGCGCGTGGACACCCACTCCCCACGCGGCAGGGTCCACTTTTCGGCGTCCAACGCCTCTTCGGGCGGCTCGCCGTTGGTGTAGCACTTGGTCGGCATCGAATCACCCTCGCAGTCCTCGTCGTCCGACGCCCCCCAGGGGTTCGGCTCGTAGCGCCACGCGGACTCTTCGACGATGCCGTATTGAGAGATCGCCTGCAGGTTGTTGCGCGAGCTCGACCCTGCAGTGTTGCGGAATGCGCCGACTTCGTTCTTGACCGACCACTGCAGGTATTGCTCGGAGAAGTCCGGGTTCTCCAGCGTTCCTTCCTTGATGTACAGGTGCTCCATGAGCGCGACGTTCGAAAAGATCGAACACACGCCGCGGCTGCCCTGGCTCTTGACCGGCGTTTGCAGCTCGAGCAGATCCGAGAACTCGTCTGGGTAGACCGCGTCGGCCTTGCCCTGCGCGGGGAGGTCGGCGTTATCGGGCCGCTCTCCGTCGAAGAGCTCGTCGATCGGCGTCAGCGGTGGAGAGTCCGACGTCTGCTGCTGCCCGTTTTCGTTGTTGGCTTGAGCTTGGTCGTCGCCGCAACCGGACAGCACCAGGAGGCCGGCCAACGCGAGGAAGGAAAGTCGAGTGGATAGGCGCATCAAATTCTCCAGAGGTCTGGTGAGCTTCGCTCACAGATTCATTCAATTACTCTCAGGCCTCTGTATCTACTCCGAACAATACCTATTTGTCAAATTTGATGGGCATGTAGTTAGGTGTAGGTGCTCATACGTCGACTTCGGGTTCTTTTTGGAAGGTCATGCGCCTCCAGACGCGTGCGAGCACGCTTCGGCGTGTGCCGAGGATCGTCTCGAGGAGCAAAAAGATGGTCACCACAAAGAGGATCGGCGGCCAGACGTTGACCCGGCGCTCGTCTTTGATCTCGGCGGCCTCGCCTTTGCCTTCGGCCTCGTCGCCGTCGGCCTGGGCGGTCCACGGCTCGAAGACGTCTTCGCCGAGCGCCTCGAGTTGGGATTCGTCGGCGTCGACATTGGCGGCAAAGGAGAGCGCATCGAGCCGGTTTCGCGGCTTCTCCGAGTCTCGCCTGGACTCGTCGGAGTCCGCCCACACCTCGTAATGGCCGACCCGGTCGGGGGTGATGGTGACCGTGGAGTCGTTGGGCTCCAAGACCACGCGCTTCTGGTCGGGGCCGCGCACGATCGCGCGCTCGTCGACCAGGCCCGACACATCCATGGTCACCGGCTTGCCGACCACCGGCCGGTCCTTGCCCGCCGAGGTCGCCCGACGAGCCAGAAACTCCATATTGCGCCGCATCAGCGGCAAGAAGACCGTGCGCACCGGCAGGTCGCTCCACTCGCGGTCGATGGTGGTGGTCAATAAGACGACGCGACCGTCGCCGACCTTGCGCTCGAGCAGCGCGGGCGCGCCGTCCTTATAGGTCAAGATCTCGCGCGATTGGGCCGGCTGGGCGGGCTCGAGCAGCATATAGCTAAAGACGTTGACCGACTGCAGCGCGGCGCCGCCGGGCATATCGAAGATCCGGAACACCGGGTGCTCCCGGTTGCCGCTGCCAAGCTGGGTGATCTTGACCGGCGCGTCCGGGTCGTCGCGCTCGGCCAGCCGCTTCAGACCCCGCAGCGGCTTGGGCAAGAGATTGCCCATCGTGCGATTCCACGTCGAGGTGTCGACCTGATCGCCCATCGTGAGCATCAAGCCGCCGCCGCCGTCGACGAAACTCTCCAATTTGGCCGCCTCGGAGTCGGAGACGCTGGACATATTGGCCAGGATCACGACGTCGTAGCTCCCCAGGTCTTGTCGCTCGAGGCGCTCGCCGCTGACCACCTCGGGCAGGATCGTCGACTGGCTGCGGCTGCCGGGGTTGAGCGCACGCGCCAGGAAATACGTCTCGTCATTATAAGCCACCCCGCTCGGCTCCCCGTTGACCACCAGCACGCGAATACGCTCCTTGAGGTCGACGCTGAAGTGGTGGCGGTTGTCCACCGCGAGCCGGTCGGCGTCGACCAGCTCGACGTAGGCGTGGCGCACCCCCGAGCCCTCGAAGTGATGGCGGAAGGTGTGGGTGGCTTTCTTGCCCGCCGGCACGTCCACCAGGCCGCCGCCGATGTCCTCGCCGTCGATATTGAGTCGAAGCTGGACGCCCTTTTGGTCCTCGGCGCCCCAATTCTGGACGGTGGCGTTGATCTCCCAGGCCCCCCCGCGCCCGGAGTGCTCCTGCTGGTAATCGACCGCGGTCACGCTCAGATTGTCGGGGATTGTCGCGCGATCGGAGCGCACCGGGACCTGACGGATCTCGTAGGGAATCTTGGTCTCGACGGTCGGCTTTGCCGGAAACCCGCCCCGGGCAAAATCGCTGATCACCACGATGCGCTTGCTGGGCAGTTGCGAGCCGCTGAGCAGATCGCCGGCCGCCTCGATCGCCTCGGACAGATCGGCGCTGGCGTCGGTGGGGCCGAGCTTCTCGAAGGCCTTGTTGACGTCGCCGTGGTTGTCGCTAAAGCGGGTCATCGGCCCGTCGGGCGCCGTGGCCGTGATCAACGCCGCCTCGTCCCAGGGGCGAAGCCCGCCCATCTCATCTTCGAAGTGCCCGACGGCCTTGGGCCACCAGTCTGCGTGCTGCATCGAGGCGCTGTCGTCGACGACGAACGCCACCGCCGTGGGCAGCCGCTCGGAGGCGGTCACGCCCTCGTCGCTGAGGAAATAGGGCTTGGCCAGCGCAAACGCCAGCGCCGCGATCACCAGCACGCGCAGGCTGAGCAGCAGGAACTGGCGCACCTTGATCGAGCTGGCTTCTTTTTTGTTGGACTCCTGGAGCAGCCGCATCGCCGGGAACGACTGGCGGGTCGCCTTTCGCCGGTTGATCAGGTGCACGACGATCGGGATCGCCGCTGCCAGAAGCCCCGCCAGAAAAAGTGGCTCGATAAAACTCACAACCTCCCCCTCAAGAATGTCAGGCAGGTCTGCTCGATGGGCTGGGTGGTCGGGAAGCGGAAGTACTCGACGTCGCTCAGCTCACACTCGCGTTGGACGTAGGCGAGGTGCTCGCGCACGCGCTTCACATAGGCGTCGCGCAGGTCGTCGACGTCGACCAGAAGCTCGCCTTCGCCCTCCATCCCCTCGAAGAGCATCATGCCCTCGTAGGGCAGGGTGATCTCGGCGGGATCGACGACATGAAAGGCGGCGACGTCGATGCGCCGGTGGCGCAGCACCTTGAGCAGCTTCATCGCCTCGCCGTCGGCGTCCAAAAAGTCGCTAAATAACAGCACCACGCTGCGCCGGCTGGCCCGCTCGGCGATCGTCCTGAGCGCCCGGTCCAGCCCCGTCTTGCCCTTGGCCGGCTGGTTGTCGAGCAGATAAAAAATATCATCGAGGTGGTCTTTGCGCGCGCTCGCCGGCAAAAATTGGCGCTGCTCTTGATTGAAGCTCAGCGCCCCGACCGCGTCTCCCTGGCGCAGCAGCAAATGCGAGAACGCCGCCGAGCAATACGAGGCATAGTCGAGCTTGGAGATCGGCGCCTGCTCACTGTGGAAGTCCATCGACCCGGAGCTATCCACGACCATATAGGCGCGCAGATTGGTCTCGTCCTCGTATTGCTTGACGTAATATTTGTCGCTCTTGGCGTAGACCTTCCAGTCGATATGGCGGATCTCGTGGCCCGGCGAATACTCGACGTACTCGGAGAACTCCACCGACCCGCCGTGGTGCGGCGAGCGGTGCAGGCCGGCGAGGATCCCCTCGACGAGGCTTCGCGCCTTGACCTGAATCGGGCCGAGCTCATCGAGCACGGCCGGGTCGAGGTAGTCTTGTCTGAGTGTCTGGGTCATCAACAAAGCTCTGTGTAAGTGTCTCCTCCCCATGCGTTTTCCAGCGTGGGGAGGACTAAGGTGGGAGTGTCTCCTCCCCATGCGTTTTCCAGCGTGGGGAGGATCAAGGTGGGGTGGTCGTTGGCGGTGCCCCTCC
>JBKGZI010000210.1:0-10325 GCA_046545675.1 Persicimonas sp.
AAATTGCAATCAAGTACGTGACATTGGTGCACTCCCGTGGTCGTAGACGTAGACGTAGACGAACGGCACAACCTTGGTTGGTCGTGGAGTCGAAGGGCCTGCAGTTCGATTACGACCACGACCACGACCACGGGGAAACGCGTACGACGAAGATGCTCACGAAAGCTCGGTCATACGCACCTCCACGCCGGCTGTCGACATGTTGCTCGCCTACCACTGGCCCGGTAACGTGCGCGAGTTGGAGAAATACCTATACTAGCTGGCCAGGCTGGTTCACCCGCTGGACAAGCCAGCGGGGGTCTAACGAAGGCCGCATGGACCCTAGCTGGCCAGGCTGGTTCACCCGCTGGACAAGCCAGCGGGGGTCGCTCACCCTCTTGATTAATCAACTATGAATAGCTGGAAGCATTGAATGTTGACCACGCTCAAAAAGCACAAGTGGAAGCTGCTCTTCGGCGCCGGTCTCGGCGCGCTCACCGCCGGCCTGGCGATGGGTTGCTGTACGTTCTCGGCGCCGCCTTACGAGGGGCCCGAGTCGGATCATTTCGACGGGGAGCGATTTCGCAACGTGCCCGAGCGCAAGCGCCAGGAGTCGGGCGGGTTTTTGAGGTGGCAGTTGACCAAAGAGCAGGGCGAGTGGCCCGATTGGGTCGACAGTGAGCCGGGTCCGGCGCCGGCCGAGCGGGTCGAAAATGGCGAGCTTCGGGTGACCTGGGTCAACCACGCGACGACGTTGATTCAGATGGATGGGCTCAATATTTTGACCGACCCGATCTGGTCGGAGCGCACGAGCCCGGTGAGCTGGGTCGGCCCGACCCGGAGGCGCGCGCCCGGGCTTCGCTTCGAGGATCTGCCGCCGATCGACGTGGTCGTAATCAGCCACAACCACTACGACCACACCGATATCCCGACGCTCAAACGTCTGGATAAGGAGCACTCGCCGCGCTTTGTGGTGCCGCTTGGAAATTCGCGGCTGCTTCGCGACAACGGCATCACAAATACCGGTGATCTGGATTGGTGGCAGCGCGTCCCGGCCAGCGACGAGGTGCGCGTGACGTTGGTGCCGGCGCAGCACTTCTCGGGTCGCGGGTTGTGTGATCGCGGCCAGACGCTGTGGGGCGGCTACGTCTTCGAGGGGCCGGCGGGGCCGGTCTACTTCGCCGGTGATACCGGCTGGGGGCCGCATTTCGAGCAGATCAACGCCCAATTCGGCGCGCCCCGACTGGCGATCTTGCCGATCGGGGCGTTTCGGCCGCGCTGGTTTATGAGCCCGGTGCATATCTCGCCGGCCGAGGCGGTCCAAGCCCACCGGGTGCTCGAGGCCGAGACGAGCATGGGCATGCATTGGGGGACCTTCCGCCTGGCCGACGACGGCTACGCCGAGCCGGTCGAGGCGCTCGAGGAGGCGCTGGCCGACCAGGACGTCGACCCCGAGCGATTCTGGGTGCTCGACGAGGGCCACGGCCGCAACGTACCATGAGCCCGCAGTTCAAGCCCCAAGCCCGCAGTACCCCAAGCCCCAAGCCCGCAGTCCAATCGCATATTCACGCGTGTTCGATTCTTGTGTACGGTGCTGGTAAGTTGATGGAAACAAGGCAAATCTTTCATGTCGAATGAGCAACCAACAGTGGCGAGTCGGGGCGGCGATCCGCTGATCGCCGAGGTCGCGGCGGTTCCCGATGGGGACCTGACCGGCCGGCTTTTGTCCGAGCGCTATCGGATCGAGGGGTCGCTGGGGCGCGGCGGCATGGGAGAGGTGTATCGGGCCGAGCACACGCTGATGAAGAAGACGGTGGCGGTCAAGGTGATGCTCCCGGAAGTGGTCGGCCACGGCGAGGCGGTCGAGCGGTTTCGCAGGGAGGCGCAAGCCGCCGCGCATATCGACCACCAGCATGTGTGCGTGGCGACCGACTTCGGCGAGATGGAGGAGGGCGGCTTCTTCCTGGTCATGGAGTACCTGGAGGGCAATACCCTCGACGAGACCCTCGTGTGCGTGGAGCGCTTCGAGCCCGCCCGCGCGCTGCATATCACCGAGCAGATATGCGCGGCGCTCGAGCAGGCGCATAAGCTGGGTGTGGTTCATCGGGATTTGAAGCCCGAGAATATCATGCTCGTCGAGCGCGACGGCGATCACGATTATGTCAAGATCATGGACTTCGGCGTCGCCCGGGTGCGCATCGGCGAAGACGGCTCGAGCAGCAAGATTACCCAGGCGGGGCGTATCTACGGCACGCCGCATTATATGGCCCCCGAGCAGGCGGCCGGCTCCGAGCATATCGACCACCGCGCCGATCTCTATAGCCTGGGCGTGATGCTCTTCGAGATGCTCACCGGGACCCTGCCGTTCGTCGACAAGAATCCGGCCAAGGTCATGGCGATGCATATGACCGAGGACCCGCCGTCGATCCGAAAGCGCATGCCGCAGTCCGGCGTGCCGCGCCGGCTGGACACGCTCATCCAGAAGTTGATGGCCAAGGAGCCCGAGGATCGGCCCGCGTCGGCAAGAGAAGTCCAAGAAGAGCTCGAGCGCATTCGCGAGTCGGGCAATACCGAGAGTTGGTTTGCGATCACCCGCGAGGCCGCCGACACCAGCACGATGGCCCTTCGCGATGTCGCCCAAGAAGTCGCCCACGAAGTCGGCCCGCGCATCGAACAGGTGCGAAACTGGGCCAACGAAAATTCGATCGTGCGCGGCGTCGCGATGGGCGCCGCGGCGCTCCTATTGGCCGCGCTGCTGGTCGCGCCGGTGGTCTACCTGGTCTGGCCCAGCGGCGGGGCGGTCAGCCCGGAGGCGCGCCAGGAGGAGGCCAAAGACCTCAGCGAGCAGCGCCAGCACTACCTGGAGGACCACGGCGCCGACGACGTCATCAGTACGCTGGCGACCGGCGACGCCGGTGAGGCGGTCGTGCGTCTGGAGGGGCTCGCCGAGCAAGATGCCGACAACGCCCACCTGAAGTTCTTGCTCGGCCGCGCCCACGCGGTGGCCGGGGATTGGACCGCCGCGCTCGAGCATTACGAGCACGCGCTGGACCTCGAGCCGCGCTATGCCAGCGAAGATCGGCTCCTCGACGACGTCGTCGCCCGGTTCTCCTCGAGCGACGAAGAGCAGGCCGAGCGCGCCCGGCGTATCCTGCTCGACAAGCTTCCCCGGCAGGTTTCAGACCGCCGGTTGAGCGCGCTGGCGCGCCTGGGAGATAGCAGCAAGATGAGGCGCCAGGCCCGAGAGATGCTCGAGGAGAGCGGGCGCTTCGAAGAGCTCGAGGCGTGGAACCGCGCCTCCATCGAGCTTCGCTTCGCACGCGGCTGCGACGCCCACCGCGAGCAGATCGACGCCCTGGTCGACACCGGCGACCCCCGAAGCCTCGAGATCCTGCGCTTCTACGACCGTCAGCCCAAGACCGGATGCGGCAGCTTCAACAGCACCGACTGCTACGGTTGCATCCGCAAAGACCTCGCCGAGGCGATCAGTGCGCTCGAGTCGGGTGAGGGGGATGAGGTCGCCGGTGATGCAGAAGCTGAAGACCCTGCCGAATAGTCACGCGTCGTCGGGATCTTCAGCCGATTCAGCCTCCTCCAACTCCTCCATCTCCCGGGGATCTTCATACCAGGGCACCCCGAAATTCGAGCTATGTTCGAGCTCGGCGATGATCTGGGCGCCCAGCAGCAGGATGACCGCGCCGATCTCCAGGCTCAGCAAGACGACGATGACCGTGGCCAGCGAGCCGTAGATGACGTTGACCAGCGAGATGCTGGCGAAGTACCAGACCAGAATACGGCGCACGATCTCCCAGAGCGCCGCGGCGAACAGCCCACCGACCAGCGCGCGTCGCACGTCGATCTCGACGATCGGCAGCACCTTGTAGACCGAGGCGAAGAGCGCGGTCATGCCGATGAACCCGGAGATGTACAGGACCATGCTGGGCAGCGCCTCGACGGGGAGTTCCCAGCGCAAAAAGGTGATGGTCGCCTCCCCGAAACCGTCGAGGATGGCGATGAGGATGGTCACCCCGACGATGCCCATGCCGATGCAGACGATATAGACATACGGGATCAGCGCCGACACCCAGAAGCTGCGGCCCTCGACGTGATCGGGGACGTGGAAGATGTTGGCGATCGCCTCCTCGAGCATGCGAAAGGCGATCGAGCTGAAGAAGATCAGCACCAGAATACCCACGCCGCTGAGCACTGAGCGGGCGTCGAGCAGGGCCTTCAATGTCTCGGTGAGGGTGTGGGCTTGGCCGGGAAAGAGCAGGCGCAGCTCGGCGGAGATGGTCTCCAAGAGCAGCGCCTCGTCTAAGAAAAAGGACAGCGACATCACCAGGACGGCAAAAAGCGGAATGGCCGACAGCAGGCTATTATAAGCCAAGCTGCCGGCCAAAAGGATTCCCTGGTTGGCCAAAAAACGCTTGACGATGCGCAGCGCGAATCGCCACAGACGCACGGCCAGCAGTCTGGTCTGTGCGAGCCATGTGGCCACGCAACTCTCCAATCTCGGAGGCGGGCGTTCGGCCGGCTATGCCGGTTCGACTACCGCGGTGATCTGCCAACCCTGACTCTCCGGGACGGCGACCACTTTGATGTCGCGGTCGACCTTCTCACGCAGCATCTCGATGATCTCCTCGAGCTGCTCGACCCAGCGGTCGGTGAACTGACGCTCACGGCCGCGCATCTGCATGACAAAGCGAACCTGGTTGCCTTTATCCAAGAAATCCGAGGCCCGATTGAGCTTGGTGTTCAAGTCGTGCGACTCGGTTTTGGGGCGCATGCGCAACGTCTTGAGGCTGACGTTGTCGGTGGCCTTCTTTTTCTTCTTGGACTGCTGGTACTTGAACTTTCCATAGTCCATGACCTTGCAGACCGGCGGGTTGGCCTTGGGAGCGACCTCGACCAGATCGAGACCGAACTCCTCGGCTTTCTCACGCGCCTCGTCGGCGGTCATGATGCCAAGTTGTTCACCGTCGGGATCGACCAGACGCACCTCTCGGGCGCGCACTTGGTTGTTGACCCGATACGAATCACTTCCACCACGCGAATCTCTGCTTCTCCTAACGATTGTCCTTCACCCTTGTCTGAGTTGAACCTGTTGGGGGCACGTCACTACCAACAAACAATGCGCACCACAGGTGCATTTCCACGGCTGAGATATCGTGTCAACACGACATTTTCGTGAGCTTGAAAATAGCGTTTTATATCGTCGTTGACAACGTCATTCGCAAATTTGGCCAATTGAAGCTTGTCTCATCCCTCCGGCTCACACTGTGCAGTGATCGTGGCCGAGTGCTGCTGGGGGCATTCGAGGACCTCGCCGTCGGGATCGACGGTGGCGGTGATGTCGAATTCGGGCCCCATAAAGCCGATGGGCACATTCCAGGACACCGAAAACTCCTCGGTGTCGCCAGTAGCGAGCGCCTGTGAGGTGCGCACCGTGTCGACGGTCACCGTGTCGACCGACGAGCTCGCCTCGATGAGCACGGGGGCGTCGGCGGCGACGATCTCGTCGCCGGTATTCTCGACGGTCAGCTCGACGGTGAGCTGGGCGGTTTGGCCGCACGCGGTGGTGATCGCCTCCAATTCGCTGATCTCCAGGCCGGACTGATCCAGGGCGAGGACCGCCGAGTCGGCGTCCATCTCGTTATTGTCCTCGTCGCATTCGTTGATCTCGGCGTCGGGATCGACGACCGCCTGGATCGAAAAGCCGTCGGCCCACCAGCCATCGGGGACCTGCCAGGCAGACGACAGCGTCTCGCTCTGGCCGGGCAGCAGCCGCCGGGTGGTCTCCAGCGAATCGATCTGCGTGGAGTCGCCGTCGTGGACGGCGAAGATATGCACCGGGACGCCGGCACCCTCGCCCAGGGCGCCCTGGTTGCCGACCTCGACGGTGATATTGACGTTCTCGGCGCCCTCACAGGCGCCACCCAATCCGATCTCCTCGATCGCCAGATCCGGGGCGTCGAAGACGCCGCCGGGCTGGGTATTCTGGCGGAAGCTATTCAGGCGCCCGTTTCGCCAATTGGGCTGTGGGTGAGACGGGATGTGGCCGTCTTCGTCGATATTGGTCACCGAATAGGCGTGCTGGTTCCAGATGCGCCGGGTGCGCACCCAATTGTCGTCGGCGTCGGCCCAGACCTTGATGCCCTGGTCGGTCGCCGAGGGGATGACGACCTCGGAGTTTCCGTCGTTGTCGACGTCGGCGACCACCGGCATCTCGATGCGGGTGTTGCTGCTGTGGGAGGGGTCCGAAAATAAGATGTCTCCGCTGGTGCCGTCGTAGATATGGAAAGTATTCTCGTCGGCGTAGACCATCTCGGCTTTGCCGTCGCCCTCGAAGTCGAACACGCTCGAGGCGGTCACTCGGCTCGAGCAGTCCTCGTTGGGGGTCGCCCACAGCACGCCTTGGCTGTGGCATCCGTCGGGGACCGGGTCGGCGTCGCAGTCCATGTCGAGGACGGTGTAGAAGTCGGCCGCGGCGGTGCCGATCTCGGGGCGGCCGTCTCCGTCGAAGTCGGCGATGGTCGGCGGGCCGGCTTCGTTGGCGATCTGGCCGTTGCGCATGCAATCGTCGACGGGGATCTCCTGCTTCCACAACAGCGTGCCGTCGTGGTTGATCACGAAGATCTCGCCCAGGCGCACGATGACCACCTCGCCTTCGGGATCGTCGTCGAAGTCGGCCATGGCGGTGAAGCCGTCGCAATTGTCTCGGGCGCCGCCATGGCAGCTCGAATTCGACGAGGTGTAATCGTAGGTCCAGATCTCCGCGCCATTGTGGTCATAGAGCGTATTGCCGGCGGCGACCTCCTGGTTGCCGTCGAGATCGACGTCGCCCACCGAGGAGACCGGCCCTAAAAACGCGTTATTGCCGATGCCGCCCTCGCCGTTGGTCGTCTGCACGCCGTCCCATTTGAGGTCGCCGGTCTGGCCGTCGAGCACCACGTTGCCGACGATGACCTCCGGGTTGCCGTCGCCGTCGAGGTCGGCCAGTGAGATGGCTGCGCCGCCGTAGCTATGCACGCCGTAGGTCGGGTATTCGGTATTTCGCCACAGCACCTCCCATTCGGAGCCGTCGTCTTTGGTGCGCGTCCAGACGACCACGCCCTGCGGGTGTTGCTGGTCATTTGTATTGGTAGGGCCGTTATAGCTGATCGCGGCGATCTCGGGTACGCCGTTGCCGGTCAGATCGCCCAGCGCGGCCGGGCCGTCGTTGATCATCGGGGCGCTGTTGAGCGAGGCGATCTCGTTCATCGAGCCGTCGGCGTTGCACTCGCCGCTGACGATGCGAAGCGTGCCCGGCTTGTTGCAGCAGCCCGGAGAGCGCGTCAAGAAGACGATGTCGGGTACATCCTCGGTGTTGGTCAGCCCGTCGCCGTTGTCGTCGGTGAGGTTGGCGACCAGCGGGTTATTGACCACGTGGATGCGTCCGCCGTTGACCTCCGGGGTGCCCGACGGCCAACTACACGAGATCTCGGGGGTGAACTCGCCGACCGGCGGGATAAATTCGCAGACCTCGACGCTCGAGCGCGGCACGCATTTTCCAACGGTGGGCTCGCAGATCTCTTCGACCGGGCATTGTTCGGTGCGCTCGCAGTCGTCGCCGGGCATCACGCAACTGTCGCCCAGGCAGAGCTCGGAGCCCTCGCAACAAAGCCCCAGGTCCTCTCCGCAGCGCGTGCCCGCGCAGGCCGGCAGGCATTGGTCCTCGACGCATTCTTCGCCGCCCTCACAGCACTGGTCGCCGCAGGCCGTGCCGGTGCACTCCGCGGCGTCGGTGTCCTCGTCTCCGGTGTCATCTGCGTCCGGGGTGGATACGTCCTGGTCGTCTGCGTCGTCGGTCGCGTCGTCGGTGAGGGCGGCGTCGGAGTCGCTATTGGTGTTGACGGTTCCCTCGTCGCAGCTTCCGCAATGCAGCGTCGATGCGCCGAGGAGGAGGACGAGCGGAAAGAAGAAAAAATGTCGGCGTAGTGCGAGCATAATGCGCTAATAAAGAGTATTGAATGTGTGAACACACCAATACTAGCGCACTTTCAGGCTCGTTGGAAAACGATAAATGGGACTCGAGGTGGCGCAGGCGCCCTGGTTACTCGCCGCTGCTCTTTTTGACCCGGTCTTCGGTGCGCGTTTCGTAGTCGTCGTGGACCCGCTGCATGTCGCGGTTCTTGTCGCGCGCGCCATCGCTAAACCAGGTCACCATCGAGGTGAATCCCCGCTCGACGCGGCTCAGCGCCTGGGAGCCCGAGTAAGGCGCGCTCGCGGCGCCGTCGCGGTCGGTGAAGACGAAAAACGTGATCAGCCCGACGAGGATGATGACGAGTCCCGTTTGAATTCTGCTTCTCCAGGACGTGCGTTCCATGATGACCGTGGTGAAGATAAAAACGCGCGCCGAAGAACGGCGCGCGCTGGACTCGTTGATCAGCTGATGAGGATCAGCCTGATGAGGATCAGCCTGATGAGGATCAGCCTGATGAGGCTCTAGGCCTTCGGGCCGAACCCGAGGATGATGTAGCCGCCGGATTTCTCGTCCTTCTCCAGCTCGAGCAGCCCACGTTCTTGGGCGTCTTCGAGCAGCTCGCTGAAGCTGCGATACCCGTAGAAGGTCTCCGAGAAGTTGGGCCGCTTGCGCTTGAGAGTCTGCTTGACCAGCGACGCCCATACGTTGGCGTCGCGCTCGCGGAACAGCGCCTCGACCTGGTCGAGGACCATCTCGAGGGCGTCTTCTTTCGGGCCGCCCTCGCCGGAGGTGTCCTTGGAGCTCTTGCGCTTGCCGCTGCCCTTGGACTTTCGCTTGCTGCGTTGATTGCTCTTGGACTTCTTTTTATCGCGCACCAAGTCGTCGTAGTAGATGTACTCGTCGCAGTTCTCGATGAGCAGATCACTCGAGGTGTGCTTGACCCCGATGCCGATGACCTGCTTGTTGTACTCGCGCAATTTGCTGACCAGCGGCGAGAAGTCGCTATCCCCGGTCAAAATCACGAATTTGTCGACATGGGTGTTGCTGTGGGCGCAATCGAGCGCGTCGACGACCATCCGAATATCCGCCGAGTTCTTGCCCGAGTAGGAGATATGCGGCACCTCGATGAGCTCGAAGGCGGCTTCGTGCAGCGGTTTTTTGAGCTTCTTATAATTCGACCAATCGCAATACGCCTTCTTGACGATGATATTGCCCTTGTCGAGCAGGCGCTCGAGGACGAGGTCGATGTCCAATTCACCAAATTTCGCTTCCCGAACGCCGATGGCGACATTCTCGGTGTCCGCGAAAATGGCCAGATTCGGGATTGCTTCTTGTCTTTCGTTCATACTGCCTCTTTCTTGCGGTCGAGCCGACGTGACGACTCACCAAAATAATTTTGAATAAACACGCGATCGAACCGTCTGGCTCATCGCATACGTTAAAGAAACGCTATCAATTCGACATTCCGCCAACACGGCTGAAAAGATCTGAAAAAGAGACCTTGTTTTGTTGAGTTATTACCGTAATTGTGTTTGAACACGGATGAAAGATTTCGACGAGTTTTGACCGCCCAAAAGCGGTTCAGCTCAGCGGACAGCGCGCGACACGGCCGCTTCCTTGGGGGGGCGCAGCGGACGGTGAGTCGCGCCTTTGTGTGGCGCGTCAGCGTGTCATTGTCAACCATAACCTGTGTTGCCGGGTGTCCTGTCCAGCTCGGAACGCCAATTAATCAATGGGATGGAAGTATGAAGTCGTACCGTAGTTTGATTTATTTCGTAGCTGCAGCAGTACTGGTCAGCGCGTTCGGCATTGCAGAAGCCGACGCCAACACCGCCCGCCGAGACAGCCTCGACGGCAACCGGCTCATCGAAGATCGCGATGACATTTTTCAGTACCCACAGTTGACGGTCAATTACGCCAACCGCATCGGCTTTGATTATAATGGTGCCGACAACCAGGGCAGCGCCCTGATGCTGATGGGTAACGAGATACTCGCCTACGGTGTGGCATTGCACCGCGGCGACCTCCTCCGAAACAACCTCTTTCCCTACGATCGCGAAGGGCCTTTCCTGAGCGGTTTCCAAAACCCGCTTGGTTTCCAACAGCCGGGTAATATCATCGACTTCTTTATCGGCGCTGATGTCGGCGGCGGCCTCGCCGGTGCCCGCCTGTCGTTGGGCCGCGGCGCCACCGATCAAGACCCCGCCGACGGCGACCCCTCGTCGGACTCGCAGACCACCGTTCGCCTCGACGGCGGCTACTCGCTCAGCGGCCCGCTGACTCTGGACACCGCGTTGAACCTGAGCTTCGCGACGGCTGAAGAGGTCGCCGCCGGCGAGACCCAACAAGAGGGGTCGATGTTCGGAGTGGGCCTGTCTACACG
>JBKGZI010000211.1:0-10107 GCA_046545675.1 Persicimonas sp.
TCTACGCCGATGGTTTCGATGTCGTCGGCGAAGGTGTCGGCGTCAGCCGCCTGACCGAAGGCGACGTCGGTGAACATGTCGGTGGTCGAGTCGTCGCTGGCGACCGAGACGATGTCGACATCGCTCAGATCCGGATTGGCGTTGATCGCGCGCAGTCGCACGTCGGTGCCGGCGTCGCTCAGATCGTCCTCGAGACGCAGGAAGGCAGCATCGCCCGCGGCGTCCGGGTGTGCGACCAGCGTGTACTCGCCGCCCAGGTTCAGGTCGAACTGCGGGGTGGTCGCCAGCACGTCACCCTCGTCGTCGAGCACGTCGAATTCGTAGGTATTCGGCTCGACCTGGATCGGGCCGTCGGCGCCGAGGAAGTCGAGGGTGAACAGCGGGTCGGTCTCGCCGGTGAGCGCGATGTCGACCAGGCCTGCGGCCTCATAGAGGTGCACGGCGCGCGCGGTCGCTTCGGCCGGCTCGACGTCGTCGATGGTGAAGCTGCTCGTGTCCACGGCGCAGGCGTTCGAGGCGATAACCACCACTTCGAAGGGACCGCCGGTGGCGGCCGGAGTGGCGGTATACTCGCCCGGGTCGTCGGCTTCGGCGAAGCTGACGTCCATGCTGATAAACTCGGCGCTGATGTCGCCGTCGCTGTCGGTCTCGATGGTGAGGGGGTCGCTCTGGACGCCCTCGTAGAAGGTTTGGTCGAGGTTGGAGACGCCGGTGATCTCGAAGGGGCCTGCGCAGTCGTAACCTTCTGCGTGGCAGACGACCGTCGAGGAACCGTCGGCGATTTCGTCGGCCGACAAGCTGCCGTCGCCGTCGGCGTCGAGGCCGGCGTTGACGCGCACGCCGCCATCAGGGCATTCGTCGCCGGGATCGATCTCTTCGGTTTCGACCAGCGAGTTCGCCCCGTCCTCGCCGTCTGCTCCGTCTTCGCCCTGTTCGCCCTGCTCACCCTGCTCGCCCATTTCGCCTTGCGAGCCTTCGGGGCCGGTATCACCGGTACACGCCACAGCTCCTGCGCTCAGCGCAAGCGTGAGGGCGTAGACTGCTAAATTCTTTGCTTTCAACATCAATTCCACTCCTGAAAGTAACCGAAATTACAATGACAGGATGGATCACTCGTCCGCGCTGCTCCGAAGCGGAGCTCATGCGCTAAGACAACCCCCATGAGCGGTCGGCCGCATTCGCGAGACCGTCTACATGAGGGCCCCCGTCGAATCCATCCAACCTCGTGCAGGGATTTCCAGATTCCTGCACTCGCGGGATATGCTACCAAAACCTACATCTAGACTCAACCGCGTTTTACCGTGCGGTCAACGCAGCGGGTGCCACGCGGGGCGGACGCGGGAGGGCGGGTGCCACGCCACAAATTTGACAGTCTGCCCCCCACAGCATACCCTGCGATTGCCGTAATTTGTCGTTTTCGTGGAGGGTGCGTTGTACCGAGCGCCGCAGATGTCAGCATGTCTCAGAGGTCCCGTGCGGATGATCCTCGCGGGGGTATGTCTATTGGCGCTTTTCAGCTTCTCGCCGCCCGCCCAATCCCAGCAGAACACCGAGCTCGCCTCCGCTCAGGCGCGCACGGCTCAATACGTCTTCGTCATCGACGATTCGGGCAGCATGAGCCGCACCGTTCGCGGCATCGACGCGGCTGATCCGGATCGCCTGGCGGTCTTCGCGGCCCGCTCGACGCTGAGCATGCTCGACGACAGCGACGAGGCGAGCGTGGTGCGGCTCAACGGCGTGCTCGACGGCGACGCGGTGGCGCCCATCGAGCCGCTGTCCGACAATCGCAGCCGGCTCGACAAAATGCTGGCGCTCGACGGGCCGGTGGCGCAATACGCCGGGGAGCGCACGCCGTGCAAGAGCGCGCTCGATGCGCTTAAAAAGTCGCTCAACGAGGCTTACCGGCGCGACGTCGCTCAGGTGGTCATGTTTCTGACCGACGGCGAATGCACCGGCGACAAACCCACCGTCGACGCCTTCTTGAAGGGGCTGGACTCGGCCGACGACGAGCTCTTCAAATTCTATCTGCTGCGCTTCGAGGGCCGCAAATATACCGCCGCGCTCGAAGAGCTCGCCAATCGAACCGGCGGGCAGGCCATCGAGGCCAGCGCGAGCGACCCGAGCGCCATCCTGGAGCCGTTTGCCAGCGCCCTGTCGGCCTCGCAGGGCTACGAATCCTACCTGCTCACCCCTCGAGACCACCGGCTGGCCGCCCACAAGGGCGCCCGCCGCGTCAGGCTGCTGGCCGTGGCGCCGGATAAGGACAACGACCTCGATTTTTCGATCGACCCGGCTCGCAAAGGCCAGGAGCCCGAGCTCATCGGCGCGGCCAAGAAGGGCGTGCATCAATACGAGGACGGCCGCCGCTATCGCTACGCGGCGGTCGATTATCGGCCGGGGACCGTGCCGGTCAACGTGGGCGTAACTGGTGCAGGGGGCGATTGGAAGGTCGTCGCGGTGCCCGAATACCGGCTCTTCGTCGAGGTGGACGTGCTCGGCGGCCGCTGCGACGATGCGGACAAAGAGGTGCGCTACGCCGAGGTGGGCAGCAGCGTGTGCGCCGAGGTGCGCATGGTCAACGAGGATGGCGAGGTCGTGACATCGGATGTCGCCGGCCGCAGCACCGAGGCGTTCGTTCGCTACAAATCAGCCGACGCGGACGAGCCGCGCGAGCTGCCGGCCAGCCGGGACGGCGACAAGGCGCGCTTTCTCATCGAGCGCGCCAACCTAAAAGAAGGCGACCATATCTTCCGGCCTACCGTGCGCTTGAGCGTGCCCGGCCGGGACGGGGCGACCGTCGACGTCAAAGGCGGCGCGCACACCCTGCAGGTCAGCTCGATGACGGTCAGCGCCAACCCCGGCGAGCTCGATCTGGACACGCTGGTGCCGGGGGACGAAAAATTCGAGGACATCTCGGTCGACGGAAACTTCCCGGCCGCCAAGGCGCGCCTGGTCATACAAAACCGCGACGACGTCCCCGAATGCGTCCAATTTGCGCTCAGCGGCAAAGAGGAGGGCGAGTCCCAAAAGATCACCGCCGGCCAGACCTATACGGTCGGCGTCGACGTCGAGCCGTATTGCGGCGCCGCCTCCTTCAAGCGCGACATCGCCACCGCCCTGCGCATCGAATTCAACTCCTCCGGCCAGATGATGAGCGTGCCCACGCTGGTCATCCCGGTGCGCTTCTCGCTGGTCAGCGATATCTCGGTGCCCGACGCGCTGCGAGCCGACATCACCGCCGGGGAGTCGGAGCGGCTCGAGCTGGTGTTATCGGGCAACTTCAAGCGCGACGCGCGCTTCAAGCTACTCGTGCCGCCGGCCGACGAGCGCGCCGATTGGCCGTCGGAGGCAGGCGACCTGGATATCGAATTTCTCGATGACGACCTCGACGCGATCCACGATGAGGACGGCGAGCTGGCCAGGGTCCAAGAGGTGACCTTCCGGGCCGGCGAGGGCGCCGAGGCGATCGCCTTGCGAGCCGACTCCGACGCCTGCTGCAGCGCCGGCACCTATCGCACCGAGCTGGCCATGGTGCCGCTATCGGGCACCAAGGAGCCCATCCGCGTGCCGGTCGAGATCGGTGTGGAGAAGGCCAGCGCCTGGAGCTGCTGGGGTGCGACGATTTTGTGGGCGCTGCTCGCCCTGCTCGTGCTGCTACTCGCGCTGTTTTTGTACAACCTCTGGCAGAATACGAATCTGCTGAGCAAGAAGAAGCTCATCAATCAGATCGTGGTGCTCGAGTGGGGTCCGACGGGCCGGCCGACCGAAGCGCCCAACAGTCCTCAGCAGGTCGAGAGCTTCGTCGACAGGGGCATGTCCTTCGGCGATCGCTTCAAGGCGTGGCTGGCGGCAAATCCGCTCAAGATCGGGCTGCCCAATGACTATCGCTACGACGAGACGGTGCGCGTCGTGCTCGACGTCGATCAGCCGCGCCGGTCCTCGCTCAAAGTGCTCGACAAGCCGGGCCACCACGACGGGTTGCTCAAAAATCCACGGGTCGACGGCCTCGTTTACGCCTCGGCGACCAAGCAATTTTACGGCGTGCCGGACCTCGACGGCTATATCGGCTCGCTGCACAAGCAAAACCATATGAGCCTGCCCAGCGGAGAGCTCGAGATCGCCGACCTCATGGGCGCCGAGCTCGTGCTCGACGACTCCGACCGCGACCCGGGCACCCCCGCCGGCTACAAATTCCGATACTGAACACCAGAAAGTTAGAGAGTCCGAAAGTGAGAAAGTCAGAAACAGCTCGACGACACCTGCGGAGCGGCTGCTTGCTGTCCGCAAAGCCAGCGCCCGTCCAGGTTGGGCGGTCGGACAACCACTGAAGATCGCCGAAACCCAAACGGACAGAACACCCATGGCCAACGAAAATGCCGTCGTAGAAGAAATGCTGACCAAGCCGAGCATGGTCGTCCCGACGCTATTCGTGGGGATCGGAGGCTGTGGCTGCGGGATCGCCGTGCGCGTCGCCCAGCACCTCAAGCAGCGCCCCGACTATGAGGAGCGCTACTCGGATCTGATCAAGGTCGCCCTGGTCGACACCAATATCAACGACCTGGAGACCTATCGGGAGCACGCCGACGAGAGCTTCCTGATCAGCAACTTCGAGAAGGAAGAATACGCCAATTTGGCCGCCGGTAAGCTCTTCTTGGAGGCCGACGATTACTTCACTCAGTGGGTGCCCCAGGATTACCGATTCCGCGCAGGCGACACCGCCGGGGCCGGCCAGATCCGCATCGAGTCGCGGCTGGGCACCTATTATCAGATGAAGCATAAGGATATGGTGCCGCGTTTTCGGCGCCTCTTCGAGCAGATGAAGTCCCACGAGCACGGCCACCGCCGGCTGGACTCCTCCGAGATCCGCATCGTGATGTGCTACTCGACGGCCGGCGGCACCGGCTCGGGCAGCCACCTGTCGCTGGCCTATACGCTGCGCGACCAGGCCCGCGAGCTCGGAAAACCCAGCGTCATCGCCGTCTCCGTGCAGCCGGCGGTCTTCGAGGACAAGACCGGCGCCAATAAAGATGGCACGTTTGCCAACGGCTACGCCGCGCTCAAGGAGGTCGAGCACCTCATGAAACTCGGCTCGCCGGAGTCGCGCTTTTACCCCGAAGACGGCATCGAATTTCACTACGATCCGTCCGATACCTCCAAGCGACGGGTGAACCAGCAGCCCTTCGACTTCTGCTACATCATAGACAAGCCGGAGTCCTATAGCGTCGAGAATCCCATCGACGCGGCTGCGGACGGGCTGTATTTGCAGCTCTTCTCGCCGATCTTCAACGCGCAATCGGGCGATTACGACAATTATACCCAGCACCAGCGCTTCTTGGTGCCCCACGACTTCGAGGCCAAGGGCATCGTCGGCTACACGCAATTTTACGGCAGCTACGGCTCGGCCGTGCTGCTCGTGCCGGTGCCGGGGCTGGTCGATTATTGCAGTCGATCGGCCGCGCTGGGCCTGATGCGTCAGAGCTTTTTGGGGAGCATCCCCGGCGACCAGACCTACAGCCAATTGCGCGCCAATTCGCGCCCGTTTTACGAGGTCACCGAGGTCGACGCCGACGACGCCGCGCCGATTCACCTATCCGATTTCCGCAAGAAGGACAGCGAGACCAGAAAGCGGCTGCGCGACCGGCTCTTCCAGAAGCGCGTGCGGCTGCTGGCCGCCTGCGAGCACGGCGAGCGTGAGTCGGCGCAGTTTATGGAGATCTTTCGCCACGGCCACCTCCCCGGCGCGGTGCCGACGGCCGAGGGCGGCCACAAGATCGACGACGAGCGCAAGCAGCGCGATACGGAGAATCTCGGCCAGGCCGGTATGAAGTACTCGATGGGCGCCATCTTGCTGCAGGCCGTCACCGGCGAGCGCAACGCGGGGCTCACCGAGCGCGCCTATGTGGCGATGGATGAGGAAAAAAAGAAGCTCATCGAGGGCCACGCTTACGAAAAAGAGGACCTCAGCTATTGGAAGGCGGTCGTCAACGGCGCCACCCGACGCCTCAAGGGCGCGGGCATGGGGATCGTGGAGAACGGCTACCGCGATCCGCGCTCCAAGGCGCTGATCCCGGGCATGGAGAAGCTCGTCGAGCTCGACTTCATGAAGGACGAGGCCGGCGAGGTCAACTTGGCCGCCCAACGCTACGCGGCGCTGGCAGTGCTCGACGCGCTGCGCGAAGACGACACTCAGCTCCACCGTCCCAAGCCGCCGCAATTCGACATGGAGGACGACGACCGTGTCGATGACGACGACTTCAGGACGGTGCTCGCCAGGCTCTACGACTACCAGCTCAAAGACGCCTTCTATGAGATTCAGAAGGACTTTTTGAACCGACGGGCGACCTTTCGCGACCGGCTGGCCCAGATGGCCGAGCAGCTACGCGGCCTGGAGGCGGGCTTCGAGGAGTTCGCGCGCAATCAGGAAAAGGAGGTCCGCAGAAGTCGGGTCAACGGCGACGAGTCGGCCAATCGCTACGTCATCGACACCGAGGCGCTGCAGATCGAGAACGGCCGGCGCATGTGGGACTTTTATTTCGAGGACAAGGTCGCGCCGCTGAGCGAGCTGAGCTTGCAGAATAAAGAGGTTCAGCGCCGCCTCAGCGGCGTGGTGCGCATGATGAGCCTGCAAAAGGGCATGGGCAACCTGGCCCGGCTGCGCAAGCTCTTCGCGTCGCTGCTCGACTATGCCCGCGGCTTCCTCGACGAGCATATCGGCGGCGATCCCAAGGCCCAGGACCCCGAGCGCCGCGACGGGCTGCGCCTGGCCGAGGCCCTCAAGCTCGAGGCCGAGTACCGCGCGCTCTTTCGGACCAACCAGGAGGAGATCGACAAGGAGGGCCGAAAGGCCATCCGGCACGCGGTCGCCGACTACCGCGCGCGGCCCGACGAAGACCAGATCGATCTGAGCCAGGAGGTCTACCAGGAGTATTTCCGCGACAAGATCAAGCGCATCGAGCGCGAGAAGGCCTCGCTCCTGTGCAGCTATGACGAGTCGCGCGACCAGCACGGCGGCGTGCGGCCCAACCACGTCTTCTTGGGGGCCATCAGCGAGGAGTTCGCCGACCCGGATATCGAGGCGGCCATTCGCAGCGTGGACACCGCCGGCATCAAGTGGCTCGAGGAGGGCTGGCACGACCCGCATAAGATCATCTTCTACCGCGCCGTGCTCAACGTGCCGCTGTATGTATTCGGGCGCATGGACGAGTTGAAGGAGTACTACTATCGCTTCAAGAATATGGCGAAGCGCTCGAAGGTGCTCCACATCGACAAAAACTGGGAGGACACGCTGCCCGACCTCGATCCGGACGGCGCCCAGGAGAAGCACCGCCAGGAGATGGTCCGCCAGCATATCATCAACTTCGGCGTGCTGCTGACCGCCAACGACACGTTTGCCAATAATAAGGGCTTTATCACGCATCGCGGCGGTAAATATTTTCTGCGCCCGCCAAATAGCGTGTCAGCCAACGAGGGAGAGGACGTTGCGCTTCTGGGCTCGAGCCTCACCGAGTCCATCGAGCGGCTGCCCGATGTGCTCGAGGCCGAGCGGGTCAAGTACTTGCGGTTCCAGCATATGTTGACGGGTGTACACGAAGGTTTGGCGCCACAACTGCTCAATCGGGTCGTCACGCTGCCATTTCGGTGGCGTCGCAACCGCGACCAGCTTCGCACCCAATACGGCACCGACCCCAGCCCCGAGCAAAAGCTCAAGCTCGACGACTACACCGACAGCTTCGAGCGTATGAAAGAGGCGCTGGTGGCCCTGCTCGACCGGCTGCGCAATATCGAGGCCGAGCAGATGACCATCGGCGGCGGCCTGGGGTCGAACTCCGCCGGCGTCACCGAGCAGCAAGCCCGCGCGAGCCTGCGCCAGTCCATCGAGCTGCTGCGTGGCTTTGTCGACGGATGGAGAGCCCTGGAGAATCCCGAGGAGAGCCGCACCGTCCCGCGCGACTTCCAGAATCTCTTCCAGCCCATGCAGGAGGACCAGCTCAAGGACACCCTCGAGATCCTGCGCTCCGGCGAGATCGACCGGGCCAGCTTTGAGTCGACCTCTGCTCAAGACTCGCAGACGTTTGCTCGTTCGGAGTTCGATGGCGGCTCGCCGACCGATGATGAGTAAGTCCCTCCCCACGCGTTTTTCAGCGTGGGGAGGATCAAGGAGGGGAGGATCAAGGAGGGGCGTCCCTTTCCATGGAGCGTAAGCGTAATGGAGAGGGAATCAGGGAGAGGCCTCCTCCTGAATCCTCTTTAGGCGGCTCGACCGTGCTCCTCTCCGCTCGCGCTTTGTGGAAGAGGACGCCCCACCTTGATCCTCCCCTTCTCTCCGCTGCGCTCCGAGCGGGGAGGGGGCTGGTTTCACCAAGTTTCCAAAGTTGTAATTTATGACCAACTCCCCAAAACAAGAATACCCCTCGCCGACCATCGTGGTCGGCATGGGCCGCTTTGGGCTGGCGGTGCTCGAGCGACTGGGGGAGGATTGGGAGGGCCTCGAGCAGGCAACCGAGGACGCCTCGCTCAAGAATCTGCGGCTGATGCACCTGCGCGCCGACGAGCACGTCGACGCGCGCGACTGGCGCGACAACGAGCGCCAATCGGTCGAGATCGCCCGTTATACCGGCGACGGCGACCTGCCGACGCTGGCGCTGGACTTTGTGATCTTGCGCTCGCTGGGGCTGATTCGCTATCGCAACGGCACCTATCAGGTCGCCGTGCCGCGCGACGACGGCGTCGTCGAGGTGCCCACCGGGCGCGCCGAGCCCGACTTTGCCCGGCTTCGCTATTTCGACTGGCTCAATTTGAGCCCCGATCCGGTCTCGTCGGTCGAGCGGCTGCGCTCGCTGTCGGCGCGCGAGGCCGACCTCGATCTGTTCATCACCCCGCTGGTCAACCGTGTGCGCCAGGGCCACAGCCCGCGGGCGGTGCTCGCCTGTATCAGCCGCTGCCGCGCGCTCGCCGAGGGCCGCGATCCGTGGCCGTGGGGTTGGCTGTTTCGGCCGCTCGTCGAGCGCGATGTCAATGAACCAGTCAGTCCATCAACCAGACAAATCGATTGCCGCCGGATCGCCTTCCAGCGCCATTGGATGACCCAGCGCGACGTCGACGGCCTCCTCGAGGGTCGGGCCAGCGAGCCGATCGCCGGCTGGAAGGAGTGGCTCGCCGGCAAACGCCGGCGGGCCGACGACGTCGACGTCGACAACGTCGAGCTGCCACCGTCCGACTTCGATCTATGCCTGCCCGATCCGTTTTGGCCCGAGGCCAGTGATCTGGCCGCGCCGATCGCGCCCTTCGAGCTGCTCAAGGTCGACTGGGAGACGACCGGTTGGGCGACCCGCAACGTCGGGACGTCCCAGAGCGTGGAGTTCTCGCCGGTCGACTCCAGCGAATTTCGCCTCGGCCTCTTCGATCACGACGGCAGCTCGCGGCTTCACGAGACCCACGCGGAGGCCTTCGAGGAGCGGCTCTCCGAGCTGGCCGTCCACGCTCACCGCGGCCTGGTCCGCATGTGGGTCGACCTGCAGCGAGAGCGCGTGGAGGCCTCCGACGAGGAGGATGGCCACTCTCGACGCCGCGACAACGCCGACGGTTCGCTGGACCAGTCGCTCGAGGTGCTCGGCGAGCTGCTGGTGCGCCCGCTGGTCTCCGAGCGCGCCCAACTCGAGGAAGACCAGCGCGAAGAAGGCCCACTCGCCGACGATCAGCTCGCCGACGGCTACCTCGAGCCGCCCGAGCCGCTGCCGAGCCAATATGCAGACGGGCCCCAGCTCGACGAGCGCGCCAGCAAGCCGCTGCGCGAGATCGTCGTCGCGGAGCCGCCCGCCGAGAACGCCACCAGGCAGGCCCTCGACGAGCGCCTGAGCGCGCTCGGTTTCGACCCTCCCCGGGGCGCCCGGCCAAAGCGGCGGCTCTTCTCGGAGGTCGCGCTTTGTCCGTCCGACGTCGACGGGGGCTCCGGCGAGACGACCGTGGCCGATCCCGACGAGCTCGAGCGACGCAACCAGGGCCTGCTCGACCTTAGAGAATCCCTCAACGAGCAGACCCGCCAGCTCTTCGACAACGCCCTCCCCGCTTTTGCAGTTTAAAGCGGGGAGGGTGTTCTTCGCCAGCTCC
>JBKGZI010000212.1:0-10095 GCA_046545675.1 Persicimonas sp.
GCATAACCCATGGGTATTCGACCCAAACACCTCGCGGCGCTCACAGCCATCGTCATGCTCGTCGGCGTCGGGCTCGCCAGCGCGGCCGGCGGCGGCTCTGCGGCGGACGAGCCCGACCGGGTCCCGATCGAGCCCGCCCGCGGCGCGATCATGGCCAGCGTGACCCTCGCCGATGCCGCGGCCAACCCGCCCTCGGAGCCGGTCGTCGAGCGCGGCCAGGAGGCCTGGTCGGACGTGTACGCGGTGTTGATGTCGCCGCGCTGTATGAATTGCCATCCCTCCGGGGACCGGCCGCTGCAGACCGACGACAGCAAGCCCCACGCGATGAACGTCTCGCGCGAGAGCGTCAACAACGGCCTCGACTGCTCGACCTGCCACGCCGAGAAGAACGCCGACGAGCTCGGCGCGGACGGCGGCCCTCCCGGAGCGCCTCATTGGGGGCTGCCCGACAAAGACATGCCACTCATCTTCGAGGGGCGCTCCGAAGCCGAGCTATGCGAGCAACTCAAGCGGCCCGGAGACAACGGCTACAAGACCCTCGACCAGCTCCAACACCACGTCGCCAAAGACGCCCTGGTGCTGTGGGGCTGGGAGCCCGGCGGCGAGCGCACCAGGCCGCCGCTGAGCCACGAGGAATTCGTCGCCGCCTTCGACGCGTGGGTCGCCTCCGGAGGGGCGTGTCCTTGAGTACGCACGCTTGAAGGAATCGGGATGTGATTGTCTCCGTTAGGTTGGCAGTAACCCCTCCCCGCTTTTGCAGTTCAAAAGTGGGGAGGATCAAGGTGGGGCATGATTTCGATGAAGCGTCCGCGTAATGCAGCACCCTGTGAGTTCCCCTCCTTGATCCTCCCTTCATGCGGCTTGACCGTGCTTCTCTACGCTGCGCTCCGAGCGGGGAGGGGGTCTATCGCCAACCTACCGACGATCAACACACCCTACGACCTCGGGCGCCTTGCCCATCGGCAGCGCCGATCATAAGACTACCGACGATGAAAAAAGCCACCGACAGACGATTTATGGACCGCGCCATCCTGCTCGCCCTGGACTCCGAGAGGGAGGGCAACCTGCCCGTGGGGGCGGTGATCACGCTGGACGGCGAGGTCATCGCCGAGGGGCACAGCGCCGTGGTCGAGCCGACCTATAATCCGGGCCGCCACGCCGAGGTCGTCGCCCTTCAAAACGTCGACGAGAGCCTGTGGCCCAGGGCCGGCGAGATGACCTGCTACACCACGCTCGAGCCGTGCGTGATGTGCGCCGGCACGCTGCTGTTGCACGGAGTCGGCCGCGTCGTCTTCGGCGCCCGGGACACCCTCGGCGGCGCCGGCTGCATCCTCGACCATCTGCCACCGTATTACGACGAGGGCGGCGTCTACGACTGGGAAGGCCCGCTGATGCAGGCGGCCTGCGAGCCGCTATACAAGCGCGCCGACGCGGCTTTCGCCAAGCTTCCGGTGGGCCGCGAGCAGTGGCGCAAATCCGACTCCGACGCGCCGCCGAGCTCGGCCGACCACTACCAGGAGGTGCTCGACCGCTGGCTCGCCGACCCCAGCCAGGTCAAGCTGCGCGACGCACGCGAGGCCGCCGCCGAATTTGTCGACCGCGTCGACGACGCCCGACTCCCGGAGGTCCTGCCCTACCTGCGCGCCATCTTCGAGCGCACCGGATACCTCAAGGACTATCGCCTGCTGAAGCGCCACGCGCGCCGCTGCGGCCACGTCGATTTCTTCGACGAGGTCCAAGACGCGGTGCGCGAGCATCTGCCCGATATTTGGATCAAAGAGGCTCTTCGCCGCGGTGAGCTCGACGCGGCCATCGAATGTTGGTTCGAGCACGAGGAGCATCGCCGCATTCGACACTGCGCCGACCCACTCCTGCGCGCGGCCGGCGACGACCAGGTCGAGCTGATCATCTCGTGTCGGATGAGCGCGATCACCTATCGGATCGGCCGCGGCCAACGCCGCCACTACCGCCGCGCCTGCACGGTGCTCAGACGGCTGCGCGACGAACTCGAAGCCGCCGGCGAGCCCAGCTACTGGCGCTTCGTCATCGAAGACATCACCACCCAATACGACAGGCGCCCCGCCCTGCTCGACGAGCTGGTCAAGGCTGGATTTATCGAAGAATGAACGGTGCGGCGCGCTTCGAACCGCCCTACTTGGTATCGGGAGCCCGTTCGTCGCGCAGAATTCGGGCCAGCACGGCCACGCCGAGCAGACCGAAGGCCAGCAGCGGGAAATGGGGAACGTCGAGCCCGAACAGGCCCAGGGCGAGGGTCGCCAACGCCAGGGCTGCGAAGAAATAGCTGGCCACCGACAGACTCATCCGCTGACGGTGGCTCAGCCCGGTCGTCTGGGAGTCGCTCTTCTCCATCGTTCCTCCTTGAGGCGAGCCGCCACGTCCAACCTAAGAACGTCACCTCAGACTACAATGTCACCTCGGGACGCACCTCGCCCTGACCGGTGAGCCGTCCACGTGACCGGTGAGCCGTCCACTTGAAAAAGGATGGCCTGCATCTAGGTTCAGCAGCAATCAAGCAGCAGTACGGCCAAGGGAGGGTCAATGACGTTCGTATATCTATTGATATGGGGCACGTGGATTGCCTTCGGCATCAGCACCGTCTGGGCGCTGAGCTGGGCGGTGCGCCAGGGCCACCTGAGCAATTTTGACGACGCGGCCCGCTCGATCTTCGACGAGGAGGAGCCGATCGGCCAGATGACTGACTTTTTCCCCGGCGATGGGCCGGACGGCAATGTATTGCCAGCGGAGACGGGTGATGAGTGACGCGCAGGAGCCACGCGCACAAACCGATCCGCCCTCGGAGCCCAACCCGGAGGACGAGGCGACCAAGGAAGCGGTCCTGGAGAGGGCCGCCATCGACGCCTCCTGCCGGGGGCCGGTGCTGTTTTATTTTCTCACAGCCGTCTTCTGGCTGTTATTTGGCAGCACGCTGGCGCTGGTGGCCTCCATCAAACTGCACACCCCGGAGTTCGTGGCGGACTGGGAATGGCTGACCTTCGGCCGGGTCCGGCCGGCCCACCTGAACACGGTCATCTACGGGTGGTCGTCGCTGGCCGGCATGGGGGTCCTCTTCTGGCTTCAAGCTCGGCTGTCGCGGGCGAGGCTGCGCTTCCAGAAGGTGCTATATGCCGTCGGCATCCTCTGGAATCTGGCGGTCGCCGGAGGCACGGTGACGCTGCTGACCGGCCGATTCAGCAGCGTGGAGTGGCTCGAATTTCCGGTGTGGACCGCCGCCTTGCTCGGCCTCGGATTCCTGGCGGTGCTGCTCACCTCGCTCGATGTCTTTCGCCGACGCACCCAACATCACGTCTACGTCTCCCAATGGTATCTCTTCGGGGCCGTCATCTGGTTTCCGATCCTCTATGTCTTGGCCAACCTCATGATCCACCTGGGCGGGGCCACCGGGGTGGCCCAGGCGACGGCCAATTGGTGGTTTGCCCACAACGTGCTGGGCATCTGGTTTACCCCCATCGGGTTGGCAGCGGCCTATTACTTCATCCCCAAGGTCATCGGCCGCCCGATTCATAGCTATTATCTGTCGCTGTTGGGCTTCTGGACGCTGGCGCTCTTTTATAATTGGGCGGGCACCCACCACCTCATCGGCGGCCCGCTGCCGGTGTGGCTGACCTCGGTGGGCACGGTGGCCAGCATGATGATGTTCATCCCGGTGATCACCGTGGCCATCAACCATCACATGACCATGCTCGGTCACTTCCACAAGCTCAAATTCAGCCCCACGCTGCGGTTTATCGTCTTCGGAGCGATGAGCTACACGGTGGTCAGCTTTCAGGGCTCGCTGTTGGCGCTGCGAACGGTCAACGAGACCACTCACTTCACTCATTATACGGTCGCCCACGCCCATCTGGGGATGTACGCCTTCTTTACGATGATCCTCTTCGGGGCCATCTACTATATCGTGCCCCGGCTGACCGGCCGGGAGTGGCCGTCGGCCCGGCTCATCAAGGTGCACTTCTGGACGACCGCAGTGGGCATGTTTTTGTACTTCACCGGCCTCAGCTGGGGAGGTTGGGTCCAGGGCGAGCAGATGAACCTGTCCACGACTCCCTTTTTGGAGATCGTCGCCGATATCATCCCCTACCTGTGGTCGCGTAGCGTGGCCGGTACTCTGATGACGATCGGTCACATCGCCTTTGCGATCTTGGTGTGGAAGATGTGGCGCGGCGACGCCGAGCAGCGGCCGCGCGCTCGCCGTTTGGAGCAGGAGCAAGAACCGCCGAACGAGGCCCGGAGGGAGCCGTGAATCGCTCATTGAGCCTGTTGATCGGCGTCATCTTGACGGTGAGCGCCTCTTTTGTGGGTCTGGTGATTATACCGGATTGGCAGTTCGAGCCCCTCGAGCCGGTCCAACTCGACGACGGCACCACGGTGCCCCAAGAGCCTACCGGAGACGTCGCCGAAGGGCGCATGATCTACAGCGAGTTGGGGTGCATCTACTGCCATTCCCAGCAGGTCCGCCCCGAGACATTCGGCGCGGACCAAGAGCGCGGCTGGGGCCCGAGACAGACCGAGCCGGTGGACCACATCTACGACAACCCTCCCCTGTTGGGGACCATGCGCACCGGCCCGGATCTGGCCAATATCGCGGCTCGCCAACCCTCGCGCGAGTGGCACCACCTGCATCTATATAATCCGGTCATCACCTCGCCGGGCTCGATCATGCCTCCGCACCGATTCTTATACGAATCCATCCCGCGACGAGACGGCCAGCGCCCCGACAACGCTCTAGACCTACCCGAGGAATACGCCGACCCCGACCGTTGGATTGTCCCCACCGAGCGGGCCGAAGCCCTGGTCGATTACCTGTTGAGCCTGGACCACACCTATCCGACCGACAGGGGGCAATGAGCATGGTCGACGAACCGAACTCAGACAATGGCGACCGCCGCCGATCGATGGGCGCCGAGGCCGAAGAGGGCCAGTGGGACGACGTCCACGCCCTCCACGACCCGGTCATGCGCGAACACGAGCGCCCTCGCGACGGCTTCGAGCCCGTGTCGGTGTGGCTCATCCTATTCTTCATCGGCTTCGCCGGTTGGGGCGGCTGGTATATCGGCGCCTATAGCGCGGCCTTTCGTGCCGACGTCATCGATATCATCCCACTCGAGGAGCAGGCTGTCGCCCCGGAGGCCGAAGAAGCCGAAGCCGACGAAGTCGACCCGATGGCGATGGGCGAGGAGGTCTTCTCCAATTGTGTCCCCTGTCACCAGGCCGACGGGCAGGGATTGGAAGGGAGTTTCCCACCTTTGGTAGGCAGCGAGCGGGTCGGCGGCGATCCTCGCCCCTTCGCCGCGCTCCTCCTGCATGGCCTCGAGGGCCCTCTGGAGGTCCAAGGGGCCACCTACAACAACGCGATGCCCGGCTGGGCTCAACTCGACGACCAGGAAATCGCCGCGGTCATGACCTACGTGCGCCAGTCCTGGGGAAACGACGCTGAGCCCGTCGAAGCCGAGCTCGTCGGCCAGGTGCGGGAGGCCACCGCCGAGCGCGACGAGGCATGGACCAACGAGGAGCTCGAGCAATTCGACTGGCAGGCCGTCGAAGCGCCGCCGCCAGCGACCGATGCCGGCCAACCTGACGCCGGCCAACCTGACGCCGGCCAACCCGACGCCGAGCAACCCGACGCCGGCCAACCCGATGCCGGCCAAACTAACTGATCAATCGGACTGAGAGCTCATGGGAGCCTGCTGCGAAAATAAGCCGTCGTCGACGAGCGGGTCTTCACGGCTCCAGCTGGATTCGACGGACGATACGGAATCCTCGATATGGCAGCTCGGCCTGAGCCTTCTGCTCACCGGCAATATCATGGTGGTCAGCTTGGCGATCAGCAGCGCCGAGGCGGCGGCCAATATCACCCTCTTTATCCACATCGCGCTGCTGGGCAGCCTGGTCATCGTCTTCGAGCTCATCGGCAGGCCACTGGCCGACGGCGCCTGGCAGGCCCTTCGCAAGCGGCGCATCACCTTCGATCTCTTCTTTATGATCGGCATCGGCGCCGCGGTGGGGGCGTCGCTGGTGTCCATGCTCAGCCAGCATGGACCGGTGTACTTCGAGGTCGCCGCCGTGCTCCTGGTCATTCACGCCGTGGGGCGTAAGGTCGGCGCTTTTCGCCGCCGCCAGGGCCTGGCCGCCGCCCGGGCGTGGGCCCCGGAGGCCAAGACCGTGCGCCGGCGCACCGACGACGGCCAACTCAGCGAGGTGGCGTTGGCCGAGGTGGCCGTCGGCGACGCCATCGTCGTGGGCCCCGGGGAGATGATCTGCGTCGATGGCGTCGTCGAATCGGGCACGGCACTGGTGCGCGAGGCCGAGATTACCGGGGAGTCCTTCGCCACCGCCCGTCGGCCCGGCGACACCGTCTACGCCGGCACCCACAGCGTCGACGGTGTCCTGCAGCTCCGAGCCACGGCGTGCGCGGGACAGCGACTCATCGATGACGTCGTCGCCTCCGTCGAGCGGGCATGGCAGCGGCCCTCGAAGTGGCAAGAGGACGCCGAGCGAGCCATCGAGTGGTTCGTTCCGCTGGTGCTGGTCGCCACCACGATGACATTTGTCGGCTGGACGATCGCCGAGGACTGGACCGTCGGGCTGTTCAACGCCCTGGCCGTCCTTCTGGTGGCCTGCCCTTGCGCCCTGGGTTTTGCCGTGCCTCTAGCGGTGTGGGCGACCATGGGCAAATGGGCTCGCCGGGGGCTCGTGCCCAATCACGGGCAGTGTGTCGAGACGCTCTCCCGGGTCGACACGGTGGTCTTCGATAAGACCGGCACTCTGACCGAGCCGGCCCCGCTGCTCGTCGATTTCGTCGTCGCCGAGGGGTCTCCCGTCGACGCCGCCGATCTGCGCCATCTGATCGTCGAAGTCGAAAAAGCCATCGACCACCCGGTCGCCCGCGCGCTGGGCCGCCTCGAAGACACGCTCGCCTCCCCCTGCTGCCGATCCACCGTGGAGGTCGACTCCGTCAAAATCCTCCCCGGCCGGGGGATCGCCGCCCAGATCCGCCTCGACGACGCTGCTCACCGCCTCGAGCTGACGGGCAGTGATCGGGTCGAGTTGGAAGACGAATCCGGACGACACGCCGCGGGCCTCGAGGCGCTTCGAGCGCGCGTCCATGGTGGCCCCCGAGCCCGTCACATCGTCGCCCTGGTCGACGGCCAGCCGGCGGGCGTGGCCGCCATCGACGAACAGATCCGCGACACGGTCGACGAGGGTCTCTCGCTACTCCGAGTGATGGGCGTCGAGATCGGTCTGATGACCGGCGACCACGAAAGTCGCACACGCCGGCTCGACCTGGACTGGATCGAGGCCGGCATGAAGCCGGATCACAAGCACCGAGCAGTGCAGCGTCTACAAGAACAGGGGAAGACCGTGTTATTCGTCGGCGACGGAGTCAACGACGCGGCCGCCATGGCCCAAAGCGATGTCGCCATCGACGTCCATGGAGGCGCCGAATTGGCCAGTGAGGTCGGTGATTTACGCTGGTCGGGCGAGGATCTTCGGGCCATCGGCCGGGTCATCGCGACGGCGCGCGACGCCTTCGCTACCGTGCGGTTCAACCTGCGCTTTGCCACCGCCTACAACACCGTCGGCATCGCGATCGCCGCCGCCGGCCTGCTCCATCCGGTCGTCGCGGCCGTCTTGATGCTGAGCTCCAGCCTCTTCGTCACCTACAAGACCACCATCGCCGTCGAGTCTGCCGCCCAGCGCGCCTGGCCCACAGACAGTCCCTCACCCGAGTTTTTCGACCAGCCGAAATAGGCGTCCCAAATGGGCCATGGGATGGTGAGTCAGGGTGACCGACTCATCGTCGGCCACGCACATCCACACCTGTTGGCCGCTCACGCCGATGGCCGTTGTGAGCGACTGGTCGGCGGCCGGCGTCATCGCAATGGTCCGCAGCATGGTGACCGCCCGCCCGGAGAGTTCCGGCAACCTATCGATGCTATCGCGCAGCGGCTGACTGCTGCAGATGAGGCGACCGCCGTCGACCTCCCCGCGCGAGAACAGCCATGCCTCCCGGGGCTCGATATTGAGGCGTTCGAACTCCTCGATTAGGCCGTTGATCGGGCACATCTGCTGGCCGATGGCCACTTGCACCTCGAAGGGCTCGAAGGACAGATAGTCGCGTTCCTCGAAGAGTTCGGGGTCGAGACGCCAGCGCTTGCCCTTGCCCTTGGTCCCGGGCGCGAGCATCCGAGCGAGGTGGTCGAGCAAAGCCTCACGCTGTCGTCCATCGACGGGAAGCTCGTCGAGGTCGACGAGCAGGTCGAACATCGAGATCGACACCGGATGCGCGCGCCGGCGCTTGCGATAGTCGCGATAGGCGTCGATAAACCCGGGGCAATTGCGCGCGAGGAGGTCGTCGGTCCAAGACTGACATTGTCGCGCGACGCCGTAGAAGATGCGCCCCTCACCGACAACCACTTGAACGGGGAATTGGCCGTCAGCGCGCGTCCACTCGACCAACCAATACCCCTCATAATCCTCGAGGGCGTGCAGCCACGAGGCGGCTTCAGCAGGCATCAGCAGGTCCTCAGAGTGCGCATCGCTCTGCATCTCCAGCGGACGACACGCACAATCCGCACACGTTCCGGCGGTCTTGCATGTAGAGAACGGTGCGTTCGTTTCGGTGGTCTCGTCGCCAATCCCGACGCTGGCAGGAATGGCCGCAGTATCCGCGGCGACGCTCCCGTTCAGCGTCGGAAAGTTCCGTTCACGACCGGAGTTGTAGTCTCGCTCGGGGCGGTCCGCTTGCTGGGGCGACTTCTCCGCCGAGTCCGACTCCGAGGAAACCGGGTCACGAGAGCTTTTTGAATCGAGGGGTGACAGATAGGGCACTCGAAATTCCATGATTGTCTACGATAAAAAGGGTGGTTCAGGTACATGTAGCGATATCGCTTGCCTTCCCCTCGTTCCAAAGCAATCTGCGTGCCAACCTAACACAAATAGATTCGCTTCCAAACAGCGGCCCGTTCCCGAAGTCAGCTTATTGCGAGGCCCACGAAAATCTTGCGCCCACCCCGCAGCGCTCGCAATTTTTGCCGATCAACTCGCAATTTTTGCAGTTTAATTGGGGCCGTGTTCTTCGCCGCGATTGTCGGTAGCGGTCAACGGTGCCAAATACTCCTCATCGGCGACCTGCTCGGCGACCTCTTCGTAGGACGGGTTCCACTGCGGATCGCGCATATTGAGCTCGACATCGAGCGTCTGGCCGCCCCGCATCACACGCGCGCTCAATCTGCCGTTAGTGAGCTCTTTGGCGGCGACATACTCCTCGAAGCAAGACACCGCTTCGCCGTTGATGCGCAACAGAATATCGCCGTACTGAATGCCCGCCTTGTGGGCGGGGCTGCCCGGCATACAGCCCCACACGGGCATTCCTCCGACGGCCTCAGCCAGCTTCTTGATCTCCTGATACCCTTTCATCTCGCCTCCTGATTAAATAGTGTGAGGAGAACATGCGGCTGAGGAGCGAAAAGTCACGCCGCCCCCCTGTCAGCAATAACCCACCTCGCGCATCTCGGCGCACTCTGATAAACTGGAGGTACGACACTCAAATATTCAAAGCCGGGGCATTCGATGCCACTCGAACCCGAGGAAGTCTTGATCAACTGCGAGGAGGGGCGCCGATTGGGCTGTGCGACCTTTTGCTGCCGATTACTCGTCCGACTCGGCCCGGACGAACGCGAGATTGGGCCCGACGGGGTCGAGCGCCGGTTCATCGAGAAGCGGCCCGAAGACGGTCTGTGTGTGTACTGTGACCCAAAGACCCAGTGCTGCACGCGCTGGGAGACGCGGCCGAGCGTGTGCCGCGAATACGACTGCAACACCGACCCATTGCTCCAGGTCGTCTTACGCGACGGATTCACCTCTCTGGTCGATCTGGTCCGCTCCGACACGAACTTCCGTGGCCGCCCTGAGACCCATGTCGAGAGGCTCGCCACAGATGGCGATGGATGAGCCGTCTCACCCGTTGTCTCGGTTTGCTTCGGTGAACGTCGTGTGAGCGGCGACCCTCTCTGGGGGTGCGGACGGCAAAAGGCGCCGTCCTTACCCCCAGCTCTC
>JBKGZI010000213.1:0-10071 GCA_046545675.1 Persicimonas sp.
GGTCGACGCCTTGTTCGCAGACCCGGCTTACGGCTTCCGTTCGGAGGCCATGCGCACCTTCGCCAGCCAGTGTTATACCGACGAGGGCATACAGACCGAGGACGCTGTCTCCATCGGTGCCTGCCAGGACGATTCCAACGCCAACTGTTTACGCTGTGACTGGAACGAGAGCGTCGCCGAGGTTCAGCTAGGGCACGATTCCTTCAGAGTGGACGCCCCCCGTCACTTCAAAGCTGGACGCTCATGGGAAACGGTGCGCGGGATCTGTCGGACCACCCACCGCGGCATGCGTTTCAATGTGCCGCGACCGAACGACTCGATGGATAAGCCGGAATGCATGCGCGGCTCCATCGGTGAGGCCTACCTGGACCTGGTCGATGCGAACTCCGACGTCGCGAGCGCCCGCCGCGCCATCGCCGAGCACAAAGATGCCTACGACATCGCAATGGAATCGTGCTTTATTCTGCAGGACTCCAACGATCAGCTCGCCCAGGCCCGAGAGGCACACACCGCAAATATGGATGGGCTGCGATCCGCCAAGACGGCCGCCGAGGGCGTTGCCACCACGATGGGCGCGGTCAAGGAATGTACCGCCACGTTGGCCAGTGGTCCGGCAGCGACGCCGTGGGGGGCGATCAAGAGCAGTACCGCCACAGCGGCAGCATGCGGGGCGGGAGCGGCGGAGGCTGCCGCGGAGACTGCCGCCAACTCGCTAGGCGCAGCTATGGACGGGGCCCAGGCGGCACACGAGAACCTGGTCGCCGGCATTCAGGAGCGTGCCGAGCTTTCGATCTGCTTTAACGACGCCAAACAAGAGCTGGTCGGCCTCAAGGCTGCTTCGATGGATCTCGAGAGCGCGGTATTTGCCGTCAAGCGCGCCAACGCGCGCATTCGGGAACAGATCGCCGATGCTCAGCGTACCTATAACGATGGGCATGCCTATATGGCCGAAATCGAGAACTGGACGATGCCGGATGCCGCCGGCGACCAGTGGGCGAACGAACGGGTAAACCGCTACGAACGCGATTATAAGTTGGCCCGCCGCGCCACTTATCTGGCCGTGCGTGCTGTGGAATACGAGTACCAGCAGTCGCTCGGCGCGCGCCAGGATGTGCTCGACGCCAAGACGCCGGTGGATCTCGAGTCGGTCCTGCAGACGCTGTGGTCGGCTGCTGCCACGCGCGCGGTCAACGGTAGTCGGCCCAGCGATTTGACGGCGGTGTTGAGCCTGCGCGACGACATCCTCCGACTCGGCGACGAGAGCGCCTGGCCCGAAGACTTGCGGCCGCTGTCGGTCGAAGAGCGCTTCCAGGTCCTGCTCAGCTCGGAGCGCTACGCCGAGTATGACGACGAAGGCGCTTATGTGGGCCAGCGAATCCCCTTTACGCTCGCGCCGTTGGAGGCGTTCGACTTCGAGGCCGGTGGCGTGCCGCTGTACGCGCACACCGACTGTGCCGAGCGCCTGTGGTCGGTCAACGCGGGCATCGTCGGCGAAGACGTTCACGTCGGATCCGACACGACCGTAACCCGTATCGACCTGCTCAAGCGAAACACCTTCTTCAGCCAGTGGTGCGACGAGCCCGCAGATGGCGAGGGGCAATTCCAGTACGCAAGCGTGCGTCCAACGCGTAATCTCTTTCGAGATCCCGGCGTCGGCGCCCCCGAGGGGACATCTCCCGAGTCCGACGGTGTCGAGGCATTTTCGCGCGCGCGCATCCAGGCATTCATGGACGTCGACCGCGCCACGCTCGAGGATTCACAATATGCCAACGGTGAGACCAGCGAGCTTGCTGCACGCGGGCTTTACGGCGACTACGCGCTGTTCATCCCGGCGGCGCTCATCAGCCGGGACGGCGACGACGGTCTGGTGCTCGACCGCATCGACGACATCTTGCTGCGCGTCGACTACCTGTCAGTGGCGCGTCGCTGACGCGGCTAAGATACGCGTCGAACCAGCCCCGGCGCTGTGCGCGCCGCGGTGGGTGTGGCTGCTCAAATCGCCCAGAATCCCTCTTGTAGAAGCGTCCCCAAATTCGTTAGGCTGGTCGCGACCGCAGTTCCGCTGTTTGAACTCTTGCTTCGACGGGAATCATGGCCAGAAAGCGACGCAAAGCTAAGAATAAGAAGCAGAAGCAGGAATCCGAGGAGAGCAAGAAGTTTATGCTCACGCTCATCGGATTAGGCGTGCTGTTTATCATCGCCTTCTTCACGCTGCGCTTCATTATGAGCTGAATGGCTCAGCTCACGCCTCCTCAGGTTCGGTATGGAAGGGCAGCTCGTTCGAGGCGGGCAGGTCTTCGGTCAGGAAAGCGTGGACCTCCTCCAAGAATCGCCGGCGGCCCTCTCCCTGGCGAATATCTCGGTCAGTCACGTCGATGGTGAGAACGTCGTGGGTGTATTTGTTGTTCGCGACCGTGGCGAATGAATCGTAATAGCCGTTGAGCCCCCTCAAGAATTCGGCGGTGATCCCGCTCTCTTCCTCGCGCCCTCTCTGGGCGATCCTACGCAACAAGACATTGACGTCCGGGGTGTGCAGCAAGATGACCTTGTCGGGCTGTGAGACCTGGGCGTTGAAACGCTGGAAATAATCGAAGTAAAGGTCGAGCTCTTCGTCGGTCATGTGGCCGAGGCCGTGCAGGTATTTGGCGAAGATCTCGGGATCTTCGATAAGCGTGCGATCCTGGATGCACGAGCCCCTATGGCGCTCGATGAGCATGTGGTGCTCGATGCGCCTGAGCAAAAACTCCATCTGAAGCGTGAAGCTCCAGCGGGTCATGTTCTTGTAGTAAGACTTTAAGAAACGGTTCTCGAGCACCGGCTCGTGAAAGAGCTCGAAGCCGTAGTGACGCGCCAGAATGCGCGCCGCGGTGGACTTTCCGGCGCCGATATTGCCGGCCAACGCCACGAAGATCTTGGGGGCCATGGGTACTTCCTCGTCGGTCTCGCGTCACATGATGCCTCCGTGATAGCCCAACATCGGTGTCGCGACAAGAATATCCCCCTGGTCACTCAATCGCCGATCTCGACGACGTCCTCGTCGTCGGCGCGTTGGTCGCGCTCGAGCTGTGCGGCCATCTCCAGCGCTTCGGGCAACCCCTCGATCATCGCGCGCAGCAAGTACGACTGTAAGAAGAAGAGATAGCTCATCGTCAAAAAGCGGGTGACCGGATCATTGAGCGAGGGCACGAAGCGGGCCAGGGCGCTCGTCTTGGAGTAGGTCCGATCGGTTTTTTTCTCATCGGAGTTGCTCTGCGCGAGGTCGCTCTTAGCTTGGCCAGTCAGTCGGCGAACGAGCCCTTTTAGGCGGGAGCTTCGCTCCTCGGGTTCGGCGTCGTCATCGGCCTGCGCCTCCCGAGAGGCGAAGGCGCTCTCGTCGCCTGCGGCCATACGGGCCAGCGGCTTGAAGCGCTCGTCGATGGGCGCCTGCTCGAAGTACAGAATCTGAGCCTGTTGATCGGCCGGCGGCGCTTGGTCGCGCTCGAGGGCGACCAGCGAGCAGAGCAGGGTGAGCAGCCGCTCGCTGGAGCGCTCGCGCAGCTGCTCGAGGCCCCCGCCAGCCCCCGCGGCGGGTCCGGCGGCCAGGAGCATCTCGAGCAGGTCGCTCTCGTAGGTGACCGCGTGCTCGATGACCACCCCGAGGGTCTTCTCGCGGGTGTGGCGTTGTTCGAGCGCGTCGACGAAGTCGAAGAGGAGTCGGGCGGGCGGGTCCGAGCGGAACCCGGCGCGCATCGCCGGTTGGGCGAGTCGGGCCAGCGCTTGTTGGAGCTGTCGGGCGTTTTCGGGTTTGGCCAGCTCGAGCAACGCCTCGCGCGCCTTGGCTTCGATCGCCGGGGCGATCGTCTCGTCGACGGTCTTTCGCACCCGCGCCAGGAGCCTGGATGGAGCTTTCTCGACGCGCCGGCCGCCCGCGGTGAGCGCACGGCGCACGCGCGTCAAAAGCTGGTTGTTGTCGTTTTCGTCATTCATGACTGACGGCCTCGCCCGCGCGAACAGAGTTGATGATCGCCGGCGTGGGCAAATCGAGTTGAGACATTGGTTGCCGCGATGACTTTTGTGAGCATGTTTGCAACGATCGAACGTCATGGGCTACAACACGCCCGTCCCAAGGGCATGACAAGTTCTAGCTCGTGCCTATTGTTTTCCAGAACTTTTTTGCGCGGGCAGGCTCGCTGCCCGGCGCCCCACCAATGGCGCCCCGAGACCCCGCGCACGTTGTTTTTTCGGGTCTTTCGAATAATGACTCGTAGCTAAACTGTTGTGAATAACCGTGAGGGCGGCTGCAGCCCGACTGTTCGAGTCGTGCGAAGTCGCCCGCTGAAGGGGGTTCGCCCCGATAGGCGGACTCAGCTTCTATCAGAAATCGTGTCTGACAAGGAAATAGATATGTCGGAAATGCAAGGAGTTTCCCAGGATCAGTTGTTGGAGGGTATCCAAGAGCTGCCGGTCCTCCCACTGCGAAATACAGTGCTTTTCCCCCAGGTCGTCGTGCCTCTGGCCGTCGGCCGTCCCAAGAGCGTCAAGCTCATCGAGGAGGCCAGCGAGAACGACCAGCCGATCGCGATCCTGACCCAAAAGGATCCCGAGACCGATGAGCCCACCACCGACGACCTGTACAAGGTTGGCACGGTGGCGCGCATCCTCAAGGTCGTCAAGATCGCCAGTGACAACTACAGCGTGATCATCCAGGGCCAGCAGCGCATCGACCTCGAGGAGATGCTCCAGGAGGAGCCGTTCTTCAAGGGGCGCTTCGAGATCCAGGAGGCGCCCAAGCCCACCGCCGAAGATCAGGTCGAGATTCAGGCGCTGTTTCGCAACCTCAAGGGAACTGCCAAGCAGGTGGTCAAATTCATCCCCGAGATGCCCAAAGAGGCCGGCCAGATGGTCGATGGGGTCGATGACCCTGGCCAGCTATGTGATTTTGTGGCCGCCAATATGGACATCGAGGTCGAGGAAAAACAAGAGATCCTCGAGACGCTGCCGCTCAAAGAGAGGCTTCAGACGGTGGTCACCCTGCTGGCCCGCCAGCTCGAGGTCTTGCGCGTCAGCGACAAGATCCAAAGCCAGATCAAAGAGGAGATCGACAAGAACCAGCGCGAGTACTACCTGCGCCAGCAGCTCAAGGCCATCAAAGAGCAGCTCGGCGAGCTCGACGGCGAGGGCGGCGATCTCGAGGAGCTGGCCACCAAGATCGACGAGAAGAATCTGCCCGACGAGGTCGAGGAGAAGTGTCGAAAGCAGCTCAATCGCCTGCGCATGATGCAGCCGGCCTCCAGCGAGTACGGCGTCACGCGCACCTATGTCGAGACGCTGCTCGATGTGCCGTGGAGCGAGCAGACCACCGACAAGCTCAATATCAACGACGCCCGCGAGATCCTCGACGAGGACCACTACGATCTGGACAAGGTCAAAAAGCGCATCGTCGAGTACCTGGCCGTGCGCCAACTCAAGAAGGACATGAAGGGCCCGATTCTGTGCCTGGTCGGTCCTCCCGGCGTCGGCAAGACCAGCCTGGGCCGGTCGGTGGCCCGTGCACTGGGCCGCAAATTCGTACGTATCTCGCTGGGCGGTATCCACGACGAGTCCGAGATTCGCGGCCACCGTCGCACCTACGTCGGCGCGCTGCCCGGGCGTATCGTCCAGGGCCTTCGCAAGGCCGGCACCAACAACCCGGTGTTCATGCTCGACGAGCTCGACAAGGTCGGCCGCGACTTCCGAGGCGACCCCTCCGCGGCGCTGCTGGAGGTGCTCGACCCCGAGCAAAACGATACCTTCAGCGACCACTATATCGAGCTGCCCATCGACCTGTCGAACGTGCTGTTCGTCGCCACGGCCAATATGCTCGACCCCATCTCGGCGCCGCTCCGCGACCGGATGGACGTCATCGAGATCCCGGGCTACACCGCCTACGACAAGCAGCATATCGCACGCGAGTACTTGATCCCCAAGCAGCTCGAGCAACACGGCCTGGATACCGACTACCTCGAGATCGACGACGAGTCGCTCGAGTCGATCATCCGCAACTACACCCGTGAGGCCGGCGTTCGCGGCCTCGAGCGTCGGATCGCCGACGTCTGCCGTGGTGTGGCCGTCCAGGTCGCCGAGAAGGAAGATGAGGCGCGCGCAGAGGTCAGCGTCCAGCTCGAGAAGGATAACCTGATCGATTACCTCGGCCCGGAGAAGTTCCAGCACGAGGTCGCTCAGAGAACCTCCCAGCCCGGTGTGGCCACAGGTCTTGCCTGGACACCTGCCGGCGGAGACATCCTGTTTATCGAGTCGACCCGCATGCCCGGCAAAGGTGAGCTCGTGCTCACCGGCCAGCTCGGCGACGTCATGAAGGAATCGGTGCGCGCGGCACTTAGCTTCATCCGAAGCCACGCTGCAGATTATGGCATCGACGAGAACTTCACGAAGGGCCACGACATCCACATTCACGTGCCCGCCGGCGCCATCCCCAAGGATGGTCCCTCGGCAGGTATCACGATGTATGTCTCGCTCCTGAGCCTGCTGACCGGCGTGCGTGTTCGCAGCGACGTCGCGATGACCGGCGAGATCACACTTCGTGGAAACGTGCTCCCGGTCGGCGGTATCAAGGAAAAAGTCCTGGCCGCCCATCGCTCCGAGATCAAGCGCGTCGTTCTTCCCAAACGCAACGAGAAGGACCTCATCGACGTCTCCGACGAGATCAAAGAGGATCTCGAGATCTTCTTCGCCGAGCACGTCCAAGACCTCGCCGAGTACGTCTTCGACGACGATCTTCCCGGCAACGTCCGCCGCGATGGTGAGTCCAAAGAGGAAGTCGCCGAATAAGCGTCTTTTCGAACGCCTCGACTAAAAAAGCCCCTCGATCCGCACCGGATCGAGGGGCTTTTTGTATCGAGATGCGTCGAAATTACTTGAATTCGACGTCGACGATCTCGACTTCTTTCTGGCCGCCGGGTGTGGCGATGGTCACCTCTTGGCCGACGCTTTTGCCGATGATGGCCCGAGCGATGGGGCTCGAGTACGAGATCTTATCCTCTTTGAGGTCTGCCTCATCGTGGCCGACGATCTTATAGGTCTTCTCTTCGTCGGAGGTGAAGTCGAAGATCGTGACCGTGGCACCGAAGACGACCCGGTCGCCGGACATGCTGGATACGTCGATGACTTCGGCGTTGGCGATCTTGCCCTGGAGTTCCTGGATGCGGCCCTCGACAAAACCCTGACGCTCTTTGGCAGCGTGGTACTCGGCGTTCTCACTCAGATCACCGTGGGCACGCGCTACCTCGATCTCCTCGACAATTTTGGGGCGCTCTACTTTCTTGAGCTGGTCCAACTCGTCCTTGAGTCGTCGGTGGCCTTCTCTGGTCATCGGAATCTTGTTCATTGTGTCCTCGGATAGAGTTGTCGAACAACACGAACGTGCCCGGCTGCAGTGGGCGGCCGGGCACTAAAGCTTAAATTGGATGCCGAGCAGTCTAACACGCCCGGCTACTTCATTGTCAAAAGGTCTAACAAGCGAATTGTTAATTTAATTCGCGATGGTAATCCTGCAAGGACTTGACCGAGGGTTTTGTTCGGGCGACCTCGGTCATCGCGTCGGCGGCTGCGCGCGCGGCGGAGAGTTGCGTATAGTAGGGGATGGATTCGTTGACCGCGGCGCGTCGAATCGACCGGCTGTCGCGGATGGCCTGCGCGCCGATGGTCGTGTTGATGACCATGTCGATCTCGCCGTTGATGATCGCGTCGACGATATGAGGCTGGCCTTCTTTGACCTTGTTGATCTTACGCACCTCGAGGCCGTTTTGGCCGAGGTATTCGGCGGTGCCGCGGGTGGCCACCAGATCGAAGCCCAGAGCGGCGAGTTTTTTGGCGATCGGTACGGTCGCCCATTTGTCGGCGCCTTTGACGCTGACAAAGACCGTTCCCTCGGTCGGCGGTTGGTTGAACGCGCCGATCTCGGCCTTCAGATAGGCGAGGTTGAAGTCCGGGTCGATGCCCATGACCTCGCCGGTGGAGCGCATCTCGGGGCCGAGGATAGTGTCGACCTCGGCGAATTTGCTGAACGGAAATACGCTCTCTTTGGCCGAAAACGCCTTCGGGATAACCTCCCGGCTGAACCCCAGCTCGCTCAGCGTCTCACCGAGCATGCAACGGGCGGCGTAGCCCGCCAGCGGCACGCCGATGGCCTTGGCGATAAACGGAATCGTGCGGCTGGCGCGTGGATTGACCTCCAAGATATAGACGTCTTTTTGGTCCTGAACGGCAAATTGCACGTTCATCAGCCCGACGATGTCGAGCTCCTTGGCCAGTGCCACAGTCTGCTCACGGATGACCCGCAAGACCGCCTCGGAGAGGTGGTAGGGCGGGGTCACGAAGGCGGAGTCGCCCGAGTGGACGCCGGCTTCCTCGATATGCTCCATGATCCCGCCGATGACCGCGGTGTGTCCGTCGCTGATACAGTCGACGTCGACCTCGACGGCCTGGCTCAAAAACCGGTCGATGAGCACGGGGTTGTCGGGCGCCTCGGATTGGGCGCGCTCGAAGACCGATTCGAGCTCGGCTTCTTCGTAGACGATCTTCATGCCGAGCCCGCCGAGCACGTAACTCGGGCGCACCAGCAGCGGATAACCCAACTGTTCGGCGGCGACCTTCGCCTGCTCGAGCGAGCGCACCGTGCGCGCCTCGGGCTGCTTGAGGTCGAGCTTTTCGACGATCGCGTTGAATTGCTCGCGGTCCTCGGTGCGATCGATGACGTCGTGGTCGGTGCCCAGGATATTGACGCCGTGCTCGGCCAGCTTTCGGGCGAGCTTGAGCGGGGTCTGGCCGCCGAATTGCAAGATGACGCCGACCGGTTGTTCGTTCTCGACGATCGCCATGACCGTTTCGAAGGTCAGCGGCTCGAAGTACAGCCGGTCGGAGATGTCGTAGTCGGTGCTGACCGTCTCCGGGTTGCAGTTGACCATGATGGTCCGGTAGCCCGCCTCGCGAAGCGAGAGGGCGGCGTGGACGGCGCAATAATCGAATTCGATGCCCTGGCCGATGCGGTTGGGCCCGCCGCCCAGAATCATGACGCTGTCGCGCTCGTCGTGGGTCGCTTCGTTCTCGCCGCGCTCGTAGGTCGAGTAGAAGTAGGAGGTCACCGCCTCGAATTCGGCCGCGCAGGTGTCGACCTGCTTGAAGACCGGCTGGACGTTATTTTCGAGGCGCCAGTCGCGCACGGCCTCCTCGGTGCTGCCGATGCTGTGGGCGATGTCCGCGTCGCCGAAGCCGAGCCGTTTTGCCGCGATCAACAGGTCGACGGGTACCTGTGCTCCGCCCGAAGCGTCGTGGGCGAATTCTTGGAGCGTGTTGTCGCAATCGACGACCGTCTGGAGTTGATTGAGAAACCACCTGTCGATGCCCGTGATACGCGAGACGGCCTCGACACCAACGTCGTGGCGCAACGCGTCGAAGACATACCAGAGGCGCTCCGGGGTGGGGTTCATCAAATACGGGCGAAAGAAGTCCTCGAGGCCGCCGGCGTCGAGGCCCTCGGGCGGCTCGAGCTGGGGCAGAAACCCGCCTTTTTTGATCTCGAGGCTTCGCACCCCCTTGAGCATCGCCTCGGGGAAGGTCCGTCCGATGGACATGATCTCGCCGACGGCCTTCATCTGGGTGGTCAGGCGCTTGCTGGCCGAGGGAAACTTCTCGAAGGCGAAGCGAGGGATCTTGACGACCGTATAGTCGAGCACCGGCTCGAAGGCCGCCGACGTGGTGCCGGTGATGTCATTGGTGATCTCGTCGAGGGTGTAGCCGACCGCCAGAAGGGCGGCGATCTTGGCGATCGGATAACCGGTCGCCTTACTGGCGAGCGCCGACGAGCGGCTCACCCGCGGGTTCATCTCGATGACCACCCGCTTGCCGGTGTTCGGGTCGACGGCGAATTGGATATTGCAGCCGCCGGTCTCCACGCCGACCGCGCGGATGATCCGCAGCGCGTCGTCGCGCATCGCCTGGTATTCGCGGTCGGTCAGCGTCTGAATCGGTGCGACGGTGACCGAGTCGCCGGTGTGCACGCCGAGCGGGTCGAAGTTCTCGATGCCGCAGATGATG
>JBKGZI010000214.1:0-10062 GCA_046545675.1 Persicimonas sp.
CTGGTGATCGACCTATCCGACGACGGGGTTACCTACGAAAGGATAAGGTTTTGAGGCGTTTAGACGTTATTGACAGCCAGATGACGGCCATCGTCTTGGCGGTGGCGCTGTCGGTGGGCGCGGCCACCGCAAGCGCCGAACCGGCTGGGGAGGCAACCGACGAGCCGACCGAGCTTCCCTGGTACGTGCCGGATCTGGCCAAGGTGCAATTCGCCGGAAATATCGGCTTTTTATCGGCCGCAGCCGGGTACTCGTATCTGAACCAGAAGCTCGAGACCGAAGTATTCTTCGGCTTTGTGCCCCCCTTCGTCGGCAATAAAGCCGTCTATATGGCGAGCCTCAAGCAGCACTACGTGCCCTGGGAATTTGGGTGGGGAGAGGCGCTGCACATCGCGCCTTTATACGTGGGTATTTTCTCGAGCTACACCTTCGGCAGTGAGTTCGAGATCTTCCCCGACAACTGGGCCGGCGGCAAAGACTTCTATACCGAACAGAGCGCGCTTCGCTTGGGGCCGCTGATCGGCGGACGGCTGCGCGCAGACATCGAGCCGTATGGGCCGGTCGACGACATCGGCGCCTATTGGGAGCTCAACGTCAGCGACCTCGGCCTGAAGGCCTACTTCAGCAACACCGGCTACTTCGACTTCTACGACGTGCTCACGCTGGGGGTAGGGGTGCGGGTGGGGTTTCGCTGACGAATCAGTCAGACGAGTCAGTCGGCGGCGTCGACCAGATCGTCGAGCACCAAATCGACCAACCAGTGAAGATGGGCCCTGCGCTCCTCCATGGAGGCCTCGCTGAACGGCTCGTCGCCCCAGACATCCTCGAGCGCCGGGGAGTAGGTGAAGTAGTTGACCACCGCCGAGACGAAGGTCAGGTACATCTGGCGGGCGGCCTTCGGGCCTTTTTCCGGGGAAATCTCGGCCAGAACTTCCATGGTCCAATTAAAGAGCGGGGCGAGCGTATGCTTGGCAAATGCCAACCGCTCGCCGCCTGTAACCAGCAGCCCCTGGACGAGCTTCGAATAACGCGCGTTGTCCTGCATAAACGCCCAATAATCGTCGATGAGCCGGTGCATCTGGTCGCGCACCGTCCCCTCGCTGATCAACGCACCTTCGAGGGCTCCACGGTGCAAATCGTAATAGCGTGACAGCACGGCCTCGAATAATTCTTCCTTGCTGCTGAAATAATAAAAAACCGAGGCCTTGTTCACGTCTGCACAGCGGGCAATGTCCCGAACACTTACGCCGTCGTAGCCGAATTTGCAGAAAAGTTCGTCGGCCGCATCAAATATTCGCGTCTTCGTATCGATGTTTTCGGCTCCCATCGTTACCTCAGAGTGGATCACGCCACGGCGGCGGGGATTTAGTCGCCCTCTCTTGATCGTATTACAACCATAAAATTGCAAGTGCAGTCACCGCCCGAGAGCATCGAAGGCGGCCCTATCAAGCAGTCGTAGTACCACGAGAAGCCATGAGCAGTATCAGGCGCTTTTCCGCCCTTCTTCTAATCGCCCTCACAATCCAACTCTTCACAGCCGTCGACGCGACGGCCCAGTCGAGCTACGAGCCATTTCAATGGCAGCCCGGTTGGGAGCGCGCAGGCTGGTTGACCGTCGGGTCGATCGGTGCGCTATTCGCCGGCGGCGCCGGCATTCAATATGGGATCGGCGCGCCCACCGAGCCCAATTGGACCGGCCCGGTACTCTTCGACGACGCCACTCGCTCCAGCATGCTGCCCAGCACGCAGGCGGGCATCGAGCGCGCCGGACAGGTCAGCGATGTGTTGATGGCCGGGCTCATCGCCGCCCCCGTGCTCGTCGAGCCGGCCATGGCCCTGCTGGGTCACGACAATCCAGACGCCGCCGGCCAGGTCGCGCTGATGAATGCTCAGGCGCTCGGGGCGACCTTCTTTGCGACGACGGCTCTCAAGCATTTGATCGGCCGCCAGCGCCCGCCCGAGGGAGCCTGCTATGACAACCCCGAGGCCGACCCGAGCTGCGCCGAGCGCGACACGCTGAGTTTCCCCAGCGGCCACACCAGCATGTCCTTTGCCGGCGCCGGCCTGGTGTGCTTGAACCACGAGCAATTCCAACCGCTCGGAGGGCCCTGGGACAAGGCCGCCTGCTACACGGCCCTGGGCGCGGCCGCCACCGTCGGCGCGCTGCGTATCGCCAGCAACAGCCACTACTTGACCGATGTGGTCGCCGGAGCCGCGCTGGGTCTGGCCGGCGGCTACCTGTTGCCGAAGTGGCTGTATTTTGGCTTCGGCGACGATATGGGCGTGCTGTCGGACGGGGGCGGCTCGATCACCCCACAGGTCGGCGAGGTCAACGGGGTCCAGCTCAACTTCACGTGGTAGCCGGGGTTGGCCCATATGCATTTGGCCAACACCGGGGCAGTGTCTAAGTTGAGCCCATGCGCTGGCAGCAGGTGTGGCTCTCCAACGAAGGGCTCGAAGTGTGCAAACGCCGAGCACAGACGCTCACTTATATCGCATTGGTCGTCGCGGTATGTCTCGGTTGGCCTGACCAGGCGCGCGGCCAAGCCGAGCCCACCGGTGAGCACGAGTCGTCCGGGGATCTCGCCCCCGGCGAGGTCGGCTCGGAGGAGCCGGTGCCGATCATGGACAACTTCACCGTCGGCGAGCTCGCGGCCATCGGGTCTTTTACCGCCACGGCGGCGCTGATCGGCTATTTTGGCGAACATATCGTCGGGTTTCCCGGCAAGAGCTTCGGCCCCCCGGCGCGAGACAGCCTCGACTGGGAGGTCTCCACCGGAATCAACCCGAACCCCGACCTGACCGACCCATTTATGGGCGGCGTCCCCGATCGAATCGCCGAGCCGTTCCTCGTGGTCGGGGCCGGCGCCTATTACGGCTTCGGAGCCGTGGGAAGCTGGCTCTCCGAGGCCGACTGGATCTGGGACACTCGCCACGAATTCTTGGCCTTTTCCGGCGCGATCGCCACGGCCGAGGTCTTCATCCAGGCATTAAAATTCTCGTTCGGACGAGACCGCCCGCGCATGGTGCGCGGCTGCGACCCACCCGCGGACCCCTGCGGTGAATTCGGCATTCCACCCGAGCGCAACGTCGAATCGAACCGTCAGGACGGGCTGTCCTTCCCCGGCGGGCACACCGGCGCCTCGGCGGCGGCGATGAGCTTCATCTATCTGGATCTCTCCGACCACCTCGTCCACCACACGCTCTCGGATTCCTCGCCGACGACCCGATTTTGGCTCGGGCGCATCTTGCCACTGGTGCCCACCTACGGATTCGTCGCGCTGAGCTTCTACGAGCGACTCCACGCCCAGGAGCATTGGTTGAGCGACCAGGCCGTGGGCACGGTGGCCGGCCTGGCCGCGGGCAACGCCTTCTATCTCGTTCACTTCGACGACACAGGCGACCCGCTGCGGGACAACCGCGACGCCGACGACGCCGACGACGCCGGCGTTGCCGAGCGAGGCCGACTGATGCCGGTGGTCATGTCAGATGGGGAGCTGGGGATGGGGTGGGGATTTGCGTGGTGATGTCGGTGTGTGAGCCGACTACGTTCGTCTTTGAGCGTGGTCGAGCGGCGACCCTCTCTGGGGGTGCGCCTCGGCAAAATGCGCCGAGTCTTACCCCCAGCTATGGTTTGGATTCCGCACGAAACCACGTCGTGGGGCGATCGAGTTAAAGGCGCACCGCCCGTTAGGTCGCATGGCCACGAAACCAAACCGCACCGCCCGTTAGGTCGCATGGCCACGAAACCAAACCATAGCTGGGGGTAAGCCACCACCGGGTGCGCCGTAGGCTCTCCCGGTTGGGCGCACCCCCAGAGAGCCGCGGACACCCGCCATATTCATCTTGTAGGGCCTCGGGCGTCGACTACTCGCGCCGGTCGCCAAGCCACCAAAATAGTGCCAGGGGCACCCCGGCGTTGGCCGCGCGGATCAGGGTCATATGACCATGGTCGGCGCCGCCGTAGACGATGCGGCTGGCCGCGGTGACTGCGCCCCAAAACGCCATCCAGGCCAAGATCCAGCGCCATTTGCGGCTCAGAAGTGCGCCGGCCGCGACCAGCACGTCGAATATACCGATGGCGATGAGCAGGCTGCGCGCGCTGGATTCGGCCAGTCTCAGCCCGAAGAACTTCTCCCAGCCGACCAGCAGGAAGTCCACAAAGCGTGGGTGCTGGCTGAGCGCCTCGAGGCCGTGGACCAAGAATGTCAGCGCCACTGCAACGCGGAGCAGCCACTGGACGAGCTCGTTTCGACGGCCGGTGGGTTGATCTGATGAGGGAGCGTGGAGCATCGCCAGCGCGATCGGCGCGGCGTAGCGCACCGCGTGGGCGGCCAGCGACCAGTCGCTAAACGGCTTGCCGCCCAGGTACCAGGTGCCTGCGGCGAGCAGCACAAACCACGTAGCCACCGCGATCGGCACCGCGCGTGTACGCAGCCCCAGCACGGCTGCAGCCGACGCTATGAGTAAGGTGAGGACGACGCGGTCGAACCAGACCGCGGCTGCCTCGGGCAGGCCGACGTTGAAGTAGAGCGTCTTGGCGACCGGCGAGAGATCTAGGCCGATCGCCCAGGCCGCGCCCACACATTGGACGGCGACGGTGACCCGGAGCACCCAGAGCACCACCTGCGGCGGGCTTATTGTTTTAGAGGCATTTGCCTGAGAGCTATGGGTCTGTTGCGTCATCATCGGCCAATCCATAGTCGGACGGATTCATGCCGCGCGTTCGCCAGTATTCGTCCAGCTCGTCGAGGAGGCCCTCGAGGCGCTCGGGCTCCTCGTCGGCCAGGTCGTTCTTCTCGCCCGGATCTTCGGCCAGGTCGAATAGCGAGATGGCGTCGACCGAAGGCTGCAAAACCAGCTTGTCCTTGCCTCGCAAAAAGCCCACCGAAAAATGCGTGCGCGACCGGTCGGGCACCTGCTCCAGGTACACCGGCCGAGGCTCGGGCGTGCGCTCGGAGCGCAGCACGGGGGCCAAGCTCTGCCCGCAGTTGCCCGGCGGCACGTCGAGGCCGGCAAGCTCGAAGGTCGTCGGGAAGATATCGAGCACGCCGACCGGCTCGCTGTAGCGTGCCGGCACGATGTCGGGGCCCCAGATGATCAGCGGCACGTGAGTCTCGGCTTGGAAAATCGTATAGCCGTGGCTGTTGACTCCATGCTCCCCCAGGCCCTCCCCGTGATCGGCGGTGATGATCAAATAGGTCGGATGCTCCGCCTGGCGCTCTGCGACAAATTCGAGCAGCCGAGCCACCTCCGAGTCGATGAAATGCAGCGCGGCGTCGTATTTGTCGATCTTGTCGGGACCAAACTCCACCGGGTCGGGCCCGACTTGAACCGGCCCATGCGCCTCGATGAGGTGCGACCAGATAAATTTCTGGCCGCCCTTGTTCTCGTCGAGCTCGGCGATGATCTCGTCGATGATGTACGGCGCCGAATAGCCCGGCCCGTCCTGTTTGAGGTCGTAGGGCTTCTCGTCGATCTCGGCAAAACCCTGCATCGCCCCGTGCGCCTCTGAAAAGATATACGCATCCGAGGACCACGCAGCAGTGTGATAGCCGGCGAAGCGCATATATTCGGCGAGCGTGTGCTGCTCCTCGGCCATCGTCAGCGCGTAGATCGGACCTCGCGGCGGCTCGATCATCGACGGGTGCACGCCGGTAAACAGCGCACGCATGGTCTGACGCGTCGAGGAGGCCGGCGTATAGGCCTGCTCGAAGACGGCCGCATCGCGCGAGTGCTCGGCGATATGGGGCGTGGTGTCGTATTTGTGGCCGGCCATCGTGGTGTGGTCCCAGCGAATCGCGTCGATGGTCAGCCAGACGATATCCGGCGCCGCCTCGCCGAGACGTCCGACGTCTTCGAGCTCCGGGCGCTCGACGCCCGGGCCGCACACCGCCGTCTTGCCGCGATTGAACTCGGCGGCCGCAAAGCTCTGGCTGGCGCTGGGCGCGGTCAGCTTTGTGACAAACCCCGTGCCCGTGTCGCGGTAGAGCAGCGCCAGGCGAAGGTCTTTGGAGGTCTCCCCAAACATATAAAACGCGGCCACGGGCACCGCGATGAGCGCCGTCGCCAGCGCGACATGTCTGGCGCGCCGGAAAGCGGCGGCGAGCGCGCCAATCGCGCTGCACGCGCCGATGATGAGGAATGGCAGATAGATTTCTGGGGCGAGGCTCTGCCAGACCACTTTTCCGAGCAGGATCAGCCCGACCGTCCAGCCGGTCAATACCGCCAAACTCACCACGCCCGCCACCGCCATGATGGCTGCGGGCGAGCCTAGCCGCTCCAGCAGCGCGCGCAGCCGCCCGAGCGAGACGTAGGCCGCAAGACCTATGAGCAGCGCCGCGGCGGGCACCGAGATGCTCAGCGCCAGCTTGTGAACCAGCTCCGAGCCGAATACGGAGCGATAGAGGGTCAATGCTCCATAGGTGGCAAAACTCAGCGCGACGAAGCCGACCACGGCTGCCAGAAGTATCGCGCCGATGTAGGCCGGCCGACGCTGCAGCGCGCTTCGAAGCACACGGCCGGGCCGGGTTCGATGCCAGAACCAGCCCACCGCCAGCCCCAGCGGCGATAGGACCACGGCGACCTTAAGGCCGGCGGCGACCGCCGCAGACCACGCCTCGAGATATCCGACGCCCCTCTCCTCGGCCAACGTCGAGGCGTCGAAGAACGACCAACCCAGCGCTGCAGCGACGCTCCACCCGAGCGCGGCCGCGACCAGCGTGTACCAGGCCAGACGCTGTCGGCCTGGTTGCTTTGATTGATCGGCCATGATTGACTGCGCCTATTCGTCGAGAATTTCGGCTTTTTTGATGGAGTCGAGGCGCGCGAAGTCCTGCTGGAGGTATGAGCTGCCCTTCTCCATCGCGTCTTTTTGATCCGGGCCGGTGGGCGGTCCGCCGCCGTAGCCGCTATACAACTGCTCGACGACCTCCATTCCCTCGACGACCTCACCGACCGGCACGAATTGCTGGTCGTCCAGCGCCGAATTATCGCCGTAATTGATGAAGAGGTGCGTGGTGCGCGTGGCCGGGTCGCTCTGGCCGGTGTCCGGGTTGGCCTTCTGGGCGAAGGTCACTCGGCCGCGGATGTTGGACTTCTCGAGGGTGTCGGCTTCGATGGCCGCCTCCTCCCAGGCTTTGTTGACCTCGGGATGGGCGTGGATGCCAAATTGGGCCATGAAATTATCGATGACCCGGAAGAAGGCGATCCCGTCGAAATAGCCGATCTTGACCAGGTTATAGGCGCGGTCGGCGCCGTTGGGGGCCCAATCGCGGTTGAACTCGATGATGAAGTCGCCCTCGGTGGTCTCGAACTTCGCCCGGAACTGCTCGGGGGCCTGCTCGTCGGCCTTGGCGGGATCGAGCATGGCCGGGTGGAGCTCGTCGAGCGGCGGCGCCTCGACCAGCTCTGGTTCACCGTCTGCTTGCTCATCGGCGGCTTGCTCTTCGGCGGCCGGCTCGGCAGTCTCGGAGGGCTGACCTTCCTCGTCTGCGTCCTCATCCTGAGCTTGGTCGGCCGCGGCGGGCTCGGCCCCGTTATCATCGGCCTTTTCGGCCTTTCGTTCACAGGCGGCGAGCGCCAACAGAGCGACCAGAAGCACAGCGAAACATCTGTTGATGTACATTATTTTCCTCGGGGGTCTAGAAGAGATCACGCGCGACGGCGGCATTATACGCCCTGCGCGGATCTGGTCCAGCCCCCCGCGGCTACTCCTCGTGGGTATCGCTGACTGGTCGGTCGCTGCCGGGCTTGCCTCCGGCGAGGGTGTGTTCGTCCTCGTCGGTCGACTCGTGGCCGGTCGCGATCTTGGTCTCCTCGTAGGGGTTTTCCTGGGCGGCGATCGAGTCGCGCTGCCCCTCGACCGGCCGCGCCTCGCTCAAGGGCTTTTCGCTACCGTGCTTGCCCTCCGAAATCGTGCGCTCGTTGGCGCGAGCATCGCGGTCCAAGCGGGGCTCGGAGAGATCGACGTGCGGGGCGACGAAGATCTCCTCGAAGGGCTCGGGCAGTCGCCTGCGCAGCCGCGTGATGACCTCTCGGTTGACCGCGCGAGCCATGGTCTGGCCGACGACCTGTGCGACCTCGCGGGCCCGGCCGGCGTGGACGCCTTCTTCTCGGCCGACGCGCTCGTAAAACTCCTCGAGTTCGTAGTCTTGGTTGGCCGGCCGGCTGCACAGCGCCTGGCTGAGCGGCTCGGCGAGCTCGGCGGCGAGCGCATCTCGGTCGGTGCCGAGCAAAGCCTCCCCGAGTACACGCAAAAACGCGCACGCCATCGCCTCGGCGCGCTCCGACGACTCGACGCCTGTCTGGTGACAAAGGCTGTCGAGAAACGCATCGTAGGTCATTTCCATCGTCAATCGCCTCAATTCAAAGGGGAGTGTTCGCTATCGGTCCACATCAATAATGTTGCCAGGCCGACCAAAGGCAAATCGACAGGGGGTTGATCTTCGGGTGGCCGTTACCAGTTTTAAAGCAAGTGTATCGAGCGTACGGGGCCTGTCGTAACAGCCCTCCATCCCCAAAACCACCCCCTTGCTATGCCCCGACAACGATTATCTGGCATCGACACCGCCTGGTACCGCCTCGACCAGCCGGCGGATCCGGCTGATATCCTCGGGGTGCTCATCTTCGACGGCCAAATCGACTACGCGCGCCTTGTGGCGACGCTGGAGACCCGATTTCTGCGCTTCGACCGCTTTCGCCAGCGCGTCGACGACCGCAAAATCGGCCGGCCGCGCTGGGAGGACGATCCCGATTTCGCGCTGGTCAATCACCTCCAGCGCATCGAATTGGCCGAGCCTGCCGATACCGACGCGCTGCAGCAGAAGATCGGCGAGCTGATGAACCACGAGCTCGATCCGGATCGGCCGCTGTGGCGGATGTGGCTGGCCGAGAATCTGCAGAAGGACGGGCAGGCAGCCTCGGCGCTGATCTTCCAGATGCACCACTGTCTGGGCGACGGTTTCGCGCTCGCCCATATGCTGCTCGGCCTGGCCGACGAGGAGCCCGACGCGCCCTGGCCTGCCTGGGTGGACGCGCGCTCCTTCGAGCCCGAACAGCCCAACACCAACCACCGGTGGCTCGGCCACCGGATACTCGGCGAGCTCGGTGAGATGGCCCAGCACCCCTCGCGCGAAATGGGCAAGGTGGCGAGCGGCGTCAAGACGGCCCGCCGAGCCGCCATTGCGCTGGGCCACCTGCTCAACATGCCCTTCGACCCGCCCACGCCGCTCAAGCGCAAGCCGGTCGGCCGCCGCCGGGTCTCCTGGTCACAGGGCGTCGACCTCGACCGGGTCAAGACGGTCGCACACAAGGCCGGCGGCACCGTCAACGACGTGCTCATGGCCGCGCTGACGGGCGCCTGGCGCCGGTACCTAAAGGAGCGCGGCGAGGCGGTCGACGACTTCGACATCCGCGCGCTGGTGCCGGTCAACTTGCGCCCCCAGCGGCGCATCGAGGACGTGCCCGACGAACTCGGCAACTACTTCGGACTGGTCTTCCTCGACCTGCCGATCAGCAAACTCACCGCCCGCGAGCGGCTGCTGGCCGTCCACGCCCGCATGAACGCGCTCAAGCACAGCCCCCAGCCCTACCTGCTCTTCGGAGTGCTGAAACTGGCCGGCCACATCCCCGAGCGCGCCGAGCACGGCGTGGCGAACCTCTTCGGCAAAAAAGCCTCCACCGTCGTCACCAACGTCCCCGGCCCCCGCGAGCCGCTATACCTGGGCGGCCGGCGCCTGACCGACATCATGTTCTGGGCGCCCCACCCCGCCAAGCTCGGCAGCAACGCCAGCATCATCAGCTACGCCGGCAACGTGCGCGTGGGCATGCGCGGCGACGAGAACGTGCTGGCCGACCCGGAAACCGTGGTGCGGTATTTTGACGAGGAGTTTGCGGTATTGGAGGGGGAGTGTTGTTAGCGAGCGAGGTCGTGCCCGACCACGAAACCAAACCGTACCGCCCGACCACGAAACCAAACCGTACCGCCCGAACGATCGCCCGGCCATGAAACCAAACCATAGCTGGGGGTAAGTCCAGCCGAGTCGCCACCCGGCGACTCGG
>JBKGZI010000215.1:0-10044 GCA_046545675.1 Persicimonas sp.
TGTGGTGCCCCTCCTTGATCCTCCCCTTCCCTTCGGGCGGGGAGGGAACTGCTTGCGGTGCCCCTCCTTGATCCTCCCCTTCCCTTCGGGCGGGGAGGGAACTCTCCTCAACTCTCTTCCAAGAGCCGCGCGACGATATCATCGGTGGTCAGCCCCTGAGCCTCGGCCTGAAAATTGGTCAGCATGCGATGGCGCAAGATCGACGGCGCCAGCGCTTTGACGTCCTCGTTGCTCACCGTCAGCCGGCCGTCGAGGATGGCGCGCGCCTTGCCGCCGATGACCAGGTATTGGCTGGCGCGCGGCCCGGCGCCCCAACTGACATATTCTTTGACGAACTCCGGCGCGCTGGGGTCGTCGGGGCGCGTGCGTCGGACCAGATCGACCGCAAAGCGGACCACCTCGTCGCTGACCGGCACCTGCAAGACGAGCTTTTGCAGCTCCAGAATGCGCCGGGCGTCGAGGACCGTCTCGAGCTCGGCGCGCTGATTGGTGGTCGTCTTCCGGACGATCAGCACCTCGTCGTCGGCGCTGGGATAGTCGACCTTGAGGTGGAACATGAACCGGTCGAGCTGGGCCTCGGGCAACGGATAGGTGCCCTCCTGCTCGATGGGGTTTTGGGTCGCGAAGACCAAAAACGGCAGGTCCAACTCGTAGGTCGTCCCGCCGGCGGAGACCTCGTATTCCTGCATCGCCTGAAGCAGCGCCGCCTGCGTCTTGGGCGGGGTGCGGTTGATCTCGTCGGCCAACAGCAGGTTGCTGAACACCGGGCCCTTCAGAAATTTGAAGAAGCGCTTTCCGGTGGTGTGATCTTCTTCGAGGATGTCCGTGCCGGTGATGTCGGCCGGCATCAAATCCGGGGTGAATTGGATGCGGTTGAAGTCCAGGTCGAGCACTTCGGCCAGCGTGGCGATCAGCGAGGTCTTCGCCAGTCCCGGCACGCCCATCAGCAGACAGTGGCCGCGAGCAAATAGCGCCACCAGCAGGTGCTCGATGAGCTCGGTTTGCCCGTAGATGCGCTTTCGGACCTGCTCGAGGATGGCTTCCCTCGCCTCGGCGATCTGCTCGACGCTGTCGAGCAGCTCTTCGTTGGCGCTTTCGGTGATCGGATCGGTGGTCATGGATTTAACTCACAAGTTTCGCAAATTTTCGATAGGTATCGGCCTGGGTCTTGTCGCCGAGCTTGTCGTAGGTTTTGGCTAAATTCTGGTGGATTTCGGGGTCGAAGGGGTTGATGCGGGCCGCCTCCGAGAGATGGTCACGCGCTGCCTCGTAATCCCCCAACGCGAGGCTGGCCTTGCCCATTTCAATCCAGGCCTGCACATAGCCCGGATAGGTCTGGCGCACTGACTCGAGCGCGTCGAGCGCCTCCTCGGACTTGCCGTCCTCGAGCAGGCATTGGGCCAGGCGGGTCTGCAGCACCGGATGGGTGCGCTCGACCAGCCTGAGGGCCTTTTCGTATTGAACCTTGGCCGCCCCAAAGCGACTGCGCGCCTGGAGCATCTCGCCCAGGTGCATGTGGTCGCGCGCCTGGGGCTTGTCGAGCTCGGTGAGGTCGTTTTCGGCTTGCTCCTCTTCCTTGAAGACCAGCTTGTCGTCGAAGCCGGGCTTCTCGGGCGCGTCGCCCATATCGCGGGTCTTCAGGTAGGCCAGCCAGTCACGCTCGAAGCTCGCGAACGACTTGCCGACGGTGCGTGAAAACGCCTCCTTGGCGTCGTGGCCGTCGTTGATGGCATCGAGCAGCGACTCGAAGGCCTCCTCGCCGACCTGCTCGCGCAGGTATTCCATGACCGTATAGACCTCGGCAAACGCGACCGCGGCGTCTTCCTGGCTGGGGAGCTTGGCCATCGACGGGTGCATCTGCTCGAAGGTGATCAGGTCGTCGGCTTTGACGCGCTTCTCGAGCAAGCTGGCCGTCGACGGCGGCAGCCTCTGCGCGTCGGGGCCTCGCCAGCGCCTCTCGAGGTACTTCGCTAGGCCCTCGTGCATCCAGATGGGCACGCGGTTTTGGGTCTTGGAGTTGATCACATAGTGGACGTATTCGTGGACCAGCGTGTCCACCCAGCCGTAGCCGCGCAAAAGCGCCTTGGGGCTGGTGATCATCAGCCGGTTATATTTGCACAACGCGATGGTCCCCGAGGTGCGGATCTCGTCTTCGGTCAGCGAGCTGACCTTGGCCAGCACCGAGGTCTGCGGGTAGACCTCCACCCGGATCGGGGTGGCCGGCTTATAGCCGAGCTCGTCGCCGATCTCCTCGTAGGCGCGGTCGAGCGCCTCGCCAGCAAAGGGGACCAGGACCTCGTCTTTGCCCTCGGGCACCCAGATCTCGAAGTGGCCCTGGGGGCTGGTGTGCTTGACGTAATCTTTGGTGACCTCGCCGGTCGCCTCGACGACCTCGCGAAGATGGACCCAGGCGGGGTTCTCGCCGCCGTTGGAGATCGCCTGGTCGAGCTTGCCGACGGCCTCCTCGTAGTCGCCCAAGAAGAAGTCGTGGCGCGCCTGCAGATACAGGACATTCGGGTTGGAGGCGTCCTTTTTGGCCATCGCGTCGATGGCCTGCTTGGCGTCGTCCATCTGCCAGGCGCTGAGCATCTCGTTGACGCCGTCGACCGACTGCGCTGTGACAGCCGGCGCCCAGCCGACTACCAGCAGCGCGGCGAGCACAACAGCCCTGATAATTTGTCGGGGTTCGATTCGCATCGCCTACTCCATGATCGACTTGTAGTAGCGCTCGATCTCCGACTCGTAGCTGTCGAGCTTCTCTTCTTTCATCGCGTCCATGACGTCATCTCGGAGCCGCTGGCCGCCTTCTTCGTTGCTCTGGCCGGGGATATCGACGTCTTCACGGCCGACTTCGCGACCATTTTCGCGCTGATCGCGGCGCTGCTTTTGGACCGACTTCTGCATCTGCTGCTTGAGGTTGCCGAGCTGCTCGAGCGCCGAGCGCTCCGCGTCCAGCGCGCGCTGTGAGCGCCGGCCGTCGAGGCCCTCGGAGGCCTCTTTCATCGCCTCTCGAGACTTTTGCATCGGCTCGCCGAGTTGCTCCTGGAGCATCGGAAACTGCTTGGAGGCCTCCCCGATTTGCTGCTCGAGCTGCTCGGCCTGCTCCGAGATTTGACGCTGGCGCTCGGCCAGTTGGTCCATGCGCTGATTTTCTTGCTGGCCCAGGCGCTCCTGCGCCTCGTCCATCATATCCTCGATATCCTCGACGATCTCGCGGCCGCGATCTTCGACGCCGTCATTCTTGCCGCGAAGCTCGTCGATCTCGCGCTTTTGGTCCTCTGAGTTGCTATAACGCTGCGACAGGTCGAGCCTATTTCGCATCCGCTGGTGGGCACGAAGCGCGTCTCGAGCCTTCTCCAGGCCGCTCTCGACGTCCTGTTGCTCGACCATCTCCTCGAGCTCCTCGACCGCTTGCTTCGAGCGCTCCAGCCCGTCGCGGTGGACCTCCTGCATGGCGGGATCGTCCATCTTGTCGAGGGCCTTCTTTTGCTGCTCGACCTTCTGCTCCATCTTATTTTGGAACTCGTCGAGCATCTGCTCCATCTCTTCGCGGCGCTTCTCGGCCAGCTGCTCGTTGAGCTCGGCGGTCTGCCCCTCGAGGTCCTTTTCGGCCTGCTGGACGTCGTTGAGCTCGTCCATCAGCTCGCTGACCTTCTTGTCGAGCTCGCTCAAGCCCTGCGGCTCGGCCTCAGCGAATTGCTCGTCCATATCCTGGGTGAGCGAGTCGAGGTTCATATCCATCTGCTCGAGGGCCTCGAGGGCACCGTCGATGTCGTCATTTTCGAGCATATCCTCGATCTTGGAGAGGCTGTCGGTCATCTTCTGGGTGTCCGAGTCGAGCTGCTGCTGTTTGACGGCCTCCATATTCATATGCTCTTGAGGCAGCTTCTCGAGCTGCATCTGCATGCGCTGCATCAGCTCGGCCATGCGCTGTCGCAGGCGCTGGATATCGCGCTTGATCGCCTCTTTGAGCTCGGGGTCGTTGGTCTCCTTGTAGCGCTCTAGCAGCTCCTTGAGCCGCTCTTTGAGCTCCTTGATATCCTCGGAGGTCTGCTTGATGGCGTCCATCTTCTGGCTGGCCAGCAGATCCTCGAAGCGCAGGATGCCCTTCTCGAGGGTATCCTCGGCGCCGGCCGCATAATTGGCCACCGGCTGAGCGCTGGCCAGGCTCAACTCGCCGTTTTCAACCTCCAAGCCGGCCCGTTCGAAGACGCTCTGTCCCTCTTCATGCACACGGGTGAGCCGCTTGTCGAGCGCCTCGAAGTGGGTGTAATCGCGCTCGCGCATCAGCGGGTCTTGCTCGAGCTTTTCGAGCAGCTCGCCCATCTCCTCGATGATGCGCGACTGCTTGTCCTGGACCTCCTCGAGCGTGTCCAGACGCCCGGCGAGCTCGGCGGGCTGGGCGGCGGCCGGCCCCGATGCGGAGACCGTCTGTCGCCAGGTATCGTCTGAGCGCGCCTCGCGCTCACCCATGGGCGCCTCGAGATAATCGGCCAGCAGCCCCAGCAACTCCTCGAGCAGGCGTTGCTGGTCGGCGATATTCTGCAGATGCTTGTCCTCGGGACTCGACACTCGCAGCTCGAGCCGCTTGCTCTGGCCGACGCCCGGGCCGGTCAGGGTGTTGTTGTCCTTGGCCTCGATATAGAAGACGACCACGTCTTTGGGCTGCAGCCCCAGCGGGGCGAGGTCGAAGCTGATCTCTCCGGAGGTCTCTCGCGGCTTGTTGGTGAGCTCGGGAAGCTCGAGCTCCTTTTTGCTGGCGTTTTCCCCGTCGCCGGCAAATTGCCAGACCCTGGAGACTTCGGTGAGGCCGAAGTCGTCGGAGACGTCGAACTCGATGTCGAGCGTGTCGTCGGGGCTGACCTCGATCTGGCCGCTATGCGAGGTGATATTGACCGCCGGTGACTCGTCGGGGCGCAGGTCGATCTTCCGCTCGGTGCCGTCCTCGATGACGGTGCCGTCGTCGAGCGTCGCCTTGAAGTGATAGGTGCCGCTCTCGAGCGCCACGAATGAGCCGCGCAATTTGCTATCTGCGCTCTCGTCGGTCGGCTCCATGACGATGGAGCGAGTGCCCTCACTGGTCTCGAGGATCAGCTCGACCTGGCGGGCGTCGGCGATGAGCGACTGCGCCTCGATGGCCACATCGGTGCCGACCATCGTCTCGACATAGCCGGTCGAATAGGCGTCCACCTTGCGGCCGATGCCGGTATAGGGGGGGGTCGAATAGTAGATAAAGAGGTTCCCGACCACCGGTCGCTGCTCGGAGGATGCGTCGGCGCTGTGTTCGGCGCCGGCCAGCGGCGAGGTCAGCACATCGATGCTCCACTGGGTATCGAGCCCAAACGGCAGCAAGACGAGGGCCAGACAACCGGCCAGCGACATCGCCGGAGCGGTCAGCGATCGCTGGGGCAGCAGATGCGCCAGGTGGCCGTGCTCGCAGCGCGAGAGCACGTCACGCACCGTCTTTTTGACGTGCGCGCGCGCCATCTCCACGCTGAAGAAGTGTTCGGCGTCCGGGTCGAGCAGGCGCTGGCCAAATTCGAGCGCAGCGACCAGATCGTTTCGAAGCCCCCGATTATGTCGCTGCAGCATCACGGCGATCTGCTCGACGTCGCCCTTTTGGCGCTCGAAGCCCACCCAGGCGGCTACGGCACCGACGCTGGCCGCCGACACGCCCACGATGAGCATCCAGCCGGTGAACGCCCCCACCGCAGCGGGCACCAGGGCGGCCACCAAAAAGCAGCTCAACACCACCGCGCCGAGCGTGACGAGGTACCACAACAACCCCTCGAGCAGCATCGGGCGGCGCCAGGCACGCCCGGTTTTAGCCAGGAGGGTGCGAAGCGCCCGCACATCCTGCTCGAGAGAGCCGGCGCGGGCGCCTTCGGAGTTCGTATTGTCGCTATTTTCTTCGACCATATGCGCCAACGCGCCAGAAATCTTAGAAGGAACTGGTCAGCCCGAACCTTCAACAGGGGCGTACACCGGTTTTAATCCACACTTCTTGCCTACTGCCTACTCGCCCACCTGCCTGCTCGTCTACCTACTCCAAAAGCGACAGCGGCGCCTTCTCGAGACTCTCCGGGTCCCAGACGGCCTCCTCGCGGAGCTGAGCCTGTGGATAGGTGCAATATTGGCCCGCCAGGAGCGCCGAGGGGCGGTGGTTCCCCGACTTTTTGATGCCCCCGAAGGGCAGCCGGCTCGACGCCCCGCAGGTCGAGCGGTTCAGGTTCAACACGCCGGCGCGAAGATCATAGGAGAGATCTTCGAATCGATCCTCGTCCTCGGTAAACACACTCATCGACAAACCGTATTCGGTGGCGTTGGCCACGCGCACCGCGTCGGCGTCGTTGTCGACCACGTAAACGACGATGTCGGGGCCGAAGAGCTCGCGGCCCTGGTGGGAGCCGGTGGCGTCGAGGCGATTGGCCAGCCACATCGACGGCTTGACGTAATAGCCATCCAAATCCGGGCGGGTGCGCCCGCCCTCTAGCAGGGGCGTGAGGTTGCCGCGCTCGTTGTCGTCCTGAGCGCGCAGGAATGCCTCATAGCCCGACCCGTCGGCCAGCGATCCCATAAAGGTCTGCTCGTCGAGCGCGTCTCCGACGGTCACCCGCGTGGCCAGATCGCGCAGACAGTCGATGAACCCGTCGGCGATCTCGGAGCGAACGACCACCCGGCTGGTCGCGCTGCAGCGCTGGCCGGCGGTCAAAAACGCCGCCAGCGCGACCTCGTGGACCGCCTGCATCATCTCGGCGTCCTCGAGCACGATCGAGGTATTCTTGCCGCCCATCTCCAGCGCCAACAGCTTCCAATAGTGGTCCTGGGTGGCCCGCTTGATGCGAAGGCCGGTCTCCCACGAGCCGGTAAAGAGCACGCCGTTGACCCCGCGGTGGCCGGCCACAGCCGCCCCGACTTCGCCCTCGCCGTGGACCATATTGAGCACGCCGTCGGGGAAGCCCGCCTCCTGGGCGCATTCGAAATATAGCTGCATGCAGCCGCCGGCGAGCTCGCTGGGCTTGACCACCACCGTATTGCCGTTGACCAGCCCCGGGATGATGTGGCCGTTGGGAAGGTGCAGCGGGAAGTTAAACGGCCCGAGCACCCCCAAGACGCCCAGCGGTCGGTAGCGGTACCGGCCGTTGTCGAGCCCCTCGGGGTGGCGCTCGGCGGTCAACTCCAGGCCGGGTCCGCACATGATGTCGATCTTGGCGCAAAGCGCGCGCGCCTCGGTCTTGGCCTCCCACAGCGGCTTGCCAATCTCGCGGGCGATCGCGTGGGCGAGGTCGTCTTCGCGCGCGCTCAGCGCCTCCTTGAAGCGCTGGAGATATTCGAGGCGCCCCTCGACGCCCAGCCTATCCCAGCCGGGCAGCGCCTTTTTGGCCGCCGCCACCGCCGGATCGACCGCCTCGGCCGTCCACGGCGCCGTAAATACCGTCTCGGAGGTCCGGCAGGGATTCTCACGCACGATCTCGCCGGCGGCACCCTCAACGGGCTGCCACCGACCAGCGATATAATTGCCTTTATAGTTCATCCCAATCTCCTAGCTACCTCACCGACATTCCATCCGCTCCATCCGCTCCATCCGCTCCATCCGCTCCTGGCCCCCCGGACCCCCGGACCCCTCAACCCCTGCCGTTAAAAGCAGTTCCTGGACCCCCGGACCCCTGGACCCCTGAACCCCTGCCTCACTTAAAAATCACGTAGCGTTTGAGGAAGTCCATGGCGGCGCCGTAGAAGTCTTCGATGGTCTCCGATCGGCGCCAGCCGTGGCCCTCTTCTTCGTAGAGCTTATATGTGTGCGGCACGCCGCGAGCTCGGAGCGTCTCGACCATCTGCTCGGCCTGATTGGGCGGGACGACCTTGTCGCGGCCACCCTGAAAGATGCCCACCGGGTCCTCGATGCGCTCGGCGTGGAACAAAGGAGAGCGCTCGTGGAACTTCTGGCTGGCCTTGGGCAGCTCCCCGATGAGCATGTCGTTGTAGTGCTGTTCAAATTTATGCGTCTCCATGGCCAGGGCAAATAGATTGGAGATGCCGTACTTCGAGATACCCGCCGCAAATGTGCCCGGGTGGCTGACCAACGCCTGCAATACGGTATACCCGCCGGCGCTGCCGCCCATGATCACGATGCGCTCGGCGTCGGCATAACCCTGGTTGATCAAAAATTGCGCGGCGCTGACGGCATCCTCGACGTCGAAGATGCCCCATTGGCCGCCCAGCGCGTCGCGATAATCGCGGCCGTAGCCGGTGCTGCCGCGGTAGTTGACGTCGAGCACCGCAAAGCCACGGGTGGCGAAGAATTGGTTGCCGGCCTCGAAGCGGGCGGTGCGTTGGGAGGTCGGCCCGCCGTGGATCATGATGATCGCCGGCGGCTTGCCGGTCGACTCGAAGCGCGGGTTGGTCGGCGGATAATAATTGCCGTAGATCTCGACCGACTCGCCCTCGCTCTGTGCGGTCCAACTGACCGGCTTCATCTCCGAGAGCTCCTCGGCGCTCAACCGCTCGGCCGACGCGCGCCGCTCGACTCGGCTCGACTCGCCCGGCGCCCAGGAGACCACCCGCGTGGGGATACGGCTCGACGAGGCGAGCATGCCCAGCCGGCCGCTCGGCGACATGGCGAGCTGGCCGAAGAACGTATATTCCGACAGCGTGGACACGGGCGAAAAGCCCCCCTCGACGCCGACGTCGATCAGGTCCATCTCGCCCTTGCGGTTTCTGACCGCGTACAGCCCCGAGCTATCCGGCTTCCAGATATAGGCGCGAATCCCCTGGACCCAGGCCGGCCCGCCGACCTCGAATTTGCCCTCGGTCAACTGCTCGACTTCACCGGTCTCCACGTCGCGAATATGCACGTGCCACCAGCCGTCGCGGTCGCTCAGGTAGGCCAGCTTTTTGCCGTCAGGCGAGAATTCCGGCTGCATCACCGAGGTGTGCTCGCCGCCGGCGACCCGCTCCGAGCCGATCAGCGCCAGCCCTTCTCCGCTCAACTTGAGCGTCCCGACATGCAGCTCGGTCGAGTCCCAGGGCATATGCGGATGGTTCCAGCTCACCCAGGCCAGATGGCGGCCGTCGGGGGAGAACTGCGGCTGCATATAAAAATCGTCACCGGAGACGAGCTTCTCGGGCCACTGGTCGCCGGCGCTGTCCACCGCGGCCAGTGTGTCGTTCTGGCCGTCGGTATGCACGTACACCACCCAATCGCCATCGGGCGAGACCACCGGGGAGGCGACGCTCCCGTGGGTCGGCGTCAACGCACGCGGTGGACCCACATCGAGCCCCACCCGATACAATTGCCCGTCACCCGCGGCAAAAAACACGTCGCGCCCATGCACGCAAAACTCGCCGCCGCCATAGCCCACCCCGCCGCTGACATGCTGCTCGCGCGTCAGATCGTGGGCAGCCTCCTCACCACGCGCCACCAGCACTCCGTGCCCGTCGCGCGATTCCAGCCACACCAACGTCCCATCGCTGGCCCAGCCCACATCCTTGAGTCCCAGATCGCCGGCCATCGCCTTCGCCGACAGGCTACTCGACCAGAGTCCGTATGGTTTATTGGTTTTCATCATTTGGCCATCGTTTTGTCACGGTTATTTGGGTCGAGGCCAACTTAAACAAGATGGGGGTGAATTGGAAATGGGATGAGCTTCGCCAGTTTGATCCTCGCCGGAGCCTGCGTTCGGCTCCCGCCTCTCTCCGACCCCGGCTATCGACTCCTCTCACACCTCTTCGAGGCTTGCCGTCTGAGGATCCTCGCACGCTCCAACCATCTTTGGCGCGCGAGAACGCCATGCATTCCCATCTCCAACCCGCCCGCTATCCTCACCTCGCAAGCCTCGATAGAGGCGTGGCAGCCCCGGTAGCCGGGGGCGCAGCGCAGTGCAACGAAGCGTAGCCTCCGGCGCTGGTCGGGCCATCCATCACGCACGTTCTCACTGGCGTACGCCGTCTGCGCTAGCTCGACCCTCGCCGGAGCCTGCGTTCGGCTACCGCCTCTCTCCGACCCCGGCTATCGACTCCTCTCACACCTCTTCGAGGCTTGCC
>JBKGZI010000216.1:0-10038 GCA_046545675.1 Persicimonas sp.
GTGCTCGATGCCCTTTTCGAAAAAGTCCTTCTGAAATTTGATGATGCTCTCGGTGACCTTGACGATGGTCGACTGGCGCTGGTGGATGCTGCGGATCAGCCACATCGCCCCGCGCAGCTTGTCCTGGATGTAGTCGCGCACCTCGTCCTTCTCGCCGTCTTCCTTCTTCTGGGCGAGCATGCGCTTGTAATAATTGGACACCTTGAGCTTGGGCAGCCCGTCCTCGTTGAGCGAGCAGACAAATTCGCCGTCGACCTCGTAGATATAGATGTCGGGGGTGATATAGCGACCGTCGTCTTCGCTATATAGCCGGCCGGGCTTGGGCTCGAAGGTCGCGATGAGCCTGGCGGCGCGGATGGCCTCGTCTTTGTCGACGCCCAACTCCCGGGCGATCTTGGCGACGCTCTTGCGCTCCAGATCGGGGAGGTGATGCTCGATGATCCCGTGGACGGTGTCGTCGTCGGGGACCAGGCGGTCGGCCTGAATCCGCAGGCACTCCTTGAGGTTGCGGGCGGCCACGCCGATGGGATCGAATCGCTGGATGACGGCCAAGACCTCCTCGACCTGCTCGTCGGTTGCGTCGGCGTCGGCGGCGATCTCGGCCACCGTCGTGCCGTGCAGGTACCCAGAGCCCTCCAGATTGCCGATGATCAGCGTGCCGATATACTCTTGGCGCTCGTCGAGCGACGACATCCTGAGCTGCTCCATGAGGTGCTCGACCAGCGACTCGCTGGTCGACATCGTCTCCTCGTAGCCGGGCAGATCATAGGTGCTATAGCCGGTGTAGGAGTTCGACGGCATGGGGTTGGAGTCGTATTTATTGATATACTCCTCCCAGTCGACCTTATCCATATCGGTCTCGTCGGCCTCGACCTCCTTGACCTTGTCGTCGTCGGCCTTCTCCTCGATCCCGTGTTCCTGCCGGTATAGCGAGTCGGCCTCATAGGGATCCTGAATCTCCTCGAGCACCGGGTTTTCGGTCATCTCCTGCTGCACCTCGGCGATGAGCTCCATGCGCGACAATTGCAGCAGCTTGATAGCCTGCTGCAACTGCGGCGTCATGCGCAGTTGCTGAGTCTGCTTGAGCTGGGCTCTGAGTCCCATTTCCATGGTGGTTACTCCGTGTTGAGGTGGCGCACGTGGGTGAGGTGACCGTGGTGGTGAGTGCTCTCGACACCGGTCAGATTGACGGCGACCTCGCGGTCTCCTAGATGTTCTCGATTCTTCGTTCTTGGTTCTTGCTCCCGGGCTGACTCGTCGCTCGATGCGCCGGTGATATTACGTGAGAACCGGCGAGTTATTCCGCCAGTGTGGGCTCGCGCGGGGCGCGCCGGCCCAGTGATGGGTCGGTCGTACTCGACGCGACCGGAGGCTAATTGGACGAAGATGCTGCGAGCGGCCAGTCGCCACGTTGCGGCGCCCGCGGTCGGAGGCCGGCCGGCGTCGACGAATCGGAGGGTGCGCCGCGGCTGTACCGTCACCGCCTGATCGGCCGTGACATAGAGATCATCGTGCCTGGAGACGCGCACGTTTCCGCGCGCCCGCATCCAGACGATCTCGCCAGAGACGATCGTCTCGCCATCGGCAATCTCTGCGGATAAGTCTGCCGATGGCGCGCGCGACAAGTCGAGCCGGTCGGCGCTCATGGTCCATCCATTCGGCCCGTGCGTGCTCGCCTGGACGTCTTTGAAGCTCACCTGTGGTCCGTCGACGGACATCTCGACCGCAAAAATCTGCCAACCGCCCATCTCCACAAGCGCCGGGCCGGCCTCGGCCGTGCGAAGCGGTACTTCGGCGTGGGTGACGGCCGACGAGACCACCAATAAGAGCGCGACAAGTAGCGCCGGGCCCATTACCGGACCCGCTATATGGGACTGTATACGCTTTAAACGCGCCCCGTGACAGCAAGAGTCACACCCCTGACATCGATGTCGCATTTTGCCGGACATCTGCGCCTCAGTCCCGAGAAATCATCGCCTCATCTACCATCAAGGGGCCTCTTCACGAAATTTTTGCACCCCGAAGACCGGCCCATCAGCGGCGCCAACCGGCTATAAAATCGCCATGTCCGATATGAAGTCGAATCTACCTGGGTCCGTTGGCGCTCATCTTGCATTGGACTATACGGCACGCGCTGGGACGAGGCAAGTGGCAACCGTGTTACTGGTACGACTCTTGCTTGTGACTCCCACGACTAATCGGCTCTTGCCTAGTATTCGCAGAGCCCGTACCTATGCCAATCCGGTTTATGCCACTTTGGAGATCGAAAACCACACCCAGCTTGGGGAGAGGCATGCCGAGATCTAATTGGAGCCGTCCTCTCGGCGGCTGATTTCGACGCTATAATGCGACTAAATGAAACGAAGGAGCATATGATGAAGAAACAATGGTTGATGACGCTGCTACTGTCGCTCGCCGTGGGCCTCGCCGCCTGTGGGGACGATCCCGTTGAAGATGGAAATAACGACAACAACGGCAATAACGCCGTGGACGCAGGTGACACCGATCCCGAGCTGGACGCTGATCCCGATGCGGATCCCGATCCCGATGCCGATCCCGAGCCCGACGCCGAGCCCGACGCCGAGCCCGACGCCGAGCCCGACGCCGAGCCCGACGCCGACGAAAGCCTGTCGCTGAGCGCCGCAGACCAGCTTCTGGCCGCAGCAGATTCCGACACCGTCACCGTCGCCGAAGCCGAATCCGACGGCATCGGCTGGGTGGTTATCCACGCCGACGACGACGGCTCGCCGGGCGACATCCTCGGCCAGACCCAACTCGAAGACGGCCTCAACGAAGACGTGGCCGTCGAGCTCGATCGCGACGTCACAGATGGTGAGCTGCTCCACGCCATGCTGCACATCGAGTCCGATCCTGACGCCGACCCGATTGAATTCGACGACTCTGAAGACACACCTGTGACCGACGACGACGGCCCTGTCACGGCCAGCTTCACGGTCACCTTGCCGGCGATTACCGCCGGCGACCAGACCCTCGACGATCTGTCGACGGTGGTCACCATCGAATCGGCGCGCTCGGCCGGCGCCGGTTGGATCGTCATCCACGAAAACGACTGCTCCGACTTCGGCGACGTCATCGGACACGCCGGCGTCAACGACGGCGACACCGAAGACATCGAGGTCACCCTCGAGCGTCCGGCTACCGACGACGAAGACTTTTGCGCGATGCTCCACATCGATGATCCCGCCGATGGCCAGTATACCTTCGGCGACGATCCCGACGAAGATGTCCCCGCCGCCCTCGCCCAGAGCGGCGACGTGATCATGGACACCTTCAACGTCCAACTGCAGACCGACGACCTCGGTGACCTGCCCGCGGTTCGCATCACGCTCAGCTCCAATGGCAGCCAGGACTACGTCGTCGACAGCGTCGAGCCAGCTCTGTACGACGATGGGCTCAGTGGCAGCAACGACCCCGTGCTGATGCTCATGGACGGCTGGCGCTATGAATTCGTCAACACCGTCACCGACGACCATCCCTTCGAATTCGTAGCCATCGATGATGGTGTCACCAGCGACGCTGAGCTGGTCGTCCTGTCCCAGGCCAGCGACCCCGAGGACGAAGCCGACACCGACACGGCCTGGGTCGAAGCGGATGACACCTTCCGCTTCACTGTCGCCGGAGACGCGTTCGAAGGACGCAGCACCGGTGCCACCTCGAGCCACGCAGGCGCCGAGACGTACCAGTGCAACAACCACCCGGAAGCGATGACCGGCACTGTCACCGTGCAATAAGCTGACTTTCCCGAGTTCGGGGGAGCAGTAACAAAAAAGGCGCGGCCTCGGGGGCCGCGCCTTTTTTGTGTTGAATAAGTGATTTCACATGGAGCTTTCGTCCTCCGCGGGATGCGTGTCGTAACGCGAATTGATTGCCTGACGTCAAAGTTCTTGGTTCTTGGTTCTTGGTAACAGCTTCACGCCCAGCGCAAGAACCAAGAACCAAGAACCAAAAACCGCGGCGAATCAGGATGACGAAGCGAGTGTCTCGAACTGCTCGTCATCCCGAAGATTCACGTGCTTAAAAATTAGACCGGCGCCGGCTCGGTGGCGGGCGCCGGGGTGGACGTGGCGGTCTCGCCGGCGGGCGCGCCGTGGGTCGGCTCGCGCTTCAGGAAGCGGCCGATGCCTTTCTGGCCGACGAATTCTCCCTCGCGCACTTGGACGGTGCCGCGCACGGTGACCGCGTCGCACCGGCCTTTGACGGCCATGCCCTCGAAGGCGTTGTAGTCGATATTCATATGATGGGTCTCGGCGCTGATCGTGCCCTCGAAGTTGGGGTCGAAGACCACCAGATCTGCGTCGGCGCCGGGCTGGATGGTGCCCTTTTGGGGGAAGAGCCCGAAGGTCTTGGCCGCCTGGGTGCTGGCTGCGTCGACGAAGCGGTGCAGGTCGATGCGGCCCTCGCGCACGCCGTGGGTGTAGAACATGCGCACCCGGTCCTCGAGCGACGGGATGCCGTTGGGGATCAGACAGAAGTTGTCGCGCCCCATCTGCTTTTGCTCGGTGTCGAAGGGGGCGTGATCGCTTCCCAACGTGCTGACGATGCCGTCGCGCAGCCCCGCCCACAGCACGTCCTGGTTGTGCTTCTCGCGAAGCGGCGGGCTCATGACGAATTTGGCGCCCTCGAAGTCGGGCCGCTCGGCATACGATTTGTCAAGCAGCAGGTGCTGGATGAGCGACTCGACGGTCACGTTGACGCCGCGATGCTTGGCCTCGACGGCCTCCCTGAGCGCCTCCTCGCAGGACAGGTGCACCACATAGACGTGGGCGCCGGTCAGCTCGGCCATCGTGCATAAGTGGCGAGTGCCCTCGGCCTCGACCACCGGCGGCCGGCTCGGCTCATGCCACTCGGGGCCGGTCTTCCCCTCGGCGATCAGCTTGTCCTGCAGCGCGGCGACCATCTCGGCGTTCTCGCAATGGGCGGTCACGATCACGCCCAGCTCACGCGCCAGACTCAGCACCTTGTAGAGCTGCTCGTCGTCGATACCCAGCGCGCCCTTATAGGCCAAAAAGACCTTGAAGCTGGCCACGCCCTCCTCGGCGACGATCTGGCGAAGCTGACGCTCGACGGTCTCGTCGAAATTCGTGATCGCCATATGCCAGCTATAGTCCGAGCAGGCGTTGCCCTCGGCCTTGGCCCGCCAGGTCTCCACCGCCGACAGCGGCTCCTCGTCGGCACCCGGAATGCAAAAGTCGATGAGCGTGGTCGTGCCGCCGCAAAGCGCCGCGATGGTCCCCGACTCGTAGCTATCCTTGGCGAACGTGCCCATAAAGGGCAGGTGGATATGAGTATGCGGGTCGATAAATCCGGGAAAGACGAGCTTTCCGGTCGCGTCGACGACCTCGGCGCCCGGAGGCGCCTCGATATTAGTGTCGATGCGGGTGATCTGCTCGTCCTCGGACCAGATATCGGCCTTGTAGCGGCTCGAGGCGGTGACGATTTCGCCGTTTTTGATGAGTAGTGCCATGTTGGTCTCGGGATTGTTTGGGGTTGTTTTCGTTTGGCGTGGAAGGTTGGTTGGGCCCCCTCCCCGCCCGCAGCGATAGCGAAGGGAAGGGGAGGATCAAGGAGGGGCTCTTCGTCCGCACAACGAAGTGCGGAGGAACCAGAGGCCCCACCTTGATCCTCCCCACGCTGAACAGCGCGCGGGGAGGAAGCTCACCCTCAATACGCAAAATCCGAAATATCTTCGTAAGTCTCCGGACGACGATCTCTATAGAACTGCCAGGTCCGCCGCACCTCTTCGATCATGTCCAGGTCGCAATCCGCCCAGATCAGCTCGTCCTGGTCTTCGCTGGCCTCGGCCAGGAATTCGCCGCGCGGATCGACCACATAGCTCGTCCCGTAAAACTCGCCGATTTCCCACGGCTCCTCGACGCCGACGCGGTTGCTGGCGGCCAAAAAGTAGCTATTGGCCACGGCGTGGGCGGGTTGCTCGAGCTTCCATAGATATTGGCTCAGGCCCTTGACCGTCGCCGACGGGTTGAAGACCACCTCGGCGCCCTTGAGGCCCAGCGAGCGGGCGCCCTCCGGGAAGTGGCGGTCGTAGCAGATATACACGCCGACCTTGCCGTAGCGGGTCTCGAAGACCGGGTAGCCCATATTGCCCGGCTTGAAGAAATACTTCTCCCAGAAGCCGTTGGTGTGCGGGATGTGGTTCTTGCGGTACTTGCCCAGGTAGCTGCCATCGGCGTCGATGACCGCCGCCGAGTTATAGTAGACGCCCGCGTCTGCGCGCTCGTACAGCGGCACGACCATGACCATCTCGTGCTTCTTGGCGTATTCTTGCATCAGCGAGGTGGTCGGGCCGGGGATCGCCTCGGCGGCGTCGTACCAGCGCGAGTCCTGGCTGGGGCAGAAGTACGGGCCGTTGAAGATCTCCTGGAGTCCGAGCATCTGCACGCCTTCTTCGCCGGCCTTGTCGATCATCGGCAGGTGCTTCTCGAGCATGGCCTGCTGGATCTCGGCGACGGGCACCGACTCGTCGTTGATGACGTTGGATGCCTGGATGAGTCCTACTCTTACGTTTCGCGCCATAGCGCTTTCTCCTGGTTTATTGCTGGTTGATCGCTACTGATCAGAGCGAGCCATTTAGTACAAATTACCTTCGCGAAGCTTGCTCGCGTAGTCGACGTAGACGGTCTTGAGCTCGGTGTAGAAGTCGATGGCCGTGGGGCCCATCTCGCGCTCGCCGACGCCGGTATTTTTGACGCCGCCAAAGGGCAGCTGCGCCTCGCCGCCGATGGTCGGGCTGTTGACGTGCAGGATGCCGGTCTCGATGTCGTTGACATAGTCGAAGACCCGGCCGACGTCGCGTGTATAGATGGAGCTCGACAGGCCGTATTCGGAGTTGTTGGCCACCTCGATGGCCTCCTCGAACGAGGAGACTTTGATGACGCTCAAAACCGGCCCGAAGATCTCCTCCTGGGCCACGCGCATCTCGGGGGTGACCCCGGTGAGCACCGTCGGGCGCGGGAAATAGCCGTTGGCCAGGGCGCCCTCGTCGAAGCGTCCGCCGGGAAGCTCGAGGGTGACGCCCTCGCTTTTGGCGACCTCGATATAGCGCAGCACCTGCTCGAGTTGCTTCTCGTCGACCGACGGGCCCATGCTCGTGGCCTCCTCGAGGCCGTCGCCGGGCTTGACTTGCTTGGCCGCCTCGACCACGCCTTTGACGAACGCGTCGTAGACATCTTCGTGGACCACCGCCCGGCTGGTCGCCGTGCAGCGCTGGCCGGTCGAGCCGAACGCGCCCTTGGCGGCCGCGGCCACGGCCAGGTCGACGTCGCCGTCTTCGAGCAAGATGAGCGCGTTTTTGCCGCCCATCTCGCATTGGACCTTTTTATTTTTTCGAGCGCCCTCGACGTAAGCCTTCAGGCCCACCTCGGTCGAGCCGGTAAACGAGATCGCCGCCACGTCCGGATGGTCGACCAGGCGCGCGCCAACCGACTCGCCGCGGCCGTATACGGTGTTGAGCACGCCGGCGGGGAGGCCCGCATCGGCGAGAATCTCGGTGATAATTCGGGCGGTGGTCGGCGTCTGCTCGGCGGGCTTGAGCACCACCGTATTGCCGGCGACCAGAGCCGGGGCGATCTTCCACACCGGGATGGCCACCGGGAAGTTCCACGGCGTGATCAACCCGACCACGCCCAGCGGCGCGCGCGTCGTGTAGGCGAACGTCGATGGAATCTCACTGGGGATGGTCTGGCCGTTGAGCCGGCGCCCTTCTCCGGCGATAAACTCGAGCAATTTCAGCGTCTTCTGAACTTCACCCTTGGCCTCGGGCAAGACCTTGCCCTCCTCGCGGGTCAGAGCCCTGGCGAGCTCGTCGGCGCGCTCGGCCATCAACGCGTGGGCCTTGAAGAGCAGCTCGCCGCGCTTGGGAGCGGGCACCCTGGCCCACCTGGGTTGGACCTTCTTGGCGGCCTGGACGGCCAGGTCGAGATCGGACGTCGTGCTCAGCGGGAACTCGTCGATCACCTCGTCGGTGCGCGCCGGGTTGATATTCGGCGCCCACTCGTTCGAGGAGGGATCGACCCACTCTCCGCCGATATAATTGCGGATGCGTTCTGCCATCATTCCTCCGGTGGAACATTCTTAAAATTTGTCGTCTACAGTGCAGCCGACGCTAGTAGTGCGTGCCGGATTTGTCAACGCTGACCGGCTGTTAGCGCGCCTATGCGGAGTGTGCGGGGTTGACAAAAATCGCGCCCCTATGAAATAGTTGCGCCACTTGTTGTCCAGATTTTAATCGCTTTGAGCCCGATCAACGCGCCGTTCTTTGCGGCGCCCAAGGTGTGCGCGTGAGTCTGTCCGCCCATCGATCGAGCTCCCTCTCGAGGACAGGATCCCTCATGTCGAAGCTACCCTCCGGGCGTCTCGAAGAGCAGTTTGACGACCGCAAACCGCTGTTTTCCGAACACGAAGCCGTCGCCGAGGCCAACCGGTGTCTGTACTGCGTCGACGCCCCGTGCATCCCGAGCTGCCCGACCGAGATCGACATCCCGGAGTTCATCCGAAAGATCACTACCGAGAACGTGGCCGGGTCGGCCGAGACGATCTTCGAGTCGAATATCCTGGGGATGAGCTGCGCGAGGGTCTGCCCCACCGAGGTGCTGTGCGAGTCGACCTGCGTCTATAATGAGATGGACGAAAAGCCCATCAAGATCGGGCGCTTGCAGCGCTACGCCACCGAGCACGCCTACCGCGAGGGGCTGCAGTTCTTCGAGGCCGGCGAGCCCACCGGCCACAGGGTCGGGCTCATTGGCGCCGGGCCGGCCAGCCTGGCGTGTGCCCACGAGCTGCGCCGCATGGGACACGCGACGGTACTCTTCGAGGCGCGCGAGCGTCCCGGCGGGCTCAATACCAACGGCGTCGCCCCCTATAAGATGCCCGCCAACGACTCGCTTCGCGAGGTCGACTACGTCACCCAAATCGGCGGCATCGACATCCAATACGGCGTCGAGGTCGGCCGAGACATCAGCCTGACCCAGCTCGAGGCCGACTTCGACGCGGTCTTCATCGGCGTGGGCCTCGGCCCCGACCGCTGGTTGGCCGACAAACAAGAACAACTCGACGGGCTGTGGGGGGCGGTCGACCTCATCGAAAAGCTCAAGACCGAAGAGGGCTTCGCGCTGCCCGAGGACACCAGGCGCGTGGCGGTCATCGGCGGCGGCAACACCGCCCTGGACGTGGTCCGCGAGATGCGCACGCTCGGCGTCGAAGATGTCATGATGGTCTATCGCCGCGACGAAGCGGCGATGAGCGGCTACGCCCACGAGTGGGCCGAGGCCAAAAAAGAAGGCGCCCGCGGCGTCTGGTGGGCCCAGCCCGTCGAGGTCTTCGGCGACGGCAAGGTCGAAGGGCTCACCTGCCGTCGCACCCGGGCCGTCACCGACGACGACGGCCAAAGCCGGCTCGAAGAGCTCGGCGGCACCGACTTCACCATCGAATGCGACCTGGTCGCCCTGGCCATCGGCCAGTCCAAGCTCGGCAAGCTATTTCAACGCGTCGAGCAGCTCGAGACGCAGTGGGGCCGCATCGTCGTCGACCCCGAGACCGGCGCGACCGGCCACCCGCATTATTTTGCCGGTGGTGATTGCATCAGCGGTGGGCAGGAGGTCGTGAATGCCGTGGCCGAGGGGAAGACGGCGGCTCATGGCATCGACGCGTACTTAAGAAAGTAAGAGAGCTTGATACAGCAGAAAGTAAGAGAGTCAGAAAGTAAGAGAGTTAGATACAGCAACGGCTCTCAGTTGAGCTGACGCGCTCGGTAAGAGGCTCTTACTCTCTCACTTTCTTACTCTCTCACTCTCTCGACTTGTAATTACACCGGAGCAACAAATGCCGGATCTTTCAGTCAATTTCGCAGGAATCAAATCCCCCAACCCCTTCTGGCTGGCCAGCGCGCCGCCGACGAACTCCGGCGATCAGGTGATGCGTGCCTTCGACGCCGGTTGGGGTGGGGTGGTCTGGAAGACGCTCGGCCAGCCGATCACCAATGTGAGCAGCCGGTTCGGCGCG
>JBKGZI010000217.1:0-9997 GCA_046545675.1 Persicimonas sp.
GGCGGGCCTTTTGCTCGATGAGCTCGAGGAGCGCTTCGCGGTACTCGTCGTGGTATTGCTCGGGCTGCCAGTCCTGAGTCATCCGCTCGACGAGTTCGGTGCCCATTTCGATGGAATCAGTGGTGATGCCCAGCTCGCGCAGGCTCGCTGTGGGCAGGTCGAGATCGCTCGGGTCGCGCAGCTCACGGGGATATCGAATCAGATCGAGCATCAGCGCGCCGTCGTGAACCATCAGCGCAGCCAGGTGCTCGCGCTTTCTGAGAACTAAACGCGCGATTCCCACCCGCCGGGTACGCTCGATGACCTCGCGCAGCAGCGCGTAGCTTCGCTCGGCGCCCTCCATGGGCTCTAAAAAGTACGGCTTCTCGAAGTAGGCCGGCTCGATCTGCTCGAGGCGCACGAAGTGATCGACGTCGATGGAGCGGCTGGCCTCGGGATCGGCGCGCTCGAAGTCCTCGTCCTCGACGACGACGAGTTGGCCGTCGACGTCGATCGCCCGGGCGATCTCTTCGGGGCGTACCTCACGGCCGGTCTCCTTGTTGACCTTGATATATCCCACCGGTTTTTGATCGCGCCGATCGATGAGTTGAAAATCCAGGCTGCGCCGGTCGGTGGCCGAATAAAGCCGCACGGGCACGTTGACCATGCCGAAGTTGATATATCCCTTCCAGATAACTTTGGCCATGATATCGCTCCCGAGCACCTGTTTGGTATTGCGACCTTTTGGTATTGCGACCTTTTGGTATTGCGGCCTTCCACGTTGTTGAATTTTCGCAGCGCGCTCCCCAAGGCAAGCAGCTTTCCTGCAGGATCGCAGACGGTCTTCGGTTGCTGCAGAAGGTCCTCGGTTGCTGATGGGCGAGCGACGCTTATATTGACCACCTCGTAGCGCACTCGGGGTACTCTCGAAGGCTAACCCGATGCACGACTCTCCCATTTTACAGTCCGACAAGAACTGCTGGAGCCGCGCGCCTGCCGATCGTCTGGCCGTTCTGGAGGATTCGGCGATCTATTTCAAAGCGCTGGCCGACGTCCTCGAGCACGCACGAGAGAGCGTGTTGATCATCGGGTGGGATATCCATTCCAAGGTGCACCTGCGCCGCGGGGAGGGGGACGAGCGCAGGTTTATCGACCTTCTGCGTGATATCGCCCGGGCCCGACCGGAGTTGATGGTGCGTATTCTGGTGTGGGATCCAGACGTCATCTATGCGCCCGAGCGCGAGAAGTTTCAGCGCTGGAGGTTTCGCTTCAGAGCTCCAGAGAATCTGCGCTTTGTCTTCGACAACACCGCCCCTCTGGGCGCCTCGCAGCACCAGAAGATCGTGGTCGTCGATGACCAGATGGCGTTTGCGGGCGGCATCGACGTCACCCAGCGCCGCTGGGATACCCCAGAGCACCATGTCGACGCCCCTCACAGAAAGACCCCGTACGGGCTCGCGTTCGACCCGTTTCACGACATGCAGGTCGCCGTCGACGGGCAGGCGGCGAAGCTCTTGTCCGAGCTGGCGCGCTGGCGGTGGGAGCGGGTGGTCGACGAGGAGATCGAGCCGTGCGAGATCGCTTGCGATCACTGGCCGCAGTGGCTGGAAAGTGACTTCGAGCAGGTCGAAGTCGCCGTGGCGCGCACGCTGCCGAAGTGGCTGTCCCACACCGAGGTTCGCGAGGTCGAGCAGCTATTCTACGACACCTTCGCAGCGGCCACAGAGCTCATCTATCTGGAGAGCCAATATCTATCGTCATCGAGGATCACCGACGCTCTCGAAGCACGTCTGGGTGAAGAAGGCGGCCCCGAGGTGGTCCTCGTGCTCCCCCGGGAGGCCTCCGGCTGGGTCGAGCAGTCGACGATGGATACGCTTCGTGCGTCTATGCTCCGCCGGCTCGAGCGAGCCGACGTCTACGGCCGGCTGCGGGTCGTCTATCCGGTCGTCGAGGAGCAGGGCGACCGAGCGTGCATCTACGTCCACGCCAAGTTGAGCATCATCGACGATCGGCTGCTGCGCGTGGGTTCGGCCAATCTGACCAACCGCTCGTGTGGGGTCGACAGCGAATGCGACGTGGCCGTCGAGGCGACAGATCCCCACGAGCGCGAGGCGATCGCGCGCACCCGAAACCGGCTGATCGGCCACCACCTGGATCTATCGGCCCAGGAGGTCGCCGCGGGCCTCGAGGAGACCGGCTCCCTGGCAGCGCTCATTGACCGAGGCAGCGATCGTGACGACGCCAACAGGCGCCTCGTCCCGCTCGACGGCGGCGATATCCCTGAGGTCGCCCAGGAGTGGGCAGACGAGCAGCTCATCGACCCGGCGTCTCCGCTCGATGCACAGAAACTCGCCGAAAAGCTCATGCCCGAGCACGCAGAGCGTAGTAGGGCGAGCTATGTGCGTATCGGGCTGTTGCTCGGCCTATTGCTGCTGGTGGCCATCTTGTGGCAGTGGACGCCGCTATCTCAGTGGGCTGACCCACGGCTGCTGGCCACGGCGGTCGAGCCGGTCTCCCAGCTATGGTGGGCGGTGCCGATTGCGCTGGTGGTCTTTACGGTGCTCAGCGTGATCGCGTTTCCGACCAGCGTGCTCATTTTGACCATGGGTTTTGTATTCGGCGGGCTGTGGGGTTCACTATACGCGCTGGCGGGCTCGTTGCTCAGCGCGGCGATCTCCTTTGGCGCGGGCAAGGTCTTCGGAGCCAGCGCGGTCTCCAGGCTCGCCGGCAAGCGCATCCAGCAGGTCGATCGTTGGGTCGCTGACCGCGGGGTCTGGTCGGTGGTCGTGCTTCGGATGGTGCCGGTGGCGCCCTTCGGGATCGTCAATCTGGCGGTGGGAGCCTCGCGGGTGCCGTTTCGTGACTTTATGTGGGGCACGCTCATCGGAATGACGCCGGGAATCGTCCTCAAAGGGATCTTTGGCAATCAACTGGCCGATTTCCTGGTCAGCCCGAGCACCTACGAGTTGGTGGTGCTGGCCGTGATCCTGCTGATCTTCGTGGTCTCGGGTGTCTTCGTGGCGCGCTGGGTGCGGCAGCGAGGCGAGGCCGCCGAGGAGGCCTCGCCGGCTCCCTCGCCGGTGGCCACCGAAGCGAGGTGAGCGCCGTGAGTCCGAGCCAGCCGCCAAACGAGCCGCCGAGCGAGTCGCCAAACGCTCCGCCCAAACGGGCTTACGACGAGTTGCGCGTCGTGACCTATAATATCCATAGCTGTATCGGCACCGACGGCCAGCGCGACCCCGAGCGGGTCGGGCGGGTCTTGTGTGGCCTCGAGCCCGATATCGTCGCTCTGCAGGAGGTCAACACCGCCCTGAATCAACGGGTCGAGCTGGGACAACTCGCCGTCTTGGCCCGGATGACCGGGCTCGAACCGGTCGTTGGGCCGGTGATCGAGCGCGAATACGGCTTCTACGGCAACGCGATTCTATCTCGTTTCCCGGCCGCCCATGTGCGCCGCCTGGACCTGAGCGTCGAGGGTTTCGAGCCGCGCGGGGCGCTCGACGTCGATCTGGACGTCGGCGGCGAACGAGTGCGCGTGGTGGCCACCCACCTCGGCCTCGCAACGAGCGAGCGCCGAACCCAGATCGGTCGCCTGTTGAGCACGTTATATCGCAACCCTCGCGGCCACGCCGCGATCGTGCTCGGAGATTTCAACGAGTGGTTCGGGTGGAGTCGGAATCTGCGCAGGCTCAACAGTTACCTGGGCTGGCAACCGAGGAGGGCGACCTACCCATCCCAGTGCCCGGTACTCGCGCTCGACCGGATCTGGGTGGCCCCGAAGCTGCTTCTCCGGGACGCTGGCGTCGACAACGGTGAGCTGGCCCGCGTCGCCTCCGATCACCTGCCATTGTGGGCTGATATGCGGCTTGCAGCCTGGCCCCAGCACGGCTAACTTGCGCCTCAACAAGATGAATCTACACATTTTTTGTGAGGGACCGTGCTGTGGCGATAATGGTGCCGGATGTACCGCCGATCGAGCTGGATGGAACACACTCGGAGAACGACTTTTGGCGCGCGCTGCGCGACGAGCTGGGCGACGAGTTCTATGTGCTGCACGGCCTGCCGTTTTTGACCAAAGACGCGGTCCAGGGCGAGGTGGACTTCTTGGTGCTGCATCGCGAGTTGGGGATGCTCAATATCGAGTGCAAGGGCGACGGTGTGTTCCGTGGCCACAACGGTCAGTGGTACCGCATTCAGCCGGACGACCGGTACGAGCCGCTTAAAAAGACTCCCTCCCAGCAGGCCAAGGGCCAGATCGAGGGCATCGTCGACCGGCTGAGCGCCGAGGCCAGGCGGGTGCTCGGGCCGTTTAGCGGCCGATTCCCGCTGGTCTTCGGGTGGGCGCTGTCATTTCCGTACGCTCGGCGCAAGGAGATCAACGTACCGCCGGGCTTGCAGCCCGAGATTGTCTTCGACTCCTCGGCCGTGGGCAATCTGGCCGAGCGGGTGCGCGAGGCCTTCGAATTCTACGGAGCCCAACACGGCTCGCGCACCAGCGTGTTGTCGAAGTCACAATTCGAGCGATTCGTCTGGGACGGCATCCTCGAGCCATTCGACGGCGGGGCGACCTTCGCCGGCCAGCTCGACTACGAGCGCCAGCGATTCGTGACGCTGTCCAACGAGCAAACCGAGATCATCCGCTCCCTGCTGGCCAGCCCCCGGATCGCCGTCTCCGGCGGGGCCGGCACCGGCAAGACCGTGCTCGCCATGCACGCCGCCAGGCTCTTGGCCAAAGACGGCGACGACGTGCTGGTGACCTGCTTTAACTCCGGGCTGGCCGCCCAGCTCCAGAAGGTCCGCGATAGCTGGGGCGAGCTGGCGGGCAGCGTCCATATCAACAACTTCCACGCCATCTGCGTGGACGCTGCGCCCCCGGGCTCGCTGGAGTTCCCCGGCCGCGAAGCCACGGCCGCCGAGCACCGCAGCTTCTGGGCGGAGGACGCGCCGTTCTCGCTGCTGCAGGCGCTCGAGGCGGGAACCTACGTCCACGGCCCCTGGGACGCCATCATCGTCGACGAGGCTCAGGACTTCTACCACGAATGGTGGACGATCCTGAAAACCGGCCTGCGCGACGAAGCAGACGGCGAAGACGATCCCAAGCTCGCCGTCTTTTTCGACACCCGCCAGTCCATCTTCGACCACGGCTCGCCGGTGCCCACCGAGGGCATGACGCCGTTTCCGCTGCGCGTCAATTATCGCAACACCAAGGCCATCTGCGAGGTCGTCGCCGAGCTCGGCCGCGTCGACCTCATCCCCCACGACCGCTGCCCCAACGGCGAGGCCCCGTCGGTATACGGCCAACCCGGCCCCACCAAGGCCCAGCGACAGGTCGGCGAGCTGCTCGACCGCCTCATCGACACCGATCGGTTCACCTACGATGAGGTCGCCATCCTCACCCCCCACAGCCCTCGAAACTCTTCACTGGAGGCCGCCGAGAAGCTCGGCCGACAGCCCATCGTCCACAGCGCCGACGACTGGATGGCCGGCGAGGGCGTACTCCACTGCTCGATCAGCGCCTTCAAGGGCATGGAAGCCGACATCGTCATCCTCGCCGACGTCGACCCCGACGACGAACGCTGTACCGCCGACCACCGCTACGTGGCCGCCTCCCGCGCCAAGCTCAGGCTGCACGTCTTCGAGAAGGGCAATTGGCTGGAGGTTTGAGGGGGGCCTTAGCATGGCCCCCCGGGCACCCTCCGCTACGCTCCGGTTGTACGGTCGACCCGCATAAAGCCGAGGCTACTCGTGCAAGGCTACAAAGCGCGTTGGCACGGTCGAGCGGCATAAAACGAGGGCTTGTAGGGTGCCTGGCACCTATCGCGCTACCGCTCGATCAGCGCCTTCAAGGGCATGGAAGCCGACATCGTCATCCTCGCCGACGTCGACCCCGACGACGAACGCTGTACCGCCGACCACCGCTACGTGGCCGCCTCCCGCGCCAAGCTCAGGCTGCACGTCTTCGAGAAGGGCAATTGGCTGGAGGTTTGAGGGGGGCCTTAGCATGGCCCCCCGGGCACCCTCCGCTACGCTCCGGTTGTACGGTCGACCCGCATAAAGCCGAGGCTACTCGTGCAAGGCTACAAAGCGCGTTGGCACGGTCGAGCGGCATAAAACGAGGGCTTGTAGGGTGCCTGGCACCTATCGCGCTACCGCCCTACCACGCCCACATGGGTCGTCGGTCACCTATTGGTTTGCCTTCACCTCGGGAGAAACGGGATATTCACCTCACACACCCCGACAATCCGCACGCCCCCAAAATACCTAACCCAAATCGTAGTCTGCGACGTCGCCGTTTGACGTCGCCTCAAATAGAAGGTGCTCGGTTCCTGAAGATCCTCTATTTAGGGCGCCTGAACTGCGGCGCGAACTACGATTTGAGTTAGGCCGTATCACCGTTTGGGTTGTTAGAGGCGCACCTCCGCGCTCCATCGCCGTTTCACGCCACGCGCTTGTAGGGTGTCCGACAGCCTGGGTCGCCTCCGGTCACCGGCCCCTTTGGGCGAGGGTGCGGATTCCTCACTAGGACCCAAGCCCCGCAATGAGCCCGCCGACTACGCCCACTGCAACCGCGGCGATGCCCAGCCCGGCGCGGTGTTTGGTGGCCCAAAGTTGCAGGCTGTGGTCGCGGGTTCGGTCGGCGCTGAAGCGGCCGCGGGCGCCCGGGTCGCCCGGCACCGGCTCCCACAAATTGTCGAGCCGGCCGGGGTCTTCGGGCTCGTCGGTCTGTTGGCTGTCGAAGCCGTTTTTGGCGAGGTAGCGGTCCACGTAGCCGGCCACGAGGCGGTTGCCGATGATCGTCTTGACCGTTGGGCCGCCCACATAGATCTCGCGTCGGCCGGTCTCCTGGGCGTGGATGATGCCCTCGGCGGCCACCTCCGGCTCGAAGATCGGCGGCACCGGTTGGGCGCGGTTTGGCAGCCGGCTTTTGACCCAGTCGAATTGGGGCGTGTTGAGGGCCGGCAGGTGCACGATCGACAGTTTGATGTGGCTGCCCTCGTGGATCAATTCGGCGCGAAGCGACTCGAAGAAGCCCTGGACGGCGTGCTTGGCGGCGCAGTAGGGCGCCTGGAGCGGAATACCGCGCTTGGCCAGCGCCGAGCCGACGATGATGATCGAGCCCCGGTCGCGCGGCCGCATTCGCTCGAGGGCGGCTTTGGTGCCGTGGACGACCCCGAGGTAGGTGACCTGGGTGACCCGCTCGAACTCCTCGGCGCTGATCTGGCTGATGGGAGCGAAGACCGAGACCATCGCGTTATTGATCCAGATATCGATGGGCCCGAATTCCTGCTCGACGCGCTCGGCGGCCTGATTGACCGCGTCGGCGTCGGCGACATCGGTGGGGATCGCCACCGCCTGGCCGCCGAGCTCTTCGACACGTCGGCGGGTGGCCTCGAGGCGGTCCTCCCCGCGCGCCAGCAGCCCGATATGAGCGCCTCGACGCGCGTAGGCTTCCACGGTCGCGCGTCCCACGCCGGCAGACCCTCCAGTGACGACCACGACCTTTGGCTCGGATGCTCGCTTCATATCAATCACCTCAGATGGATAGGCGGGTATCATTGTGGAGCTTAACCACGCGATGAGCTTCGGAAATTGGGAGGCTGGATTGACGTGTTTTCGGCGATGCCTTCATTTGTGGGGGCGGTCGATGCTATACCAGCGTGTCGCTGGCGTTGAATCAGCGATCTGTTGCATATTGCTCCTGTCGAAGCCTCTAGGATTGGGTTTGCTGATGACTGAGATGAGCCGCGAATCGAGTGCTGACGAGTCGTCCGGCGAGATTGCGCTGGCTGTGCCTTCGTGGATCCTATTGCTGCTGATCGCGTTGATACCGCCTGTATTTGCCAACGGCTTTTCGAATTTCGAGGCCATCAAAGAGATTCTGCTGGTCGGCGGCGCCGGTGTGGCGTTGCTCGTATGGGGCGTTCTGGCGATTCGAGCGCGCGCCGCTTCGATGGTCGCTGGCCGCGTGACGGTGCTCGCGCTGATCTTCGGGGCCTATACCCTCGGAGCTTCGCTGTGGGCCGAGATCCCATTGTTCGGCCTGTGGGAGTCGCTTCACTTCGCCGCGCTGGCCGTGGTCATGCTCGTCGTGACCGCGCCGATCGGCAGGCCGCTTCGGTTCTTCGACTTCGCGATCGCGTGCGGCGTGGGCGCAGGGTTGGCCGGGGTGATGGGCCTGCTCGATCTGGCCGGCCTGGGCGTCTTTACCGTGGTCTGGGACCCGCCGGGGGCCACCGGTGCTTTCGACGGGATGGAGTTTGCCACCGCCTATTACGTGGTTGTGCTGCCGCTCTTGCTGGCCGCGGTTTTTCGCTTCACCAGCAAATGGCGGGTCTTCTTCGGCGTATGTTTCGCGTTGGCTGGCTTTCACTTCGCGCTGATGGCCGGTTGGTGGATGGCCGGCGCATTCGCGGCGGTCTGTGCGGTGGGCGGCCTGATCTTTGTCGGCTTCCAGCGCGCCTTGGCCACCCGGGTGCTCGTCCCCGTGATGATTTTATTGGGCGTAGTGGCGGTCTTCTTGGCGGTGGGGCAGTGGGGGCTCGCGCCGTCGGCGCCCACCAGCGACGCCACCAGCCTGCCGCATCTGCAGCGCACCGGCGGGTCGGCGCGGGCGAACTCGCCGGCAGGCGGGGTTCGGGACCCCGTCTTTGCTCCCTATCGTATGGAGACGGTGAGTTCGACGAGCGCGCATAGCTACCTATTCGATGTGAGCAGCGAGCTCTTTGCCCAACGACCCATTGTCGGCCACGGCGCGGGCTCCTGGTGGCCTCTTCAGACCAGCGCGGTCAATATCGACCATCCCTATGTGGCCAGTGAATTCGAGCGCTATCCTGCTTTTCGCACCCCGCATAACGGCGCCTCGAAGATTCTAGTGGAGTATGGTGCAGTTGGACTGACGCTGTTGGCGCTGTGGCTGGCCGCGGTGTTCTCGGTGGCGTTATCGGCGTTGGCTGGGCGCACCGAGCACGAGGAGTGGATCCGCGAGCACTGGGCGCTGTTGACGGCCTCGCTGGCCGGGCTGGTCTTTATGTTCTTTACGCCGCTGGTCGAGTTGGCGCCCGCGGCGCTCGTCTGGGTGGCCAGTCTGGCGATGCTGCTGCGTATGTCGGCCACGCTCAACGGCTTTCATGGCTGGTCGGGGCGCTGGTCTGCGGGGACGACCAAAGAGGGCGGGGCGCTGGGCACCGTGAGCGCCAGCGCGGCGGTCGCGATCATCATGGCCGCGGCCATGGTCGCTGTGTCAGTGCTTGTCTTCATGGCCGAATTTCACCGCGGTCGTGCTGACCATCTGATGCTCCGCACGGCGTATACCCGAGCACTTTCCTCCTACGAAAAGGCCCATGACTGGTATCCGGCCTTTGGCGAAATTCCGCTGAATATAAGCATCATCGCTTCGCGAACCGGCCAATTCGACGAGTACGCGTCCCTCGTCGAGCGCGCCGTCGAGATGCGCCCGTATGATACACGCGCGCTGACGCTGCGCGGACGTATGCAGCTCGGTGAGGCCAACCGCGCTCGGGCAGTCGACTACGGCCAGCGCGCCGTGGAGGCGTTTCCGAATAGCTTGAAGGCGCGGCAGCTCGTGATCGCCGGGCTCGATCTGGCCGGCAAATACCAGGAGGCGGTCGACGAGGCCGTCGAGCTGCTCGAGCGCCAGCCACCGGCGAAGCATCGAGCCAAGTTGCATATGATCGCCGGCGATCTGTACTTCGATATGCTGCGCCAAGTAGCTCAGGCAAAGCGTCATTACGAACAGGCGCTCGAGTATATCGAGGCGCCCCAGCAGCGCGTCCAGCTTAAAGAGAAGGTCCAAAAGCTCGAAGAGGTCATCGAGGACAAGCGCCGCATGCGGGAGGGGAAGCCACCTATCCATATGCAGCCGGAGGAAGGTGGCCACGAAGGCCACGGCCATTGATGAATGACTATTCCTTCCAGATGATCTTCCAGGGCCGCCGCTTGATGGTGCGCAGAAGCTCCTTCATGTCATCGTACATCTCGCGGTCGGCCAGCAATTGGC
>JBKGZI010000218.1:0-9883 GCA_046545675.1 Persicimonas sp.
AAGCGGAGCGACGCCGTCCCCGGCGTCGTTTGTAAAAGCGGAGCGACGCCGTCCCCGGCGTCGTTTGTAAAAGCGGAGCGACGCCGTCCCTGGCGTCGTTTGTAAAAGCGGAGCGACGCCGTCCCTGGCGTCGTTTGTAAAAATGGAGCAAACTTGCTCCAATCGCTGACAACGATGTCTTAGGTAGATCACTTCGAGCATGACCGAGCGAGTCCGACACATCACACTGGCGAGCCTTTTTGCCGCGATCGCGGCGTGCGCGCTTCTAGCCGCCTGCTCGAGTGTGGGCGAGACCTGCCAATTCGACTCCGATTGCAGCGGCGGCAATCTTTGCGTCCAGGGGACCTGCTACGCCCCGTGCAGCACCGGCGAGGACTGCGAGTCTCCCTATGATAATTGCCACGCCCACAGCCGACCGGCCTCCGACGGCCAGCAGACCGTGCGGGTATGCGTCACCGACGAGTTCGAGGAGCAGCAACAGGCCAACGAGGACTGCGAGAGCGTCGGCGACTGCTGCGAAAGCGACGCAGAGTGCGCCGAGGCCTTCGACGACGACGCCTACGTCTGCGGCCTGGACGATCGCTGCATCTTGCCGGTCGTCACCTCCCACGCCGTGCTCATTCGCGACATCAGCGACCCGAACGAGCCGGCCGACGACGACGGGCCGGGCGCCGACATCGCCGCGGCCTTCGTGAGCCGCTCGGGGGCCGCCGACCCGGTCGGCTACGCGAGCTGGCTCGAGTACTCGCCGGCCGACGGCGCCGAGGCGCCCGAGTCGGTCCTGGAGGCCGCCTTCGACGGCACCGCACCCGATCTCCGCGCAGATAACGAGTGCGTCGACGCCGCATTCGCAGACCACGCGGTGCCCCTGGGCCGCGGCGGCGAGCTTCTCCTCGGCTTCGACGACGAAGACGGCGCCCCTCTTCGTTTGAATACCAATTGGCGGCTCGTCGTCATCGAGTGGGGGGAGAATTGCGGCGTGACCGAAGCTCGGGAGCGCTTCGAGGTCTGGTTGTGTGAGGCCGAGCACACCGCCTCGACCGAGGCGAGCGACCACATGATTGACGCCCACACCGACTGCAATCGCCGCCTCACCCCCGACGGTGCCGCCGGCTACGCCATCATCCCGCTGGACGCAGAGTGATCAGGGCATTTGCATTTGATGACGGTCTTCGATTACAGGATGGTCATTGCTGCATAGACCGATATTATCACGCTGCGAGTACCGGGCCTTCATATTGCATTTCAAATGACAATCGGGGATGCTGGTGTCGAAGAACCAAAGACGCGCGTGAGCGCATTTTATTGAATGGTCGGGGCAAGTGGCAGCAATTTTGCAGCTTGACCCAGTGTTGCACCACGAATGGTGCCGCAGAAACGATGACAGTTGTAATCATGAGAAACTCAATTGAGTAAGGGGAGCAAAATGAAGAGACTTCAGAATTATTTAGGGATGTTCTTGGTCGTAGTGGCCAGCGCGGGCCTCTTCGTCGCTTGTGGCGGCGAAGAAACCTCCTGCATTACCGACGAGGATTGCGGCGCCGACGAACTGTGCAACTTCGAGACCGAAGAGTGCGCCTTTGAATGTGAAGTCGACGGCGACTGCCTCGCCGGCGAAGAGTGTGTCGAGCGTGAAGCCGAGGATGGCGGCGCCATTTGCGTGACGGATCCGGACGCCAATAACAACAACGACAACAACAACGACGACACCTGCGAAGACGACGACGATTGCGAAGGTACCGAAACCTGTGAGGGCGGCTTCTGTGCGCAGCCGTGCGACTCTGCCGACGACTGCGAAGGCGAAGAGGTCTGTGAGGCCGGCTTCTGCGAAGATCCCTGCACTTCCGATGACGACTGCGGTAGCGACTTTGTCTGCGACACCGACACTGGCATGTGCGTCGAAGATGCCGGCGACTACCGCTTCATCAAGGTGGTCGACGACACCACCGTCGCCGATGCCTGCAGCTCGCCCGACCCCGGCTCCGACATCATGGGTATCGAGCTGGTTACCGACGACGGTAGCTTCTGGGCTGACGTCGAGAACGCAGACGGCATCGACACTACCGACAACGACCTCGCCGATGCGGACTCGATCCTCGACGGCTCTCCCCCCGGCTTCGACGGTGAATGCCCCGAGGACGGCTTCTCTGAACACGTGTTCGCGCTTGGCTGCGGCGGAGACGTCATCGTTGAATTCCACGATGCCGACGGCGAGCGGGTCTACTTCTCGGCCGGTGACTCGGTCATCGTCTACGAGTATGGCGCCAACTGCGGCGGCTCCTCCGATGACGAGCTTCTCGTCGAGGTCTGCACGACCGTCAGCGAGGACGACATCTTCGACGGCACCTGCAATGGAAACCCTCTTGGCGGCGGAGCCGGTAGAGTCGAGGTCGATATCGTCGAGTAATTTCGCAGCATACCGAGCGCCCTGACTCCTCGGGCGCCTCGCCGCCCGGCTTGTCCTTTGACGAGCCGGGCGGCTTTTTTTGGGAGGGAATCGGCCCGGGGAAGATCTCGACGGGTTTACTCATTGCATAGAAGCGTCTATCGTCCGCGGACGACATCGCTGAGAATTGCAACCACAAGAGACACGATGCGACGACAACTGCCACTTTGGATATTGATGGGCCTCCTGGCCGCGAGTGTGATGGTGAGCGCGGGTTGCGCCACCGGCTCGGGCAACGCCAACGGCGAGCAGACCTACGCCGACGCCGCCGAGCAGCGGTATATGGAGGCCACCGAAGACCTCGAGGACGGCAATTACCTGGAGGCGATCCGGCAATTCAACACTGTTCGCAACCGCTTCCCGTATAGCAAATATGCGCCGCTGTCCGAGCTGCGCATCGGTGACTCGTATTTCGAGCAGGAGAAATACGCCAGCGCCGTCGAGCAATACCGCAACTTCATGCAGCTTCACCCGAAACACCCCGAGCTCGCCTACGCAAATTGGCGAGTGGCGCTGGCATTCTACAAGTTGATGCCGAACGACTGGTTCCTGTTGCCGCCGGCCTACGAGCGTGACCTGGCCAAGACCCGCGACGCAGTCCGCGAGCTGAACGTATTCTTGAAGCGATTCTCCGACTCCGAATACGCCGACGAGGCCAGTAAGCTTCGCGCCCAGGCGCGCCGCCGGCTGGCCGACCACGAGCTGTACGTCGCCGAATTCTACATCGACCGCGGCAACCCGACGGCCGCCTCGATGCGGCTTCGCTACCTGCTGTCGAACTTCTCCGGGCTCGGCCTCGACGCCCAGGCGCTGTTCCTGCTCGCCCGCTCCTATATCGAGCTCGACGAGATGGAGCGCGCCAAGACCGCCCTCGAAGACCTCATCGAATTCCACCCCGATACGGAATTGGCCGAGGAAGCCCGCGGTTATATGGCCCGATACGATCTGTGAGAGGATCTTGCAGAAACGGCGCCCCAACAATCCGAAACGCTTCTATGACCTAACTCAAATTGTAGTTCGCGCCGCCGTTCAGGCGCCCTAAATAGAGGATCTCACACAAAAACCAAGCATCCCCTATTTGGGGCGACGTTAGACGGCAACGTCGCAAACTACGATTTGCGTTAGGCGTTAGAACTTCAAGGTTGCTGAGGGATCAAAAGCGGAGGATCTCACAGAAACCAAGCATCCCCTATTTGACACGGCGACCAAGGCTGGTTGACACAAACCAAACCACCGGATATACCATCCCCCCTCGGTTCGGGGCTGTGATTTTCCCCCCGGTATGTCGCTGACCCGCACCGAATGAGATAGATAGACGACCGTAATTCACCATACATAACTGGCGCCTCCGGGCGGCGGTTTTACTGAAAGAGAACAGCCATGAAGACGTATAGCGCCAGACAAGAGGACGTCGAACGCAAATGGCACGTGGTCGACCTGGAAGGGTTGCGGGTCGGACGGGCTGCCACCGTCATCGCGACCTTGCTGCGTGGCAAGCACAAGCCTATTTACACCCCGCACGTCGACTGCGGTGATTTTGTGGTGTGCGTCAACGCCGACAAGGTCGAGTTTTCGGGTAATAAGCTGAGCACCAAGATGTATCGGCGCCACTCGCAATATCCGGGGGGTCTCAAAGAGGCCAGCGCCGAACATCTCATGGACGTAGCTCCCGAGAAGATCATCGAATTCGCCGTGCGCGGCATGCTGCCCAAGAATAAATTGGGCAACAAGATGATCAAAAAACTCAAGGCCTACGCCGGCCCGGAGCATCCGCATAGCGCGCAGCAGCCACAAGCCTACGAGATCGACTGAGGAGATTGACCATGGCTACAAAAATCGAACAATTCCACGCGATCGGCCGGCGCAAAAGCGCCAGCGCTCGAGTCTTTTTGCGTCCCGGCGGCAGCGGTAAGATCACCGTCAACCGCGAAGACGCCGACTCTTACTTCGCTCGCGACACGCTCATGATGATCTTGCGCCAGCCCCTCGAGCTGGTCGAGATGACCGACAAATTCGACGTCCTCGCCACCGTCCACGGCGGCGGCAAGAGCGGCCAGGCCGACGCAGTCAAGCTCGGCATCGCCCGCGCTCTCGAACTGTTCGACGCAGACCTGCGTCCGCAGCTCAAGGCCGGCGGCTTCCTCACGCGTGATGCACGCGTCAAGGAGCGTAAGAAGTACGGTCAGAAAGGCGCCCGCGCCCGCTTCCAATTCTCGAAGCGTTAATCGCGAAAGGCCCAAACGCCAAAAGCCCCGCCGAGAAATCGGCGGGGCTTTTGGCGTTTGGAGAGAGTAAGATAGTGAGAAAGTAAGAAAGTTAGATACTGCAACTGCCCTCGGCCAAGCTGTCTGTTTTCGCTGTTATCTTACTCTCTCACTCTCTTACTCTCTCACTCTCTTACTTTCTCACTTTCTGCAGTTATGCGACAAAAGGAAGCATCAGCAGAAGCGTCGCCATCACCACGGCGAGTGCTCGCCAGATGCCCAGCCCAAAGTAGGCGCGAATGGCGCCGGCCTCGAGATTGAAGATCCAGATGATCGCCAAAAAGTGGCCCAGCGCGAATTCGCCGATCGGCGGGATGAGCAAAAAGGCGTAGCCCGCCGAGGCGTAGCCGACGATGCGCGCGCTGATCGCGCGGCTGGTGCGCCCCCCGGCAAGCTTCAGGGCCAGGTGGAAGACGCCCACGTGCACGGCCAGCCCGATGAGGACCCTGAAAGGCACAGACACGAACGACAACATCTTGACGGTCTGCACGCTGGTATTGAATTGGGTGGCGACCTCGGCCAGGCGCGCGTTGGCCTGCTCGAAGAAGACGAATTGCCAGGAGGTGCTGGAGAGAAGACCCACCGCCATGCAGATCGCGCCGAAGGCGATCGCCGGCAACCAGGAGTCCGAGAAGCGCACCTTTTGGAAAAAACTTCTGGGCGAGGTGACGACCTCACGCAGAGTCTGAGCGAAGGCCGCCGGGGAATACTCCTGGTTGGGGTCCTCCCAGGGCGTGGTGGGGGGCGCGAACTTCTCGCGGCATACGGCGCACACGCAGTAGCCACGCAAGTCGCTGCCATGGCAGGCCGCGCAGACGTCGCCACCGCACTCGGTGCAGATGGCGACGGCCGGCGCGGCCTCATGGTGGACACACTGACGGCGATGCCGTGCGTGGTCCACGACGGGTTGGTTTACAGCTGGTTCTTTCACGACTTCTACGTCTATATACGTCTATTTGTCGTCTTTCTTTTTGCGCTTGCGCCGGCGAATCTTTTTGCGCTTGCGCTTCTTCTTATTGCGCGACATCGACTTCGAATTCGAGCCGTCCATCGCCTGTCGGTGGTGGCTGGGCGGGGTATAGCCCGGGGGCAGCTCCATGCCGCCCATGCCGGGCAGGCCGCCGCCCTGGGGCTGCTCGTCGCCGTCGCCGCCGCCTCCGAACATCTCGCCCATCAGCGAACCCATATCCATGTCCTTCATCTTGCGCATGGTGTTGAGCTGCTTGAAGCCGGGGATCTTGTTGAGGAAACCGCCGCCCATATTGCCGAATTGCTGCATCATCCCCTGCATCATATTGAATTGCTGGATGACCTGCTCGACCTTCTCTTGATCGGTGCCCGAGCCCTTGGCGATGCGGCGCACGCGGTTGGGCTGGGTGGTGAGCACCTCGGGGCGGGTCTTCTCCTTGTCGGTCATCGACTGGATGATCGCCCGGATCTTGCCCAGCTCGCTGTCGTCGACCTGGGCGTTGTCGGCCATGCCGGCCATGCCGGGCATCATCTCCATCAGCTCGCTCATCGAGCCCAGCTTGGAGATCTGCTCGAGCTGGTTGTAGAAGTCGTTGAAGTCGAACTGCCCGCTGAGCATGCGCATGGCGTCTTTTTCGGCCTTCTGCGCTTCTTCTTCGGAGAGCGTGCGCTCGAAGCGGTCCATCAGACCCATGACGTCGCCAAAGCCGAGAATCCGGTTGGCCAGGCCCTCGGGGCGGAACTCCTCGAGGTCGTCGAGCTTCTCGCCGACACCGATGAATTTGATCGGCTTGCCGGTGACCTCTTTGATCGACAGCGCTGCGCCGCCGCGGGCGTCGCCGTCGAGCTTGGTCATGATGAAGCCGTCGACCTCCAGCCGGCTGTTGAACTCCTTGGCGGTGTTGACCGCGTCCTGGCCGATCATGGCGTCGGCGACCAAAAAGATATTCTCGGGCTTGGTGGTGCCGATGATCTGCTCGAGCTCGTCCATGAGCACGTCATCGACGGCCAGGCGGCCGGCGGTGTCGAAGAGGATGACGTCGCAGTCTTTGTCCTCGGCGACCTTCATCGCCTCTTTGCAGATCTGGACCGGGTCGGCGCCTTCACGGGCATGCACGGGCACGTCGATGCGCTTGGCGAGCACGCGAAGCTGTTCGATCGCCGCCGGGCGGTAGACGTCGGCGCCGACCAAAAGCGGCTTCTTGCCCTCTCGATCGATCAGGTATTTGGCCAGCTTGCCGGTGGTGGTCGTCTTACCCGAGCCCTGCAGGCCGACCATCATGATCTTGGTCGGGCCCAGCCGCGGGTTCGAATACATGATGCTGGTGTCGACCGGCCCGAGCAGGCTCTCGAGCTCGTCGTGGCAGATCTTGATGAAGTGGTCGCCCGGGCTGACCTCGACCTTCTCGTCGGCCTTGGCCGAGATCTTGACGATCTCACCGATCGACTTCTCCTTGACCCGCTTGATGAACCCCTTGGCGATCTTGAAGTTGACGTCCGCCTCGAGCATCGCCATTCGGATGTCTTTGAGGGCGTCGTCGATATTGTCTTCGGTAAGCTCGCGCTTGCCTTCGAAACGGTTTTTTACGTCGCGAAATCCCTTCGCAACGACGTCAAACATAGCCATAACGCAATCCCTGTGTGCCTAGGAAATCCAGTGTCTTGAATTGAGCGAAATTGAGCGTGCGCTTGTCACGACCAACGAACGTGTCCGGCCGGGCCGTTGTTCCGCAGAGATCTCTGCCGACGGCGCCGGTCGGTGCGATTTGGGAGGGCGACTGGCGACTCTTTTTGCCGACAGCGGGAGGTGCGGTCGGCGAGGGCCGATCAAAGGCCCCTGCGTGACCGTCAGGCTGGCTTGCAACCTATCCACTGCGCCGATCGGTGTCAACCAGCCCCAACCCCACCAAGCGGTGAGAGCTTGCGGTGTCTGGCTCCCCCCTTTATAAGTAAGAGGAGAGATAACCGAGAGGTGTTCCGGGCGGAGATTGCTCGGAACGGACCGCCAGAATATCATCGAGATGTGGCCGCCCCGAGCGGCCGCTTACATGCGCGCTTTTGGAGATATCATGCATATTCGTACCCGATCGGGACGTGTCCGCCTGTTGCTTGTCGCGGCGCTCGTTGCATTCGTGAGCTGGGCGACGCTCGGCTGCCAGAAGACCCCCGAGGAGCAGCTTCGCACCGCCAAAGGGGCCGTCATCAAGGAAAAGCCCGACATCGCTGAGGAGAACCTCGAGGCGGTGCTCGCCGCAGACTCGGAGAACTTCGAGGCGCGCCGGCTGATGGGCCAGGTCCACCAGCTTCGGGGCAACTTCGCCAAGGCCGAAGAGTCCTTCACCGGCCTGTGGGACGAGGCCGGCTTCGACGACGAGGGCGCCGAGCTGCCCACCGATCAGAAGAGCCACAAAGAGGCGCTCGAGGAGAACTTCACCGAGCTCTACCTCGACTGGGCTGACTCGCTCGACCCCGACGAGGAGCCCGAGAAATTCGAGGAGGTCGCCCGAAAAGGCCTCGAGGTCGCTCCCAAGAAGCCCTCGCTCAATAATATGCTCGTCGACTTCTACGAGAGCCGCGCCAAGCAATTGGTCGAGAAGGGCGAGAAGCTCGAGGCCGCCGACACCTACGAGAAGATCTTGGATCTGCGCACGCTGCCCAAAAACCGCAGCAACGCCGAGGAGCGCGCTACGAATCTTCGCTTCGAGGCCAACAAAGAGCAGATGCTGACCTACTTCAACGACAAGGCCAAGGCCAAATTCGAGAAGGCCGATCGCTACGACGAAGAGGAAGAGACGATCACCTTCACCGCCGAGCAGCCCATCTCCGAGGTCGAAAAGGCGCTCAAAGAGGAGCAGGGCGGCAACGTCCGGCTCAACCCGCGTAACGAGAAGCACGCCGCGATCATCCAGCAGGCGACCCTGCAGACCAAGTTGGGGCCGGCCCTCCAAAAGGTCGTCGCCGAAGCCACCGGCATCGACGAGGACTCGGACTTCTCCGGCCTCCAGCCGCCCGATGGCCTCGAGGTCGACAACTGGGACGCCAAAGGGCGCACCTTCGTGTTGACCGCCAAGCTCCCGGTCGACGACCTGCTCAAACTCGGCTTCCAGGTCAAAGAGCAGACCCGCAAGGCCGAGGAGAAGGCCGCCGCCGAGAAAGATGGCGAGGCTGAAGACGAGGGCGCCGACGACGCCGCCGACGAGAAAGCCGCCAAGGCCGAGAAGACCGAGGACGGCGAATAAACGCCACCGAGTGTGGACCTGTCTTCAGGCCCGCGCCGCAGTGGCTAGGATTCGCAGGTATCTCAGAGCAAAGGTGCGCGCCGGCCCGCGGCGCGCACCTTTCTTTTTGAGCCGACGTTCGTAGCTTCATCCGACACATGCGGTCGAAGCGCCCCTTGGACGCTTGACACGGCCGCACGCGCGGTTCATAAGTGTCGCAGAAACAGGATTTTTGCAGCGTTTTGTCGCGCTCATATTGTCAGGAGGCACAGCCCGTCATGGCCGAAGAAGAAGAGATCGAAGACGAAGAGATGGAAATGGAAGGCGGCGAGGTCGACCTCGGCGATGTCGACCCCGAGGACTACGACGACGACGAAGGCTTCCAGCCCAGCGAAATTGACGACGAGTTGCTCGAGACTGCCCCGGAGAATGCCGTGAAGGCCAACCCCAAACGTATCAGCCCCGCCCAGCGCAAGAAGAACCAGAAGCTGGTCGAAGGCATCATCGACAACACCTACTTCGAGAGCCCCGAGTCGGCGGTCAAGGCCTACGACAAGCTCAAAGAAGAGACCAACCTCGACGCCGCCAAGCCGTATTCGCTGGACGTCGAGTTGACCGAAAACGACACCGTCGACCACCCCAAATTCGGCGTCGGCTTCGTCCTCGAGCTCATCTCGCCGACCAAGGTCGAGGTGCTCTTCGAAGACGGCGAGCTGGTCAAGCTGGTGTGCAATCAGAAGTCGAAGGGTTGAGCAGGCTCGCGTATTGGCTGCGTGGCGCCGCGTTTAGGGCGCCACGCAGCTCCCCAGCCGTACGCCGATGTTCTTGGTAATTGGTTCTTGGTTCTTGGTCGGGTTGCCCGGGAGCATCGCCTAACCCACCTCAACGATTTTCGAGCGCCGCTGTCGCCAGGTCCAGCAACCAGCTACAATTACCAAGAACCAAGAACCAAGAACCAAGAACCAAGAACCAAGAACCAAGAACCA
>JBKGZI010000219.1:0-9858 GCA_046545675.1 Persicimonas sp.
GTCGCCTGGTCTTCGACGGCCGGGTTCCACCAGCGGTCGTAGTGGATGACGTGGTTGGCAGCGGTCAGCGTCAGCCCGGTGCCGCCGGCATGGAGCGAGAGCAGGAAAAACGGCGGGCCGTCAGGCGACTGGAACCGTGCGACCATCTCGTCGCGTTGTTTTTGGGGTGTACCTCCGTGCAGGTAGAGCACCCGTCGGCCCAGCTTGTGTTGGAGTTGCGTGCGAATCAACTTCCCCATCTCGGTGTACTGGGTGAAGATCAGCACTTTGTCGCCAGCGTCGAGGAGCTCCTCGGCGAGGTTTTCGAGCCGGTCGAGCTTTCCGGAGCGGCCTTCGATGGCCGAGGCGTCCTGGAGAAATTGAGCGGGATGGTTACAGACCTGCTTGAGGCGGGTCATCATCGCCAGAATGAGTCCCTGGCGCTCGATCTCGTCGGAGCGCTCGATGCGCTCGAGCATCTCGTCGACCACCGCCTGGTACAGAGTCGCCTGCTCTTTGGTCAGATTGCAGTACTCCTTGATTTCGATCTTCTCGGGCAGGTCGGAGATGATGCGCTTGTCGGTCTTGAGCCGGCGCAGGATGAACGGTCCCGTAAGCCGGCGCAGGAGCTCGGCCTTGTGCTCGTCGCGCTGAACCTCGATCGGCTTGGCGAGCTTGTCGTGAAACGCCTTGGCCGAGCCGAGCAGGCCGGGGTTGAGAAAGTGCATGATCGACCACAGCTCGAGCAGCTTGTTTTCGACCGGCGTGCCGGTCAGGGCGACGCGATGTCGGGCCGCTATCGCGCGCACCGCCTGGGTGCGCCCGGCCGAGCTATTCTTGATCTTTTGGGCCTCGTCGAGCACGACCCGGTGCCAGTCGATCTCGCAGATCTCTTCGACGTCGCTTCGCACGACGCCGTAGGTGGTGATGACGAGGTCGGCCTCACCGATAGCCTCGTCGAGCTCGTCGCCGTGGCGCCGTTCGGGCCCGTGATGGACGTAGACGTCAAGCGCTGGTGCGAAGTTATGCGCCTCGTGCTTCCAGTTGCCCACGACGGATAGTGGACAGACGACCATCGTCGGCCCAGGTGATTTGCCCTCTTCGCTCTCTTCACCCTCCTCGCGCTCCTCGACCATCCTGGCGAGCACCTGAATGGTCTTGCCGAGCCCCATGTCGTCGGCCAGGCAGGCGCCAAAGCCGAGCTGCTCGAGATAGCTCAGCCACGCGAGCCCGCGTTCTTGGTACGGGCGAAGCGTCCCGTTGAACGCCTCGGGAGTCGTGGCAGCGGCGAGCTGTTCTTCAAAGTCTCGCTCGAGCAGTTCGCCGAGCCAGCCGCCAAATTCGTGAGCGACGACCGGAAGCCCTTCGGCGGCTTCTTCCAGGCCCAGGCCTGCGCGGATCGCTTCAGCTGCGGTCATCTCGCCGGATTCGCCGTCGTCGAAGAGGCGAAGCGCGCGCTCGATATCCTCGGGCCGAAGCGACACCCACTGGCCCCGCACCCGCACCAGCGGCATTTTGAGTTCGGCGAGGCGCTCGAGCTCTTCTTTGGACAACTCTTCGTCGCCGAGAGCGACCTCCCAGCGGAAGTCACATAGCTGGCTGACGCCCAGCCCGCTGCCGGAGCTTCGCGCATCGCTGGAGCTCTTCGAACGGGTCTTTAGCTTCGCGCCGAGCCGTCGGTGCGGCTCGTTCCACCAGGCGGGCACAATAATGCCAAAGCCCGACTGCTCGAGCACCGGCGCGTACTCGCTCAAGAATTTGTAGGCTTCGCCAGCTGACAGCTCCAGGCAAGTCGGCTTTGCGTCGTGGAGGGCGTCTTCGAGAGCAGGGAAAAGTCGAAGTGCACGGCCCAGCTCTTCGAGCAGCGCCTCTTGCGGGTGCTCGAGACTTCGCTCCAGGACTTTGAGGGTGTTGCCGGTGGACTGCCAGACGACCTCTGCTTCGACCAAGAGGCTCGGATCGTCAGCCGCCTGCAGTAAGAAATCGATCCGCCAGGGGCCGCGGCTGATGGAGACGACGCCGTCGTCGAGCTCTTCGGCTTGGTCGGCGTCGGGTTTAGGGGGCGAGAGCCGAAAACATAGGCGCACCCCGCGCTCTTCAGTGGCCCGAAGCGGTTGTGTCCATGCCTCGAGGTCTTCGCTCAGGACCGCGATGTCGCTGGCGGAGGCGTCCAGCGTGCCTGTGGGACTGGCGAGGGCGCGTACCCACTGTTGGTGGACGGTCCTGGCGGATTGCGAGTCTTGTTGACCAGCAGTGCCGTCCAACTTCTGGCGCACCAGAGCATCGACGAGCGTCTCAAAATAGGTGACGAGGATGCGTCTGGCGGAGGGAACGTCTGCCGTCTCCCAGCGGTCCTCCGCGGCGCTTTGTATAGTGCTCTCGGTGACCGTCGCGCGTGCCAAGGGCGGCATCGCCTCGCGCAGTGCCTGTAGTCGCGCGAAGTCCTCGGCCGTCGCCGGAAGCGGTCTCCATGTCGCTCGTGTGTTCTCGTCGACGACCGCCAGTCCCGGAAACACGCGGCCCGCGCGCACGAACTCCTCGGCGAGCGCAGATACGGTGCGCCAGTAGTGGACAGAGTCGCCGAGCAAGGCGCCGCCGAGTTCTTCCGACAGTTCATCCAGAAGGCTGGCGACCTCACCGGGGCTCAGCGACAGCGTTGGCACGGTCCACGGTGAGAGCCGAGCGAAGTTGGCGTCGAACTCTTCGTCGCGCACGAGCTTCGGCGAGGCCTGCGGGCCATCTTTGGTCGAGGGCAGCAGAACGGTCAATTCACTGGCTGCGAGTTCGCCAAGATGTGCCAGTGGCGCGGCGTTTGCGAGTGCTTCGCGCAGGTCGGCCGCCGACGCGGCAAATGGGTGCGCGCGCGGCTTGGGGACCTTGGGCGGGCGCCCTGGCTTGGGCGAGTGTTGTGGTGGCAGAGTCGGGGATTCGGCCCACAGGTGGGCTTGGTCGGATGGATGCCAGCTTAGGTGCAGTACGAGCACGTTCGGCCTCGCGTGTGGTTACATTCTCACTGGGCGGACAATAACCACCAACTTCCCGAGAATTCAATGGTGGTCGTCTTCGTCATGTGACCACGCTTCGGCTGGCGAAGAGTTCGTCGATGACCGAGTCGTCGATGCCGGAGGGGCCGCATCGATCCGCGAATTCCTCTTCGGAGAGAGCGTCGCCCGCCAAATCGAGCCACAACGCTGCCGGCCTGTCCGGATACGGCCACTTCGGCTCGACCAGAGACTTCGCTTGGCTTGCAAGCCACTGCTTTTCGGCAAGGCTCGTCTCTTCCAGGAAAAGATCCCACAGAAAGTCGTACTCCAAGCTCCCGCCAATGTCGGCGTCGTGACACCAGATGCGCCACAGATCGGCGAGGGCGTCGTGGCGTGCTGGGCCAACCGCGAGATGGCGAAAACAATCCACCTGCTTGTCGGTCAGTTGTGCCAGGAAATCCGAAAACGGGGTGCAGTCGTCGTCGAGTGCCTCGTGGTTGTCGAGCATGGCGTCAATGAGCGCCCCATAGATTGGTGAAGCCTTCTCGAAGGCGGCCTGGGTGTGGTGTCGATTGCCGAGGGATTCGATCTTCGTAAGCTCCGCGATACACTTTTCGGAGTCCCAAGGCATCAGCTCGTCATCGGCCGAGTCGACTACGCGCTGTGCCTGTTTGCGGAGCGTGGCCCGGTCGACTTGGTCGGACGACGCGACCGAGCGCGCGGCGAGCATGGCCTCGACTGTTGACGTCGCCTGCGGCTCTTCGTTGAGGAGTTCGATGATCATGTCAGCCAAGTCATTGCTCGGCAACGCCTCGAGTTGGGCGTGCAATTCGTCGCGAGGTCGCTGTTCCATTATCTTTCTCTAAGTTTGTCAGCTTTCTGTTCGACGTCGTGGAAAACCAACCCAATCGAGGTTGCCAAGAAATGTCCTTCGTTTTGGATGAAACACCCGGCGACGGTACGTGTTGTATCTGCGGAAACTCGTATACCTACAACGGGATGACCAGACACGTGAAGAAGTGTGCCGTGGAGCATCTGGCCTCGGACAATGCGCCCGAGTGGCTCCACATCCGGTTGCGTTCCTTCGATATTACTCTCAGGCCGGCAAGGTGGCTCCATGTACTGGCAAACTCCGCAGCATCGCTCCAACAACTCGACACATATCTTCGCGAGGTCTGGTTCGGGGGCGGCGAGAAACCAAGTGAGTTCGATATTGCCCGAACGATCTTTGCAAACGAGCCGGCCGAGCTAAAGAATCCCAAATACCCGGTCGAGCCGATGACCCCGGCGCTCGGAGAGGTTCTGCGTCGAGGCACGGAATTGCGGTACGCGTATGAATTGGAGAAATGTAGGAGCCTCGTCGACGGTAAGATTTACGGGCATCTTCCTCGGCCGCGATTGCTCGAGGAAGGCGTTTCTCCAACTCCGGATATTGTCGGCTTGGCCTGCAGTTGAGCGCCGCGCGCATGAGCGAACATGGCTGGATTACCTCGACGAGGTCACCCAGCAGGTGATTGCGAGGGTTTTCGACGAGCAGAAATGACCGTGCGTTGGAATCTGCGCGTCTCGCCGGTATGTTTGAGTTGGCAGCTAGTTCGGTGCGCTCGAGCTTCAAATCGAGGATTTTCTCGAGCCCGACCAGGTCATCCAACTCGGTTCCCCTCCCCTCCCCTCCGCATCGATCTACTTACGAGCGTCTCCGGTTTGTCGTTCGACGAGTGCTATCCGAACCGTCAGGCGGTGGAGATCGATGAGGTTGAGGTGCCCTTCATCGGCTTAGACGACCTGAAGGCAAACAAGCGCGCAAGTGGCCGTCATCAAGATTTGGCCGATCTCGAAAACCTCGAATAAGCAGCGATCCGAAGGTCGAGAAATCTCTCCAATATCTCTCCAAAACTGTGCAGGATCAGAGAGGACGTGACAGGATGAGATTGGACGAGGTCAAATGGCCGTATTTTTCGGAAGTCCAAGTTTTATGCGAGTCTGCGGCCATTTTCTGGCCGTGGCGGCCGCCGCTGGCCGATTGACGAAAAAGGGCGGTTGATGATCTACCAGATCTACGAGGGCACCAGTCAGATCCAGCGTCTGATCATCAGCCGCGAGGTCTACAAAGACGTCTCGGGTTGAGTGGGACGTGCACGTGGCCGTGACCGCGACCGTGACCCGCCGTTCCCCTGCACATCCGGACGCGTTTGCAGGCAAGCTCGAATCGGCAATTCAGTCCTGTTTGAAGCGTTGCTTCGATCTCGAGCGCCTCGCAGTTGAAAAACGGGTCACGGTCACGGCCACGTTCAAGGTCACGGGCGTTCTCTGGACGGCGGCCCTCACCCAAGCCCTAAGTTGCCGTCAGCCGGGGTAGTCTCTATGATTAGGTTGGCCCAACTGGACCAAAGCTACGTTTCCTATACTCCTGCCCCCTCGATCTCGTGGACCGAAAGATAGATCGCACAGCCGTCGAGAAAGTGAGCCTGCACGAGGCCGGCAGTGACGCCGCGTATTGGCGATCGCGCCCGCCCGAAGAGAGGCTCGAGACCGTCGAGATGATCCGCCGCGAATATCACGATTGGCCCGAGGATCCCGAAGATGAAGATATCCCCCGACTTCGGAGAGTTTGTAGCGTGCGCAAACGCGCATGAAGTCCGGGAACTCCTCGAGCCGAGGTCGCCGAAAAATGTCCTTCCTATTCGACGACACGCCAGGCGACGGCACGTGCTGTCTCTGTGAGAACTCGTACACCTACAACGGGATGGCCAGGCACGTGAAGAAATGCGCCGCCGACCATCTGGACTCGGATGGTGCGCCCGAGTGGCTCCACATCCGTCTGCGTGCCCACGACATCACAAGGGATCCGCTGAGGTGGCAGCATGTGTTGGCAAACCCCGCCGCTTCGCTGCATCAACTCGATACCCACCTTCGCGAGGCCTGGTTCGGGGGCAGCGAGGGGCTCGGTTGTTTCGATATTACCCGAACGATCTATGCAAGCGCGCCGGCACAGCTGGCCAATCCCAGATATCCGGTCGAGCCGATGACCCCAAATCTCGGGGATGTTCTGCGTCGAGGCACGGAGCTGTCGTACATGTACGAGGTGAAGAATTTCAGGAGGTTTGGAAAGGCTAAGATCTACGGGCATCTACGCCGTCCGCGATTGCACTGCGAAGATGCCTCTCCGACTCCCGAAATTGTCACGTTGGCTCGCAGTTAGAGTTCTTTACGCGCCAGTTTGCTTCGCGCCCATATTGATGATCCATGACGGATCCACGCAGCCCCTGATGCTCGGAGCGCATTCTTTTTGGGTGGGGCGTAGTTTGTGTGGGGTCGGTCATTTGCCGCTCCTCGCAATTATCGAGTTTCAACGCTCGCTCTACTTCACTTCAAAGATTGCGCGCCGAGGAGATCACGGCAACAAAGTGCGGTTTGCTGTGAACCATCCCCTGGTTTTTTTGGCGGTGGGGCCCGGTCAAAAAAGACAAGGGCATCCATCCCGAAACGCGTCACAACCGCAGCGTCATATGAATCTCGTCGTAGCGCCGCCCGTCGCATTCTAGCGTCTCGGGCTCGCGGCCCCAGGCCTCGAAGCCGAGGCTTTCATAGAGGTGCTGTGCTGCCGGGGCATTGTCGGTGACGGCGATGTCCACATAGTCGACGCCCGGCCAGCTTCTGGCGAGGTCGATTGCAGCGGTCATGACGGCCCGGCCGTGCCCGCGGCCGCGCTGGTCGGCGCGGGTATAGACGCCCCAGATGACCGCGCGGTGAGCGAGCTTCTGTCGCGTCGACCGGATAATACCCGCGGCGGCGACGAGCTCGCCATTTTGAGCGCCCTTATCGGCGTCTTCGCTCGCGAAGATGGCGTAGTGCTCCTGTGCGAGCATCTCCTCGAGGTGAGGAATGTCGAGCCCGCGATCGTCGTCGGGGGTGGCGCCGAAGGCCCACGGGGCGCTGGTGAGCATCTCCATGCGAAGGCGGGTGTAGCGCTCGGCATCGGATGGCTTCAGTTGGATGCAGTTCATCGGGGAACCCTCGTGGATGATAGGCGATACTCGCGCTTGCGTGGCTTGGACGGGCACGGCACAGTGCGAGCATACGTACAGCGACTACCTAGGGAAACTGAAGACAAACTACGATGAAGAAGACCTTCAATTGGACCCTGACAGGGAGGCGGGGGCTAACTCGAAGCGACGCCGTCCCTGGCGTCGCCCAGGCACCGAAGGGAGCCGCGCCGAGGCATTAGCCGAGGCGCCAGTTCACACGGTGTCAGACACCATGTTTGGGCGCTGTTCAACCAAAACCCAACACCATCTCGTCGAGTTCGCCGCAGGCCTCGAGGTCACGGTCAACGCCCAGGAGATCGTCTAGCGGCGCGGTGTTCCACGTCATGATGAGCAGACCTTCGTCGCCGTCCGGAATCCACGCGAGGATGACCCGGTCGGGATCGTCCCACTCGTCGTAAGCCTCGATGTCCAGAGAAACGGCGATTTCTCCGTTGGGGCCGCGAAATTCTGTGCCGGTCGCGGTGCGATCGTTGTACGGAAAGTCATCGACCAGACAGTCCGCCAATCCGATGAGGCTGTCTGCGTCGCGAGGACCGAAGTCGAGCACCGTCTGGGCGTCGTAGCGAAAAACACGAAATGCCTCGGCGTCGAGCCGCGCGCGAGGAAACTCGTCGGCATCCTGCCAGGGCTTGGTGCGATAGGGGGTGAAGTGGGCTTTAGCGACTCTCTCGAAGTGGTCGGTCCGCTGGCTCATGGATCTTTATTTGGCGAAGTGAAATGGGGGGTATCTATCGAAGAGCATAAGCGTTGTCGATAGTGGGGACAAGAGGATAGAATGCCGGGAGGAAGGCCGATGAACGACAAGGCAAAGAGTGGTGCGCTCCTTTGGATTCTTGGAATCCTGGCGGCCGACATGATCGCCGCATGAGGTGGCGAGGCCGACGGGGGCGGGTCGGACGCGAGTGGCTTCGAGCTTCGCGATGCTGCATCCACACGGTGCCAGGCATCATGTCGAGGCGGTTTTGCCGTTGTACTTGCGCCCACTCAGGGCTTCCGCTCCTGGGCGAGCTGCGCGGAGAGTCTGCGCGTATATTCGGTCACGCCGAGCAATTGGTGCATTCTGGCGGTCAGGCGCGGGAAGAACTCGCGCAAGACGGTGACCGGGCGCATGGGCAGCGCGTTGACGACCACCTCGGGTGTGTCGCGTTCGATGGCCTTGATGACGGCGGCGGATACCTTGGCCGCTGTCGTCGGCTTCAGGGCCAGGGGGGCGCCGCTCTTGACGTGCTCGCCCTGGTCGAGGCGCGCATACATGCCCGAGTCGTCGACAAAGCCGGGACAGATCACCGAGGCGCCGACCGGCTCGTCGAGCAGTTCGGCGCGCAGCGAGTGGGTGAACATGATCACCGACGCCTTGGTCGCTGCGTAAGGTGTTTGGTGCGGAAGGCCGATCTTGCCCGCCAGGGAGGCCATGTTGAGAATATGCCCTCGCCCTCGATCGAGCATGCCCGGAAGGAGCTCGCGCGTCAGGAGCATCGGGGCGAGCAGGTTGACCTGTACGATCGTCTCGAGCATCTCGAGCGGATAGTCCCGGTAGGGCGACAGGAGCTCGACGCCGGCATTGTTGACGAGCAGGTCGACGGGGCCGAGTCGATGCTCGGCCTTTTCGGCGAGGGCGGCTATCTGGTCCGTGTCGGTCAGATCGGTCGGGATGGCGACCGCCTCGACGCCGAGTGAGGCCATCTCGCGCTGCACCTTGTCGAGCTCGTCGACCGACCGGGCCGCCAGGGCTAGGTTGACCTGCTTGCGCGCCAGCGTCCGGGCGATATGCACTCCCAGCCCACGAGATGCTCCGGTCACGATGGCGTTGCGTCCTTGCAGCGTTTTCATCGTATTTCCTCAGTGCAATTAGGATTGGTGAGCCAGCAAATCTAACCACGACGGCGCGGGGACGTACATGAGCCGTGTACGGCGGCGATGGCGGAAGTGTTGCTCCGCCATGGGTTTTCGCGGATATGCTCTGGAGAAAGGGGCCTGATTTCCGTCGTGTTGCGAATTATAGTCCGTGCGATGACTATCATTCCGGAAATATAGTCAGTCAAATGAACAAAATTCCGAAATGCCCGCGGCGGCTGGTTCCGCGTCGGCCGCTTTGCCGATTCAATCGGTCTCAGACGCGCTCACTCCTTGAATCGCAAGACCTCGCCGGTCTCCGTATCCAGATAGAATTCGGCGTCACTTCCGCCGCCGCCGAACACCTCCACAGATAATGCCTGCTGAACGCCAAAAACTTCTCTTCGTCTGCAGCCGCAACAAGCTTCGCAGCCCCACCGCCGAGCGCATCTATCGCAACTCGCCGCGCTTCGAGGTGAGGTCACGCGGCACGGCGTCGTCTGCGCGTCGCCGTGTGACGCTCGATGATGTTTTGTGGGCTGACCACATCTTCGTGATGGAACACAAGCACGCGAGCGTGCTGCGCCAGGACTATCGCGACGAGGTGGCGCAGGCGGAGCTGCACGTGCTCGATATCCCGGATGTCTACGAGTTCATGGACCCCGAACTCGTCGATCTGCTCGAGGGCGCCGTGAAGCGAGTCTTGGGGTGAAAGACGGCTGCTTAGGATAATCTACTTCCTTTGCGGCGGTATCGGGCGAAAACGCGCGTGAACCGGGGCTTGTCGGGGAATGTAGTTCCTATACGTCCGGCGAGTTCGTCCGGGGCGATCCTATTCACGCTCAGATCGAGTTGCTCCAGATTTTCGGTCGCGCGCATCACAGCGCGCAGTCCGGGCTTGTCGATGTGGTTGAGCGAGATATCGAGGTGGCGAAGATTTGGCATAAACGACGCCGAGGCCAGCGCCGAGATGGCCCGGGCACCGGCAGACTCGCCCCAATCAGTTTTGCTTC
>JBKGZI010000220.1:0-9847 GCA_046545675.1 Persicimonas sp.
GGCTTGGAGAGATCTCGGCGAGGGTGCAGGTGCGGGATCTCGGTGATTTGATTGAGTACGTAGCGAAGTGGCGCACCGACGACGGGAAGCTGCGAAAGGCGCGAGGTCCGCTCGTAAAACTTACGTGTCTTTGCCCAGGCGCTTTGCTCCTCCTCGTCGGCCAGCGGCGGGCGGTCGACCTCGAGCACCTCGGTGCCCAAATGATCGGCCAGCGGATAGGCCGCCCGAAGATGGCCATAGCCCATCGCGATGGAAACCACGCACTTATCTGTCATTGCCAAATACCTGAGTCAAAAATTCGCCCGCGCGGCTGCGGAAGGCTCATCCTTCGCGGCCGCGCGGGCTGTTCCGCCTTTGTTGCGGTTATGCTGCGTCATCGAAGCCGAGGGGGTCGAGCGCGACGTCTCGGGGCATCGGGCGAACGCGCGAGCCCTCCTCGATGAGAAAGTAATTACCTCGCCAGACAACTGTGCGCTTGATGGCCGCCACCGCCCACAGCCAGAAGACCACGAGATCCTTCAAGGGAGCCACGAGCGCGCCCTTGAGGCCAATGGAGTCGCCGTGAAGCTGCCGGTTCAGTAGGTCGTCCGAGAGAACTTTGAGGGCGACCAACCCCAGCCCCCCGGCGGGCATCACGCCCGTGAGCTGGCCGCTGGCCCCGGTCACCATCAGGGCCAGCAGCACGAACGGCAGCGGGTACAGCAGCAGCTCGGCGAAGAACCCCACCGGCGAGATCCGCCGGCGGAGCTGTGCCCAGCGCACGTGGCGGCTCATGAAGCGCTCGAAAGTCCAGTCGACGTTGACCGTGGGGAGCACGTGAGAGGAAAGCACGACCCCATAACCGGCCTCGTGGAAGCGCTTTCCGAGGATGTAGTCCTCAGCCAAGATGTCGGCCACCGACTGCCAGCCGCCGAGCGCTTCGAGCGTCGACTTTCGAAGGAGCATCGACTTGCCGATGACGCACGGGTGGCCGACCAGATCAGCGGCGCAGATCGCCGAGACAACGAAGGAATTTAGGTGCAGGTTCTCGAACCGGGCGCCGATCGAGTGCTCACCGACCCCGACCAGCACGTTGGAGACCAAGTCGACACCCTCGCGTTGAATCTCCGCGGCGATATCGCGCAAGTAGTCGGGCGCCGGACGCACGTTCGAGTCGGAGATGAGCACATGCTCATACTTGGCGTGCTCGGCAAGCACCGCCAGATTGTTGACCTTGGGGTTGAGCCCCAACGGGCTGTCGCACACGTGGATATGGATGTCGATGTCTTCGAACTCGCGCTGAAAGCGCAGGGCCACCGCCAGAGCCGGGTCGAGCGGGTCGGCAGCCCCCAGAACAATCTCGAAGCGCGGGTGGTCTTGGTCGGCCAGCGCCACCAGGTTCTCCCAGAGACCGTCGTCGAAGCCCTTGAGCGGCTTGAGCACCGAAATCGGCACCGGCGCCTGGCTCGACGGCGGCTTTCGCGAGGCTTTGAGGTGGACGACGAGATGGATGGACAGGGTCAGGATGATGGAAACTGAGGCGACTAATACGGTCAAAGCAATCAGTACTTGAAGTACCATAGATCCCTCCTTGAGTTGGAAGGAGCTTAGATCGCTCGCGCGACCGTATGATGACGCGACCGAAATAGTAGTGTCACGTTCTTCTGGCGAAACGAAGGCACCGCCCCAGGAGATACTACGACCGCGGCCAGAAACAACTCCCCAAAGGCCTCATGCCTCAGTGGTCGCGTGACGTTCGACCGGCACTCGCTCGAGGCTCGGACACCTCGGCGTGCTCGAGCTTGTCGAAGTCGAAGGAGGCGAGTTCGGCGTCGAGGTCGAGGATGACCGGCTGGTCGTCGGCGGTGGCGTCGTCGGGGGGGCGGGTTCGTTGCGCGAGGCGCTCGAGGCGGGTCGACAGCTCGTGGAGGCGTTGAGCCAGGGTCTGTAGGCGCTGCTGGGAGTGGTCTCGATCGGTGAGCTGGCGGCGCAGTTTTTCCTTCTGGTCGATGAGCGACTGTGCGCGATGGGAGTCTTCTTCGTCGGCGAGGCGGCGGTCGAGCTGGCGGATACGGCTGGCGAGCTCGCCGGGGCGGACGGCGGCGACTTCGTCTTCTGCCCTGGCGATCTGGCGGGCGAGGCGGCGGACGTCGTCGACGAGCTCGGAGAGCCTGCGTCTGCGGCGGTCGTCATCGACGAACTCGTCGAGGTGGAGCGCCATCTCGACGGCGCGCTCGAAGGAGGCGGCGATGCGCGGCGAGTCGATGGCGTCGAGCAGCTCGACGTCGTGGCGGTCGAGTCCAAACCCGACGTCGGGCGGAGACAGCGGTCGGCCGAAGTCGAGCAGGAAGCTGTGCGAGACGCGCGAGAGCCACCACTCCCTGAGAAACTCCATGTTGAGAAATACGGTCAAAGCCACGCCGGCGACGGCCCACGAGGCCACGTAGATGGCCGCGTCCAAGGCGCTGGCGCCGTTGACCCCGGCCAAGACGCCGAAGACGGCTGCAACAGCGAGGACGCCGAGGACGATGGGGGCGACGAACGGATGGGTCGCCAGTCGCAACCATCCCGCAGGCTCTCGCTTCGTACGCGGGCGCTTCGCATATCGGGCGAGCGAGCGCGCCTTTCCGAGAGAGTCGAGGATGCGGTCGACCCCCTCGCGTGAAAGGCCGCGGGCGAGGCCGTAGTGGTCGAAGAGCCTCCAGCTCTCGAGGTCGACGCTCGGCGAGGCTTTTTTCCTGCGCGCATCATACGGAATATGTTCGTAAATCGCGTCGCGGATTGGCGGGATCGACATGGCGAGTACGTCGCCATCGCCCGCGAATTCACGCACGGGGATGTACACGACCCACTCGTGACCCTCCTGTTCGATGGGGGCGGCCATGTCTCGGTCGCCGCGAACGTGCTCGACGAGCGCGCGCCAATCGGGATGCGGGGGCATCGGCTCGGGCGGCTCCCCCTCGCCTCGGAGCGCCGCGCTCATCGCCTCTGCGCTGTCGAAGCGCTCCTCGGGGTGCTTTGACAGCGCGCACATCACCGCGCGGCGGGTGCGCTCGGAGATATCCGAGCAAAAGATCTTCGGGTCGGCGACCTCGGCCTCTCGATGCATGCGAAAGACGGCCGAGGCAGACTCCGCGCGGTAAGGAACGTGGCCACACAGCAGCTCGAAGAGGAGGACGCCCACGCTGTAGATGTCGCTCCTCGCGTCGACGGCGAGCCCGTCGATGCGCTCGGGCGCCATATACTCGACGGTGCCCAGGTGACCCGCCTCGTCGGCCGCCATCAGCTCTTCGGCCTGCCCGATGCCGAAGTCAATGAGCTTCGCCTGGCCTTCCTCGTCGAAGAGCACGTTGTGCGGCTTGATGTCTCGATGGACCATGCCCCGATCGTGGACCGCCGACAACGCCTCGAGGATGGCGACTGCGATGTCGACCGCCTCTTGTTCGTCAAACTGCCCGCGGCTGGAGAGGCGGTCGGCGAGGTCGTCCGACTCGCAAAGCTCCATGGCGATGGCCCGCCGGCCGTCGACTTGCGTCATGCCGAAGACACGCACCACCGAGGGGTGGTCCAGTGACTGCATCATCGCCGCCTCACGCTCGAAGGCCTCGACGATGGCGTCGTCGCCGGCCAGGTGCTCGTGCAGGACTTTGAGCGCGACGTCCATCTCGGCCGCTTCGTCCCAGGCGCGGAAGACGGTCGCCATGCCGCCTCTGCCGATGACACCGGCTGGCCGATAACGGGTGTCAGGCGTCTCCCCCTCGATGGTCGTCGAAATATCACTCACGAGCCGACCTCCTCGACCTCTGTACGTGCCTCGATATATGAGCGCACGTCAACGAGCCGATCTTGTGGATTGCCGAAGTCGAAATCGAAGACGACCTCCTCTTCGGGCGACGAGCGCAGATCGAGCAGCGCGCCACGGGCCAGTTGGAGCGTCGAGCTCAGATGGGTCGCCTCCAGGACAGCCTCGTCGTGGGCATCGAGCTCTTCGAGGGTCGCGATGCGCTCTTCGACAAGCTCGGCCGCCTGGTCGTCGCCGAGCGCCTCGATACGGGCATCGATACGCGCGTCGAGGCGCTCGAGCCGGCTGTAGAGCTCGGCGGTGTCGATCTTCTCGGCACGCTCGTGGGCCTCGTCGAGGCGCAGCGCGACGTCGAGCACCCGGTCGACCAGCGCCTCGAGCGACGCCTGGTTGTCGTCATCGATTCGTCGCGCCAGCGAGACGGCGAGGACGACGACGTCGTGGACTTCGCGGCGGACCGAGTCGCGGCCGAGCCGACGCAGGACCGAGCCGGTCCGCTCGGGCAAGGCGTGGGCGCCGCCGGTCGAGATCGACTCGAGGGAGTCGGCCGGGATCATCAGCCGCCTGCCGCCGATTCGCTCTCCCTCGCCACCCCGACTCACGCCGCGCCGGGCCGCCTTGACCGCCAGACTCGTGGCGAAGGCCGCCGCCACGAAGCCGATGATGGCAGCCACGCCGAATTCTAGCCCGAGTGTCTCCGTCGAGGTCATGAGCGCGTAGACAATCATCCAAAGCGTGGCGAACCCCGCCACCAACCACTTTGGATCGACACTCGTCAGCAGGACGATGGGTATGACGAAAATCGAGTAAATCACGGTTATAAGCCCGCCCGAAAGCTTGCTGTCGACCTCCTTGTCGAAAGCGTACTCGACCTTCGATCCATCCTTCTGATGCTCCTCGTAGACGCTGTAGACCTCGCGCCGATAGTCGGTCTCCTGCTCGAAGAGATCCTCGATTCGACGGCGCAGCGCGCTGGGTGAGTCGTCGAGAGTGCCCTGGTGGATCCGGTAGGGGATGGACCGCTCGTCGAGCAACGTCGAGATGCGCTCTGCGTCCTCGTCGGTCAGCCCGTCGAAGAGGATATATGGCGGCGAGCGATATGCGAGGTCCCCGTCGGCGGCGTGTTGGGTGTCCTCGTAGGAGTTGAGCAGCCCCATCAAGTCGTTGAAGACGCTACCCGGCAGGTAGTCCGGCTCGGCGTTCTGCTCGAACCACACGTCGGGCTCGAAGGCTTCCTTGGGCGTGATGACCTCGACGATCAGATCGCCGTCGCCGGGCCGCTGGATGAGCCGTCGAAATTCGTGGCCGCACTCGATGCAGGTCGGGAGGCCCTCGATGGTCGGAGTCCCGCACTCCGGACAGCCATCGGTCTGTCGCTTCGCCCAGCTTCGCCACAACTGCTCGTCGTAGACCCCCTCGAGCGCTCGCCGCATCTGGGCGGGCGTCGCGAAGCGCGCGCCGACGTCGCTGACCAGCGAGCGCTCGAGCAGATAGCGCGCCTGGGGCCTGAGGTCGTCGGGCAAATCGTCTGCCAGATTGCGCTCGTCCGCCGCCCGGGAGAACGCCGCCTGCAAGGTCCCGTCGACCGGCGGGTGGCCACATAGCATCTCGTGGGCGACCGCGCCGACCGAGTACAGATCCGCCCGGCCGTCGTAGTCGAGCCCAAGGACGCGCTCGGGCGCCATCGCCTCGAGCGCGCCGAGCACCCGGGTGTGCATGGTCAGACCGACGAGCTCGTCGACCCGGGCGAGGCCGAAGCCGACGATGCGGCCCTGCCCTTCTTCATCGATGAGGACATGGTCGGCGTTCAGATCACGGTGCCAGATGCCCTTTGCCTGCGCCTCTTCGAGGCCGGCCAATACCGAGTCGAGCACCGGCTTTGCCTCCTCCCATTCCATCGGCCCGTCGCGCTCGACGCGCGCTCTGACAGACTCGCCCTCCACATACTCCATGACCAGCGCGACGGTGTCGCCCTCTTCGATGAGGTCGTCGACCCGCACGATCGACGGGTGGTCGAGCCTGCGCAGCGCAGCCAGCTCTCGTCGCAGCCGCCGGCGGACGGGCTCTTCGTCGACCAGGTGATCGTGCAATATCTTGAGGGCGACCGTGCGACCCGTCGCCTCCTCGATGGCGCGCACCACGGTCGACATGCGACCCTTCGCGAGCTCTTTTTGGTCTGTGTAGCCTTCGACGGTCATGGGGGCGACAAATTAAGAGAGGTGGACGTCGAATCTTATACGAGAAGCCGTGCCGCGGCCACACCCGGCTGCATGTCGTGGGTCAAACCCAGCGCCAAACAGCGCATCGAGGCCGAAGATTGGCAGCAAAAATGTTTCGACAGTGACGAATGCGCGGCGTTTACTCACGTTCACCCGGAGGATGACGAGGGAATTGCGGTGAAAGGCGTTGAACGGCGGTTTAGGTTTAGGTTTAGGTTTAAGTTTAGGTTTGAGTTTGAGTTTGGAGTTGGGGGAGGAATAGAGCGATGGAGTTTTCTTGGGTATCAGGCCAGTGCAGTTAAATGATTGGAATGGCTTGTTCTTTGGTGCGATCTCGGGTGGTTGGGGTGGGGGGTGAATAGTGAAATCACGCAACGGAATGGGGGCTTTTGCCGAAAACCATAGTAGGAGCGCAGCGCACATCGAAGGCGCTGCCATGAACTGAACCCCAAGCCAACGGCAGAGGCAGCCATGTTGAGTCACGAGAAGCTCAAAGTCTACGATTTCACGATCGAGTTTTATGCCCTTACTTCCCTGGTGGTCGATTCACTTCCGCGCGGGCATGGTTCGGTAAAGGACCAACTGAAACGCGCCGCCACCTCCATCCCGCTCAATATCGCCGAAGGCGCCGGAAAAATAACGCCGAGGGATCAATCGAAGTACTACGCAATTGCCCGGGGCTCGGCCCTCGAGTGCGGCGCCATCTACGACCTCATGAAAGTCCTCAAAGTCATCGGTCCAAAGCGCTACAAGCGAGGAAAGCGCCTCCTCGTGCAAATCGCCTCCATGCTCTCAAACATGATCAAATAGCCCAACTCAAACCACCGCCGAGACCACCAACACGCAACCTAAACTTAAACCGCCTTTTCACCGATCAGACAATAGCGGGGGCGGCGTCGGAGAACCCCCTTTCCTTACGTGCGGAGACGGAGCCTCGGCGGCGAGCGCGGAGGCTGCGCGTCCCGACGCTGCCGTACGACTCAAAGCACATGCAAAAACTCGATGATCGATCGGGTGAGCACGATTCGTTTCTTCGGACGAAGCAATTCACGCGCCTCTCTGAAGTCGACCCAACGAAATTGGCAAAATTCGCGCTCTTCGTGGGCGTGGATGTCGATGTCGGCGTCTGTGCCGTGGTACTGGATCAAGAACAATGTCTGTTGTTGGCCGGCGTAACGCCGCGCAAGAGGCCAGTCGACGTCGTCGGGAAAGTCATAGCGAATCTCGGGGCCGACGGCGACGAGTTCGCACAGCCGCCGCGGCCGCCTCAGACCGAGCTCTTCACTGAGCTCTCGCCACATGGCTTGCTCTCGAGACTCGCCAGCTTCGACCCCTCCCTGAGGGAATTGCCACACACCACGGGTGTCGCTGCGTTCTCCCATGAGAATGGAACCATTCTCGCGGTGCAGGACTGCTCCCGCGTTGATTCGGTAAGGAAGAGGGTTAGGCACTGGATCGGCGACCGATAGGTTCATCATATTGTTGCCTCAATTTGGGTTTGATGACCACGCAAATCATATCGTCGACACGGCCCATTATATCGAGCAAGTAGTCAGCAACAGGACGTCAATGCAACGCTTAGGAATCAATCCGTTGACCCGCCGATGTCACCCCACAAAGAGGCGAATAAAGATGCGAGCGAATACGCCGCCGTTGGGCTAATGCGCATTCACCACATTGATCAGAAGCGCGCCGACATCAGTGAGGTGGAGCATGGTGTCGACGCGCGTGGTGTACCGCTTGGGTCCTATCGCCACGACCGGCACCGGCGTGTGGGTATGGGTGCCGTTCGCCCACGAGATATTCTGCTTGCGCCCCATCGCACGCGCTATAAGGGCGGTGCGCACCTCCTCGCCGAAGACGTAGAATGCCTCGAAGTCGTCGACGGCGGGAAAGGTCTCAGCGTCGAGCACGCGGTGGTCGGCGGTGCGAAAGTGATTGGGCTCGTCCTTCAAGACTCGTCGCGCCTGTTCGACGGTGATGTCGAACTCACTGTGAGCGTTGACGATCGCCGTCAGGGCCTCGGGGGTCTGCTGGTCGCCTTCGCCGAATTCGCGCAGCATCTCGTCGAAGGTGGCGGATTGTGCGTGGAGGCCGTCGAGCTGTTCGTATGAGCCGAAGTTCCAATTCGGCTGGAAAGGCGCTTCTTCAAATGCGCTGCCCTCCATTTGCCTGGGCTTGGGCACGTCATGTCGCGTATAGCCAAAGCCAAAGCCACCAGTCTCATGGTCCGCAGTGATCACGACCAGAGTATCGTCGCGCTCGGCGACCCAATCGAGGACGTAGTCGACGGTCTGATCGAATTTGAGCAACTCGTGGAGCAGCCAGCCGGCATCGTTGGCGTGGCCCGCCCAATCCACCTGACCACCCTCGACCATCAAGAAAAAGCCGTCTTCATCTCGTTCCAGCACATCGAGGGCCTTGACGGTCATCTCGCGAAGCGTGGGCTGGCGGCGTTCGTCGTCGTCCCGGGTTCGCGTGTGCTCGATGCCGTTCATCATGCCCGAGGAGGCAAAGAGCCCGAGCAGACGGTCACCCTCTGCGGAATCCAGCCCGTGTGTGTCAAAGACGAGATCGTAGCCGGCTTCAGCCGCCTCGCCGAGTAGGTCACGGTCGTCGGCACGGTGTGAGGAGAGCGACAGTGCGTCACCGAGGCGTCCACGCAGCTCGTCGCGCACCGACCCCGGCTGGTTGGCCGACTTCGGGAGCCAATGGCGCAACCCGCCGGACAACATCACATCGACACGTGCCTGGAGCATCTGCACGGCGATCTCGTTCTCCATCGAGCGGTGTGCCACATGTGCAGCGAACCCAGCGGGGGTCGCATGCGTCAGGCGCGTGTCCGAGACCAGACCGGTCGCCTTGCCCCTGGACTTGGCGAGTTCGAGCACGGTCTGAACGGGCTCACCTTCAACGTCGAGACCGATCGTCTCGGACAGCGCCGGCCGGCCGCTGGCCAGTTGTGAGGCGGAGCAGGCCGAATCGGCCACCAGCGCGTTCGCCGGACCGTGCAGCGCCACGCCGACCTGCCCGGCCCCCATCGCCCGTGCGAGCGCAGTGGGCCGGTCGCCGTACACGGAAGCAGGCGCGTGCTGGGCGTACTCTTCGAGCAGCCCTATTTGCTGGGGCCCCATGCCATCTCCGATGAGGAGAATGACATTCTGGACATGTGTCTGGTCCGATTCGCTGGACGACTCACTGGCGAGCGATGGAGTCGTCTTCGACGACGCGCAGCTCGCGAAAAGTGCGGCAGAAAAGACGACGACGAGGGTGAGCCTGCGCTTTGATGGATGCATGATTGGACCTGCAGAGATTCGGCGAGTCGACAGCGATGGGCCCGGGGCCCCGGGCACACCGAAAATCGCTAATACACCCACCAATAGCCGTCCACCTGCACACCGGTAGTTTCACAAAGAGTTCACCTGACCGACGGTGAATCTCCATCGCAGCCGGCTTTTGTCGCCCAGAAGACTTAGTCGAGCTCGAGCGCGCCGAGCCCGAAGCTTGGCCCGAAGCTTGGCAGCAAGAATGTCTCGAGAGTGACGAATGTGCGGCGTTTACTCACGTTTACCTGGAGGATGACGGGGGAATTGCGGTGAAAGGCGTTGAACGGCGTTGAACGGCGGTTTAGGTTTAAGTTTAAGTTTAGGTTTAGGTTTGGAGTTGGTGGGGAATAGAACGATGGAGTTTTCTTGGGTATCAGACCAGCGCGGTTAAGTGATTGGAATGCCTTGTTCTTTGAGGCGATCTCGGGTGGTCGGGGTGGGGTTCGAGTGGTGAAATGACGCAACGGAATGGGGGCTTTTGCCGAAAACCATAGTAGGAGCGCAGCGCACTTTGGAGGCGC
>JBKGZI010000221.1:0-9829 GCA_046545675.1 Persicimonas sp.
GCGAGGCGGAGGGGGGCAACAATTAGCAGCCAATCGCCGATTCGAAGCCTCGAGATGTGAAAGGGCAGCATGTTGTTGCCCCCCTCCGACGGCTTCGCTACGCTACGCCGCCACCTCCCCGCAAGCGGTGGAGGGGTGGCGAGGCGTGGATTGGTGGGTTGTTGGGGCAGGGGGCGATTGGCGATCGATAGCGAATATCGTGCTCTCGTGGTGTTTAGGCGCGGGTTCGAACAAAAAGTGCGCGGCGCGAATGAGTGCCGGGCACCCTACAAGCCAGTATTCATGCGGTTTGCAGGGTGTTTGGCACCTTTTTGCCCGACACCTCTTTGCCCGCTCGAAAGAGCCACCGCAGCGGCTGCCCGTCTTCGTCCTCTTCGAGCGTCACCACCGACATGTCGTCGAATCCCGCCCCGGCGAGGAGCTCACACACCGTCTCGCACTCGTAGGAGCGCTGGCGCAGCTCGAAGTCGCGGCGCGACCACAGATCGCCGTCGGCTTCGACGAAGAGCGTCCCCGCGAAGGTCGCCTCGCGCAGGTCTTCGATATAGTCCGTCTGGACCGTCAGGAAGAAGTCGTCCTCGTCGATGGTGAAGATGTTTGCCCAGTGGTTCTGATGTTTGTGGGGCGTGTTCATGTCGAAGGCGAATAGACCGCCCGGCTCGAGGGCGGCGTGGACGCGACGAAATACCTCGCCGAGCTCCTCGGGCGTGGGGATGTGGTTGAGGCCATCATAGGTGGAGACCACCAGCGGGTAGGCGCGGTCGACCTCGAAGCTGCGCGCGTCGGCCACCTCGAAGCTCGCCGACGGCGCGTTGTTGCGCGCCAGCGCGATCATCTCGGGCGCGTTATCGATGCCGTGGACCCGAAATCCCCGTCCACAGAGGCGCTCGTCGAGCCGCCCCGTCCCACAACAGAGGTCCAGAATGCGGGCGTCCAGGGCGACCTCTTCGAGCACATGCTCGTCCAGGATCTCCAGGAAACGCTCGCACGACCTCGTCGCCCAGCATCGGTCGTAGACATCGGCGAATGCATCGTAGTTGTCGGTCCAATCGTTCATGGTGTGTTCTCGCGGTTTTTCTCCATTCTCAGTTTATCACACGCCACGTCGTCCATTACACGCCGGAGGGAGCTTCAAAAAGCGGCCAATGAGCGACTCGCCACCCCTCCACCGCCCCGCGGGGAGGTGCCGAGCGTCTTTTGCGAGGCGGAGGGGGGCAACAATTAGCAGCCAATCGCCGATTCGAAGCCTCGAGATGTGAAAGAGCAGCTTGTTGTTGGCCCCCTCCGACGGCTTCGCTTCGCTGCGCCGCCACCTCCCCGCAAGCGGTGGAGGGGTGGCGAGGCGTGGATTGGTGGGTTGTTGGGGGACGCTCGGACGGCGTCGGTCCATTAAAAAAGCCCCGGCGGCCTCAAATGGCCGCCGGGGCTTTTTCGGAGTGGGCGTGCCTGGGTTCGAACCAGGGACTTCTTCCGTGTGAGGGAAGCGCTCTCCCACTGAGCTACACGCCCTCGGGCGCATTGATCTAGCATAGACCGCTCGGCGGGTGCAAGACAATTTCACCGCCGAGTTGCGCTTACTCCACGCGGACCGGCTGGCGGACGACGACGGTGTCGCTGGGCCGGTCGGCGGCGGAGTTGGCCTCGGCGGTGACCAGGACGGTGAATTCCTCGTAGGGCGTGGTGAATCGCATCGTGCCGGTGCGCTCCTCACGGTTGACGTTGAGGTGGCCCATCTTGAGCTGCTGGTCGGTGTTGCGCGGGTTGATCCAGACCGCGTAAGTCGACAGATCCTCGCCGAGGTTTTGGGGAAGGGCGAGGTATTGCAGCTCCATGTCGAGCTGGTAGTTGGTGTCGTTATACGGCTCGACGTACAACTCGCCGGTCACCGACGGGGATACCGAGGTCGGCTGGAGCTCGTAGCTCTGCCGCTCGACCTCGCAGCCGCCCAGCAGGAGTGCGGCGCTCGCCGCGAATGCGGCTAAGATGAGATGGATGCGCTGCATGGCAAGCTCCGTGATTTCTAAGTGGTTGGGGATACACGGTTTTCGGTTGAAAGGTAAGGGCAGGGGGCCAGGGGTCCAGCGTAGCTCGTGTAGCGGCCCTGACAAAGACAAGGCCCGTGGCCCCGGAGTAAAATCTCCGGGGCCACGGGCCTCGAGTCGTCCAGACCTACAAGGTCTGGCACCGATGGTCATCTTGTGCTGATCAGAAGTACAGGCGGTAGCCGGCGTCCAGGGTCAGCGCGCCGGTGTTGGAGTCGCCGGTGATGCGCTGGTTGAGGTCGCTCCAGCCGAATTCGAGAGCCCCGTAGATCGTGCCCGGGCCGACCGCGAAGTCGGCGCCGCCGCCGACGACCAGGCCGTATTCGTCGTTGGTCTGGGTGTTGGTGCCGAAGTCTTGGCCGTCGTTTCCGGTGGCCTCCATCTCGGCCTCCATGAAGTAGGCGCGCGGGCCGATGTGGCCGTAGGCGCTGATGAACTCGCCGGGGGGCATGAATCGCCAGATCGCGTAGAGTTCCATGATGAGCATGCGCTGGGTCAGCTCCCATTCGTAGTCGGCGCCTTCTTCACCGAGGTTGGGCTCGGTGCCGGAGCCGTCGGCGCCGGGCTGGCTGTACATGACGTCGAAGCCAATCTCGATGGGACGGGTAAAGCCGACCGCGTCAAAGGGCAGGATATAGCCCGCCGACAGCCCGAAGATGGGCCAGGTGCCCAGGTCGCTGGTCAGTTGCGGGAAGAGCACGCCGACGTGGGGGGCGAGGACGATGGAGTTTTCGGCGGCGGGGTGGTCGGAGTCGACCTCGACCTCGGCGGCTGCGCCGGTGTCTTGTGCAGGCGCCTCGGCCATGTCTTCGTCGGCTTCGTCGGCCTCCTCGGCCTCCTCGGCCTCGTCGGCTTCGTCGGCTTCGTCGTCAGCGACACGCCGCGAGCCCGGGGCCGGGGCGTCGTCTTCGGTCTCGACACCTTCCTCACCCTCGGGCGGCTCATCGGCCGTCTGTGCAAAAGCACTGGTCGAAATCATCAGACCTGCGGCGAGCAGGGCGACCATGACTATCTTGCTTGTCCACTTCATCTCTATCTCCTTGTCCATTTATTGCAGCGCTGATTGCAGTACTTATTGCAGCATTGGGGGCTACCCATTTCATCGTTGGGTCTGACGACCTCACTGCCCGCGCCGGCCGAAGCCGGCGCGGATCGTCGTGTGTTAGGGGTTTCCACCCATCACCGTATAATCGGTGGTCTCGAGGGTGGCGCCGGTGTTGTGGCTATAGCCGCCGGCCATATAGAAGAAGCCGTTGAACGAGACGTAGCCAGGCTGCGCACGCGAGCGCAGGTCGACCTGGGACAGCGAGTTCCAGCCCTGCAACTCGGGCGGATCACAGGTCGAGGTGAGGTCGCAGATCTCGGTGGAGTCGGCGTTCTCGTCGGTCGAGTTATTGCCGCCGCCGGCGGTCACCACGGCGTTATTCGCCACCGCGGCGCCATACTCGAAGCGGTCGCGTTGGTTGCCGGCGACCTGCTCCCAGGTGTCCAGCGTACCGTTGGCGTTGACCAGAGCGGCGTCGTTGCGACGGGTGACGCTTCCGTTGGCGTCCTCGCCGCCGAGCACATACACGTACGAGTCGGTCAGGTTGGAGTTCAACGGGGTGGCTACCACCGCCGGGTTTCGCCAGCGCGGCGTCGACAGCACGTTCGAGTCGTCCTGGGTGACCGCCGAGACGCTCTGATCGCGCGGGCCGTTGACGGTCACGGAGAAGTACTCGTAGTCGTCGAAGACCGTGTTTCCGTCGCCTCCGGTCGTCGCGTAGACGAAGTGCTCGTCGTCGTCGTCGGGGTTGGGCGCCGACGTCACGCCGTGGTGGTAGCGCGCCTGTTTGAGCGCGACCGGGTCGCCGTTGGTGTCGTCGGGCTGATGCCACACGCCCACCGAGCCGAGCGGCAAGGGGGTGGCCCCGGAGTCGACCGAGTCGAAGCCGGAGTCGGTGTAGGTCACCGGATCGCCATCGCTGGGGGCGGGAACGACGGCGAGGAGCTCCTCGGTACCGACCGACTGGTTGGGCTGGTCGGTGCGGTAGACGCGGTATTCGACCGCGTCGGGGAAGCTCGGCCAGGTGAGCTCCACCTGGAGCAGTTGCAGCGGGATGCTGACCGGCTGCGGCTCGCTGGGCAGGGTTTCGCCGCCGGGGTTGTGCTCGGCGTTGGTGTCGAGCACCGCCGAGATGCGGTAGTAATAGGTTCCCGGGTCATTGCCGGGGGTGCCCTCGGTAAAGGTCAGCTCGACGTTGCTGATTTCGGGTACGTCGAGCGGATCGAGCACGTTGGCCCGCAGCACGGTGTCGGTGACCCCGTCGGTGCCGTCGAAGCCGCCGACCAGATAGATGAAGTCGTCGATGCGCGTGGCCTCGGCGTGGGTGAGATCGTCGGGCAGCTCGTTCTGCGGGACGGTCAGGTCGTAGGGGGGGGGCAGCACCTGCCAGCTCCGGGGTTGGCCGAAGCGGTCGAGCTGGGAGGCCTCCATGGAACGCAAGGGGTTGGCGTTGGCGCCGTCGTCTCCGCCGATGGCGTAGAGGAACCGCGCGCGCCTGGAGGGTACGCCGCTCGACATCGCCGGGTCGCGCCGGGGCACGTTCATGTCGGTGCCGGGGTTGAAGCCGACGAAGTTACCCGCCGGGTTGGTCACCGTAATCGGCGAGTATTCCGCGTAGGTACCGTTGTCGGTGTTGGTGACCACCATATAACACGAGGTCAAGTGGTCGAGGTTGCTGGTGTCGACGGCCAGCTCGATGAGGGTATCCGTCGAGGCGACCACAGTGATCGAGTCGGGCGATTCGATATTGCCCGCGTCGTCACTGCAGAAGACTTCGACGGCCGGCTGGCGGAAGTTGTCGCCCTCGACGGTGACGTCGAGCGCAGTCTCCTGGTTGGACCAGGAGCCCGGGCTGACCGAGTCGATCAGCGGCGGCGGGTCTTGAGTGACCTCGAAGGCGCCCACGTCGGGCTCGTCGTTGGGGTCGGTCAGCAGGCCGACGGTGCCGTCGGGGTTGACCACGATGACGTCGTACTCACCGACGGGCAGGCCGGAGGGCACGATGGCGTTGAGCTCGAAGTCGTCGACGAATTGCACCGAGCTGAGCTCGGTGGCCAGCGTCGTCGAGCCGGCGTCGACCGGGTTGAGGTATACCCGCGGGGTCGACACGAAGTTGGTCATGCCGCTGGGTGCCGGGTCCGGCGAGGTGATTGCGACTCCGGTGGAGCTATCCTTCCAACCAAAGGGCGGGTCGATGTCGTCGACCGCCACGGTCAGCTCGTCAGTGACCGTGAGCAGGTCCGAAGCGGTGCCCGAGCAGTTGACGTCGTCGGTGACCTCGACGTCGAACATATCCTCGGTCAGCCCATCCTCCAGGATATCTGACGGGATGGTCGCCTGGACGGTGTTGGGCTTAGTCGGGTCGAAGTTGATGTCCAGCGATGTCGAGGTGCCCTGGCTGTCGGTGATGGTCACGTCGTCGACGCTGCCGCCTTCGAGGCCCGACATATAGATGGTCACCTGGGTATTGATGCCGTTGTAGGCCACCGGCGGGTCGACATAGAAGACCTGCGGGCCGGCGACGACGGTCACCTGCTGGTCGTGAGTATCCTGGCAAGCCGACGGATTGGTCACCGTCAGGTCATAGTCGCCGGGAGCCGGCGGGTTGTCGAAGGTCGCCGTAGCGGACGTGCCGTCGGCGTTGACGTCGACGGTGTCGGCCGTGACGCCGCCGAGCTCGACGGTCATATTCGAGTCGAAGTCAGTGCCGTCGATCTGGAAGCTTCCGCCGCGTCGGCAGATGCGAAGCGGCGTCACCGAGGTGACCTCCGGGGAGGGCTCGATGGTCACCGTATAAGAGGCCGGCTCGCCGCAAGAGGCCGGCGACGCGTTTTGCACCTCGATGTCCATGTCGGCATCGCGCTCGCTGCTGGGCACCGTGATGGTCATGTCGGTGCAGCTCTCCAGGTTATAATCGGGGTTGGTCACCTGGCTGCAGTTGGTCATCGCGTCGACCGTGGCGTTCTCGCCGTTGACGGTGACGGTGGGCTGGTCGGAGTCGATGATCAGGAAGTTCTGGCCGGTCAGCGCCACCGTGCCGTCGTTGGAGAAGGTGGTGTCGTTGTCACAGACCGCGTCGGGCTGGGCCGAGTCGATCGTCGGGGCGCCGGCTTCGACGATCGTGGCACTGTCGCCGCCGGTGCAGTCCAACGGCCCGGCGTTGATCACCGTCAACTGGTAGTCGTTGGGATCGAGGTCCGTCTCGCCGATGTTGACCGTCAGGCTCGAGCAACTCTCGATGCGGCTGTTGACGGTGGTGCAGTTGGCGCTGTCGATCGTGGTCGCAAAGGTGTCGCCGTCGATCTCCACCGTGGGTTCGTCACCGTCGACGATAAAGATGTTGTCGCCCTCGACGGTCAGGTCGGTGCCGCCGGTCTGGTCGCAATAAAGCGGCGGGTCGACGTTTGTGACGTCGGCTGCGGCGAAGACGTCGACGCCGGTGGTGCCGTCGGAGGCGCATCCAGCGCCGCCGGGGTTGGTCACCACGATGTCCTGGCTGCCCTCGGATAGGGTCACGCCGCTGGCGTCTATCTCCAGTTCGGTGCAGGTCTCGATGGCCGTCGTGCCGACCGCCGAGCACCCGCTGGCGCTGACGGTCTGGACGGCTTGGCCGCCGACGGTGACCGTGGGTAGGTCGCCGTTTTCGGTCTTGGCAAAATCAGATCCGGCGAGCGTCAAGGTGTTGGTGCCCTCTGTACAGGTGATGTCCTCGGTCGCCGAGTCGACTTGGGGCTCGGCGATCGACACCAATTCAGTGGTGTCCGACGAGCTGCAGCCGACCGGGTCCGGGTTGGTCGCCTCGACGAGGTGCGCGCCCTCGCTCAGGTCGGCGGCGTCGACATCCAGGGTCACCCGCGTGCAGTTGTAGACGGTCTCCGAGGTGACGCTCGTAAGCTCGGAGCAATCGTTGGCAGTATCGACGTTTGCCTCGTGTGTAACCCCGTCGATGGTGATCGCCGGGGTGTCGTCTCCGTAGACCAGCAAGTCGGTGCCGGTGACCTCGACGGTGCCGCCGGCCTCCGAGCAGATCGGGTTGGGCTGGACGGCGGTGACGCTCGGGGGCGGATGAATGGTCAAGTCGAGCGTGTTCGTCGAGCTACATGCGGCGCTGTCGGGGTTGACCACCGAAACCTCATGCACGGCCGGGGCGAGGTCGCCCTCGGGCACCGTAAAGCTCAGGCTCGTGCAGGTCTCCACCGGGCGCCCGTCAACCGTCGTCGAGTCGCATGTGTCCGGGTCTGCGGTGGCTTCGTAGGAGTTGCCGTCGATCTCGACGGTGGGTTGCTCGTCGTCGATGACCAAGAAGTCCTGGCCGTCGATGACGAAGCTGTCGGCGCCCTGCTCCACACACGCGATATCCTCGGTGATCGAGGCCAGCGTGGGCGGGGGGACGACGTTGAGTTGGTCGCCCACGTCAGATGTGCAGTCGGCCTCGAGCGGGTTGGTGACGGTGACGTCGTGGTCACCGGCGTCGAGGTCGTCCTGGCCGACGACCACCTCGATGGTGGTGCAGACCCGGGTGGGTCGCTGCATACCGTCGTCCTGCAGGGGCGCGTCCTCGCAGTCGCCGATGCTGACGGCGTCGTAGATCATGCCCCCGATGTTGACCATCGGCAGCGCGTTCTGGATGGCGCCCTGGTCATCTTCGTGCTCGATCTCGAGGAAGTTCTCGCCCTGGACGAAGACGACGTTATCACCGTTGGAGGTGCAGATGGGCTGCGGGTTGATTCTGTCGACCGTGGGCCGGTCGGCGACGTAGTAGTCGACGGCCTCGGTGCTCTCGCAGGCCGCCCGCTCCGGGTTGACGACCGTGATAGTGTGGTTCATATCTGCGTCGACGTCGGCCTCGGGGATGGTCACCGTGAGCTCGTCGCAGGAGTCGAACTCGCCGGTGAAGCCGCTGACGGTCTCACAATCGGCGAGCTCGTCGGCGTCGTAGGTATTCGAGCCGATCTGGACCTGTGGAAGTTCGCCTTCGAGCTCCAGAAAGCCAAAGCCGCTCACGGTGACCTGACGCTCTTGGTCGGCCACGCAGGTCGGCTCGGGCTGGGCGTCGCCGACCGACGGGGGCGGGGCGACGGTAAGGGCGACCTCTTCGGTGCTGGAGCAGCCGGCCGGCTGCGGGTTGGCGACGCTCACGTCGAGGTCCGCGGCGCGCTCGCCGTCGGTCACGCCATCCTGGTGGTCGTCTGCGCCGATCTCGAAGGTCAGCTCGGTGCAACGCTGGGCGGTCTGGTTGGTCAGCCCGTCGATGTCTTCACACCCGTCGGCCGCGGTGGCGGTATACTCGGTGCCGTCTACGGTCACGGTGGGATAGGAGGTGTCGTCGCCGTCGGTCACCGTGATGAAGTTCTCACCGGTGACGCTCATATCAGCGTAGTCGAGCTGCGCGGAGCAAATCGGCTCCGGGCTGAGCTCATCGACGCTGGGCGGGCCGACGACCAGGAGTTCGACGCCGTCGTCGTCGCCATTGCTCGAGCAGCCGGCGGGTTCGATATTGTGGACGACAACCTGCTCGGTGCCCGGATCGAAGTCGCCCTCCGGGATGTTGACGGTCAGGCTGCGGCAGACCTCGAAGTCGCCAAAGGCGGTCTCGTTGAGCGCGCGGCAATCTTCTGCTTGTTCCACATCGTAGGTCTCCTCGCCGATCTGGACGGTCGGGGTCTCGCCGCCGCCGACCAGGAAGTGATCGCCGACGACTTCAGCCTGGCGCTCACCCTGGGCCACACAGGCCATATCGGGCACCACGCCGGTGACGCTGGGGCGCGGAAGCACGCCGAAGGCCGCCTCGGCGGTGGCCGACAGCTCGTTGGGGTTGGTGATGGTGACGTCATACGAGCCCTCGGGGAGCTCGAGATCGTCGGAGATTCTGAATTGAAGCGTCTCGCTGTCGATCCAGCGGATCTGCGTGGCCTCGGAGTCGTCGTCGGCCACCAAGGTCGTCTCGAAGCTGTCCTCGGTCTCGTCACCCTCGATGGTGGCGGCCAAGGTCAACGTGACCTCCGGATACTCGACCCGCGAGTCCTCGAGGGCGTCGGCGACCAGCGGGCTGAATTCCGACCCGCTGATCGTGACCCAGCCCTCGCCGGCCTCCACGTCGACCTGCTCATTGCACATAAAGCCGGGCTCGAAAGCCTCGGCTTCTTCGGTTTCTGCAGGGGCCCCTGGGGCGGGGCCGTCGATTTCCTCAGAGCAGCCCAATACACCCAGCGACAGGGCGGCTGCCAAAAACACTAGCCGAGCACTCGCACGTCCAATCATTCAACGTCTCCTGAATACACTTGAAAAAGTCCAGAGCGGTCGTCTTTAGCCCGGGCCCGTCGAGCAGACCATCGATAAGCAGACCTTATATGGGTCTTCGTTTGGCTTAGGAATCTATCTATTACATAGACTACGCTGAATAGGCACAGGTTCTCAACCGTCATCGGGAAAAAAGCGTATCCAGTAGGAATACGCGATCGGGCCGGTGGTATACGCCCGAGGAGGGCGCGTAGCCGTAGATTATGTGCCTAGATTTTACGCGGCTCAGGAGGGCACCGATCGGGCGGCGCACCCACGGGGGATCGGACGCCCGCCATGTTCGGTGTGTTGATCCTCGGGCGCCTTCCACGACCGGCTTGCTGATCGTGGTCGAGCGGCGACCCTCTCTGGGGGTGCGACCGGCAAAAGGCGCCGGTCGCACCCCCAGCTAGCAGGCTGCGGAGAAATTCAAATCCAGAGCAATTTCGATCACTTAGCAGAT
>JBKGZI010000222.1:0-9808 GCA_046545675.1 Persicimonas sp.
ACATTTACATGGTCCACGGGGGGGTTACCCCGCCTATTAAGGCAATTAAGATTGATTCGTGTGTAAAAAGTCTCCACATCGCTTGGCCGGCTGATTTTGCCACGTTCTTTGCCGCCAAGCCTCGACGATGCCGGTGGCATCGCCTGCGTTTGACGACTTCGAACCTGACAAAATCATCTCGGCCATGCTCGGTCCGACTTCTTACACACGAATCAAGATTGACGTTCGCAGATCGGTGAGGTGGCCGATTTCCGACGTCTACCAACCTACCGACGCCCACGCCGCCGCTTGTGCCCACGGCGGCTCTTGCCCGAGGACATGGCGGCCTGGCAGTGATAATCGTGCTGGTCGTCGGGCGGGATCGACTGGCCGATGACCTTTTCGACCTTGCGAAGCTTCTTGGCTTCGGAGGAGTCGCAAAAGGAGATGGCGACGCCGGTGCGCCCGGCGCGGCCGGTGCGGCCGATGCGGTGGACGTAGCTCTCCGGGTCGTCGGGCAGGTCGAATTGGAAGACGTGGGTGATGTCGTCCACATCGATGCCGCGCGAGGCCACGTCGGTGGCCACCAGCACGTCGTAGGAGCCGTCACGGAAGCCGTCCAGGGCTCGCTGGCGCGTGTTCTGGGACTTGTTGCCGTGGATGGCGATCGCCGGGAAGCCGGCCTTGCTCAATCGCTTGGTCAGCCGGTTCGCGCCGTGCTTGGTGCGCGTAAACACCAGCGAGCGCTCGACCTCCGGGGTCCCCAAAAGGTCGACGATCAGCCGCTTTTTGTCGCGCTTTTCGACGTACATGATGCTCTGCTCGATGGCGTCGACGGTCGGCTGCTCCGGGGCGATTTCGACGCGCACCGGGTTGTGCAAGATCTGGCCGGCCAGCTTGACGATGCTCTTGGGCAGAGTCGCCGAGAACAGCAGGTTCTGGCGGCGCTTGGGCAGGCGGTTCATGATCTTTCGGATGTCGTGGATAAAGCCCATATCGAGCATGCGGTCGGCCTCGTCCAAGACGAAGCATTCCACGCTCGAGATGTCGATGAATCCGCGACCCATCAGGTCGAGGAAGCGGCCCGGGCAGGCGACCACGATGTCGACGCCCTTTTTGAGCCGGCGAATCTGGGGCTTCTCGCTGACCCCGCCGTAGACGACCATGGTCTCGAGCGTCAGAAATTTGCCGTAGATCTCGAAGCTCTCGCGGATCTGTCCGGCGAGCTCACGGGTCGGCGAGAGCACGACGGCGCGGATCTTGCGCTTGCCCTGAGTGTTGTTCTCGTGGAGGCGTTGCAGGACGGGCAGGGCGAACGATGCCGTCTTGCCGGTGCCCGTCTGCGCGCAGCCGAGCATGTCGCGGCCCTCTAGGAGCGGCGGAATCGACTGGGCCTGAATGGGAGTGGGAGTGGTGTAATTCTGGGCGGCTATCGCGCGCCGGAGCGGCTCGATGAGATCGAGCTCATTGAAGTTTTTCAAAAAACTACCGAGTGCAGTGAGCACCCGTCATTCGAGCGCTCTAAAGGAGACGCTAGCTAACACGCCCTCGGACACATGTCCAAGGCGGCAGGCTGCGCGGCGCGTCAACGGCTGGAGGCGCAGGGGCATTCCGCGTCAATCCCACCACGGCTCGCGCGGCTCTTTGGAGCCCGGCTCGATGGATCCGCCGGGGGCGGGGGCGGCCCAGCGGTGGCCGCGGGCCTGGGCGGCGGCGGCGAAGGTGCGGATCGGCTCGCGCCAGCCGTGCAGGCCCAGGTCGAAGGTGCCCCAGTGGATGGGCACGACCATCCCTTGATGCCGACGCCCAGAGGACGTCAGTCCAATCATTGGCATCGCTAGTCCGGAGACCCGCGCATCGAGTAGCATCCATGCGCCTGTCATGCTAAAAGGGCGGCCCCATTCACCCTCACGCTGTATCGAGGCTCCCGACGTGTCCAAGCCCCCGCCGTACCTAGACGCCGACTTCGATCCCCGCAAAGTCGACCTCAAAGCGCTGGCCGCCGAGCTCGAGGAGCTGCGCGCCGAGCTCGACGCCGACGTCGGCCCCGACGACATCGCTCACCTCAAAAAAATCGAGCGCTGGGGCAAGGTGTGCACTCTGCTGGGCTACGGGACGGCCTGGATGGCGCCCAACCCGTTGTCGAGCATGTTGATCTCGCAGGGCCTGCTCACCCGCTGGCTGGTGATGCATCACGTCAGCCACCGCGGCTACGACAAGGTGCCGGGCATCGAGCCCAAATATACCAGCAAGGTCTTCGGCAAGGGCTGGCGCCGGCTGGTCGATTGGATGGACTGGATCTATCCGGAGGCGTGGCACGAGGAGCACGACTTTTTGCACCACTATCACCTCGGCGAGGACGACGACCCCGATCTGGTCGAGCGCAACACCGAGTGGATGCGCGAGCTCGACCTGCCCGACTGGGTCGAGAAGCTCTTCGTCGGTCTGCTGGCCGGGACCTGGAAGTGGGCCTACTACGCCCCGAGCACCATGAGAGAGCTGCAGGACGCCCGCGCCCGGCGCGACAAAAAGGAAGAGCCCGAAGACGCCGGTCTGTTCAATCCGTTGAAAGCCCGCGGCCGCGAGGTGTGGCTCAAATGCCTGCTGCCCCACGCCGCCTGGCGCTTCGCGGCGATCCCGGCGTTATTCGCCCCGCTGGGTCCGGTGGCCGTGGCCAACGTCTTCTTGAATAGCGTCGGCGCCGAGCTGATCACCAACGTGCACTCGTTTTTGATCATCGGCCCGAATCACACCGGCGACGACCTGTACCGCTTCGACGAGTCCATCGACAGTCGCGAGGAGTTCTACCTGCGCCAGATCGTCGGCTCGGCCAACTACAGTTGCGGCACGGAGCTGGTCGACTGGATGCAGATGTGGCTCAACTACCAGATCGAGCACCATATCTGGCCGGATCTGACCATGCTCCAATACCGCAAGGTCCAGCCCAAGGTAAAAGCCCTCTGCGAGCGCTTCGGGGTGCCCTACGTACAGGAGTCGGTATTTACGCGCGCCAAGAAGATGGTCGACGTGATCGTCGGCAAGACCTCGATGCGCCGGGTAGACGGGCTGGCGTGAGGCGGCCCTAGGCTGTCGCTCGTTGCTCCGGCTTGCGACCGTTGACGAGCATGGCCAGTTGATGGCTCACGGCCTCGACCTGTCGGGACGCCTCCTCGAGCTGGCTGGTTCCTGCGGCATTCTCGCGGGTTGCCTGCTCGATATTGGTAATGGCGACGGTGATCTCTTCGATCCCGGAGAGCTGTTGGTCGGCCGTCGCGGCGATCTGCTGGGCGGCCTCCATGCTCTGTTCGATGGTATCGCCGAGCTGCTGGATTGTGCTGCCGAGCTCCTCGATGAGTCCGCTGCTCTCTTCGACACGCTTGGTTCCCTGCTCGGTGACCATCACCGCGGCGTTTGAGGACTTCTGGATCTCGGAGAGGATGCTTCGAATCTGGGTGGTCGCTTCCTTCGATTGGCCGGCCAATGCTTTGACCTCGGAGGCGACTACCGAGAAGCCCTTGCCGTGCTCACCGGCCTGAGCGGCTTCGATGGAGGCGTTGACCGCCAGCAGGTTGGATTGCTCGGCGATGGCGTTGACACTCTCGACGATCTCGCCGATTTGAATATTCTTCTCGCTCAACTCCAGGATATTGCCGGCGATTCCCTCGACCTCTTCTCGAATGCGGTTCATGGCCTCCATGCCCGCGGTGATCGCTTGGAACGCTTCGTCGGAGGCGACCACGCTTCTCTCGGACTTATCGCGCACTTCGACGGCGCGCTCGGAGGCGACCTCGGAGGTTTGGCGAAGCTCGTCGACCGCCGAGCTCGTCTGACTGACCGAGGTGGCCGTTTCGCTGGCCGACGCGCTCTGCTGGGTCGCGGTGGCGACGATCTGCTGGGCGACCCGTTGGGCGGATTGGGCGCTCTCGGTCAGCGCCAGGCTGATGCTGCGCGCGATGAGTTGGGCGAGCCCGACGGCCAGCAAGATGGTCAGCAGGGTGATGAACGCGAAGCCGTATAAGGAGGTCTGCGCAGCGCTGCGAAACTCGGCCGCGCTCTCGGTGATCGACTCGGTCAGGTCGACCTCGCCGGCACGCAGCAGGTCGATTCGGGCGGTCGCCGTGCTGAACCAATCGGTGGCCGCCACGCCAAACCCACCGTCCCGGGCGCGTGACAACGCCACTTGCTGCAGGCGTCGATACTTGTCGACGGCCTCTCCTTGCCTGGTCGCAGCGAGCCTGTTTTTGTCGGCGTGGGTCGCCGACTTCTCGAAGAGCTCGGCGTAGGCCTCCTGCTTGGCGGCCACTTCCACGAAGCTTCGGTAGTGCTCGTCGGAGACGAACTCGTCGGCGACGAACGCGGAGTTGAGCACGGCGCGCTCGACGCCGGCGTATTCCTTCTGGAGCATCAGGGCGACGTATGAAGAGAAGCGGTGGCTGAGTTCGGCGTTGTCGACCCCGCCGGCCACCCCGGCGACCATGCCAATCAGGTGGCTGTTGACCGAAGAGTAGTAGTCAATGGCGCTCTGCATATCTGCGCGTTGTCCACTTACCTCATCGCGTCGGTTGGACAATTCGGTGAGCAACGCGGTCGCGTCTTGATAGCTATTCTGAAACGACTCGGGTTGTTCGCTGATGTCGATGTGGCTGACGTGTTTCTCGAACTCGTCGAGGGCGGCGTCGACCGCTGGGCGCTGGCCGACCAACTCGCCGGAGAACGCGCTCCCGTCGCTGGTCAAAAAGCCGGCCGTCAGACCGCGCTCCTTTTGCAACTCGTGGACAACCTGGCTGGCCGCTACCGCCACCTCGGTCAGGTGTTCGACCTCTTCCATCTCGTCGACGACGGTGATGCGCTCGAGCACGCTGTTGCCGGCGAAGAACATCAGCGCGACGACCGGCACAACGAGCATGATCAGAAGCTTCTTGTTGATGCTAAACCTATTCATGATGCTTTTCCCTTTCCAGACACTCGCTTACTGAACTCTCGAAGTGACAACGAAGTGGTCGACTAATCGTTCTTGCCTTTGATGGTGTTGAGCCGCTCGGCGATGATGGCCAAGGACAGCACTTCTTGGGCCGCGGCCATCTCGACCGCCGCCCGCGGCATCCCCCACACCGTCGAACTCTCCTTGTCCTGGGCGATGGTCCATCCGCCCGCGTCGCGCAGCGCCTTCAGCCCGCGCGCGCCATCCGAGCCCATCCCGGTCATCAAGATGGCCAACGACTCGGAGGCCCACGTGGAGTGGGCGATGGAGTCGAACGTCGTGTCGATGGACGGGTAGGAGACCATCCGGTTGGGGTCATTTTTGGGGACGAGCGAATCACCTTCGATGACCAGATCGGCGTCGTCGGGAGCGACATAGACCCCTCCCTTGACCATCGGGGTACGCTCGCTGACGATCTGCACGTCTAATTCGCTGACGTCGCCCAGCCACCGGGCCATGCCCGAGGCGAAGTTTCGGGTAATGTGCTGCAGGATGATCACCGGCCAAGGAGGCGGCTCGTTCAGATTTCGTAGCAGCTCGGCGATCGCCGATGGGCCGCCGGTCGAGGCGCCGATGGCGACCAGGGAGACCCGCCGAGGGAAGGCCTCGGGGCGCGTATCCTCGCTCTCTTCGAGCCCGAGGTTTTCGGCCGGGGCTGTGCGTCGGCGACCGAAGCGTCGGGTCACGACCGGCACGTCCGATAGAATGCGGATCAGTTGATGGAGCTTGCGCACCACGCGAGGCTCGCCGAGCTCGGCTGCGGACGGTTTGCGCACGACCTCGAGGGCGCCGGCGTCGACCGCCCGAAAGTTCAGCGCCGAGTCGCGCCCCACCAGATCGGAGATGAGCAAGATGGGCAGCGGGGCGTTGGCCATCAGCCAACGCGTGGCATCGAAGCCGTCCATCACCGGCATCATCAGGTCCATCAAGACGATGTCCACTTCGGTGTTCGGGATCGCCTCGATCGCCCGTTTGCCGTTGGTCGCTTCGCCGACGACTTCCATCTGGCTGTCCTGCTCGACCAGTCGGCGAAGTGCCATGCGGCTGACTGCCGAGTCGTCGACGATGAATACGCGGATGGACATATGACTTCTCCCGGTGGTTCGCTCCCGGCCGAAATCGGCGCAGAGCATGTGGTCTTCTCAGTATTGGTTCGTGCGCTCAAAGCAGCCGCCCGACCGCAGACAACAGCGTGTCTTGGTCGAAGGCTCCCTTGACGATGTACTCGTCAGCGCCGATCTCCGCGGCGCGCTGCTTATGTTCTTCTTGGCCCAGGCTGGTCACCATGATGACCGGCACGCGGCTGGTGGCCTGGTCGGTGCGGAGCTGCTCGACCAGCCCGAAGCCGTCGAGGCGAGGCATCTCCACGTCGGTGATGACCAGGTCGAAGTGCTCTTCGCCGCATATTTCAGCGGCCTGCTGGCCGTCGACCGCCACGGTGACCGCGTAGCCGGCCGACGAGAGGATATTCTCGATGAGTGTTCGGCTGGTCACCGAGTCGTCGACGACCAAGATTTCGCGCTGTCGGGCCCGCTCGCGTGCGCCTGTGAGCCAGTCGGCGTCGACCGAGCCGGTCGCGCCGCCCAGCATCGCCTGCAGGTCGAGCACGAGCGCGACCGCACCGTCAGCGAGCACCGCCGAGCCGGCGAAGATCTCCAGGTGTTGCAGGTTCCAACTGAGCGACTGGATGACCAGCTCCTCTTCGCCGACGACTTCGTCGACCAGAAAAAGCCGCCGTCTGCCCTGCTCGTCGACGAGGACTCCGGGGCGTACCTGCTCGTCGGCGGTGGCAACGTCGATCAGCGTCTCCAGGCCGGCGACCACCACCGGTTCGCCCTCGATGGCGACGACCTGCTGGCCGTCGGCCATCTCCAGGTCCTCGCTGGAGATGCGCGCGGTGGTGACCACCCCCGACAGTGGAAGCAGCATATTGTGGGCGCCCAGTCGCACCAGGAGCATCTTCGAGGTCAACCGGGTCAGCGGCACGCGCAGTACGAATGAGGCGCCGTTTCCGGGCCGATTCTCGACGGTGATTTTGCCGCCCAGATGGGTGAGGTTGGTCTCGACGACGTCGAGGCCGACGCCGCGTCCGGCGAGCTCGGAGACCTCCTTGGTCGCGGAGAACCCGGGCGCAAATAACAAGCGCTCCAGATCAGCGTCGGCCACCGCGGCGAGCTCCTCGGCTTCGACGAGGCCGCGCTCGACCGCGCGGCGGCCGATGGCCTGGTAGTCGAGGCCCGCTCCATCGTCGCGCACCTCCAACTCGACCCAAGCGCCGGCCGAGCGCGCCCGCAGCAGGACCTCTCCGGCCGCCGGCTTCCCGGCGGCGATACGCGCGTCCTCATCCTCAATGCCGTGGGCGATCGCGTTGCGCAGCAGGTGAACCAGGGGATCACGCACCTGGTCGAGCACGCTTCGGTCGAGCTCGGTCTCGCCGCCCTCGAGGTGGAATCGCGCGCGACGCCCGGTCGTGCGACACGCCTGGCGAACCACCCGGGAGAAGATCGTGGCCACGCTGTTCAGCGGCACCATACGAAGCTGGCGCGCCGTCTCGTGGAGCTCGCGGGCGAATTTGCCCTGGCGGTCGCGGTTCAGCGAGACGCTGCGGTGCAAGTTGGTGACCGTGTCGATCAGCGCCGAGAAGTCGTCGTCCTGACGAAGCTCGGGGCGTTCATCGCTGAGCCGGTAGGCCAGGTGGCGCAACTGGCGTACCATCCCCAGATGGTGATGAGCCGCACGTCCGTTGAGTGACATCTCGGCCGACAATCCCATCAGCCGGTCGAGTTTGTCGGTGGTGACCCGTACGGTCTCTCCCAGCGAGTGCTGCCCGGGAGTCGGTCGGGCTGCGCCCGCCGAAGAGTCCTGGTCAACAGCTTCGCTCTGCTCGCCGCCGTCTTCGAGCGTCTGGTCTTCGAGGGCCGATGGGCCGGGTGGCGGCTGGTCGGGCGGCGGCTGGTCGGGCGGCGGCTGGGTCAGGGGTGACGATGGCGAGGCGGCCGATGGCTGCCGAGAAGCTGAATCTCCCAGGGCCCGAGCGACCTCCTCGAGGTATTCGTCGATCTCGGGGCCGACCTCGTCGCCGAGGTTCTCGAAGCGCTCTTCGAGCAATTGACTTCCCCGGCGGGCCAGATCAACCAGCTGCTCGTCCAACTCGCGCCCCTCGCGAACCACCGAGAAGAGGTCTTCGAGGGCGTGGGTGATCTTCATGACCCCGTGGGCGCCGACCATCCGCGAGGCGCCTTTCATATTATGGCTGTGCCGAAACGCGTCGCGGACCTGCCAGGTCTCCGGGGCCGTGTCGAAGATTTGGGCGAGCGCCTCGAGGTGCTCGCTGACCTCCGCGCGAAAGACGGCCAGGATTTCGTCGTCGTAAGACATCGGTTCTAGACCCTCTTCCCCTCAACGATGACGTTGAGCTGCTGGCTAAAGGTGTGGACCTCTTGGGCGTTTCTCTCGAGCTGTTCGAGCCCCGCCGCGCTTTCATTGGCGGCCTGGTCGATGCTCGCCATCGCGTCGGTGATCTGGTCGATGCCGGAGAGTTGCTCTCGGCTGGTCAGCTTGATCTGAGTGGCCGCCTGAGCGCTGTCATCGATCACCTCGGCGAGCTCTTCGATCTTGCGGCCGATCTCCTCGACGACCTGCGCGCCCTCCTTGACGCGTTTGGCTCCCTGCTCGGTGACCATCACCGCGGCGTTGGAGGACTTTTTGATCTCGCTGACGATCTTGCGAATACGCTCGGTGGCGTCTTTGGACTGGTCACTCAGCGCTTTGACCTCGCCGGCGACCACCGAAAAGCCCTTGCCAAAGCTGCGCGCTTTGGCTGCCTCGATGGAGGCGTTGACGGCCAGCAGATTCGACTGCTCGGCGATCGCGGCCACGCTGTCGGTGATGTCGCCGATCTCGAGGTTCTTCTGGCTCAACTCCAAGATCGTCCCGGCGATTTCTTCGACCTCGTGGCGGATGCGGTGCATCGCGTCGAGGCCGCGGTTGACCGCTTGGAGCGCTTCGGCCGAGGCCCGCTGGCTCTTCTCGGCGACCTCGGCCACCGCCGTGGCCCGGTCGGAGGCCGAACGTGAGGTCTGGCTGAGCTCACCCGAGGTCGTGGTCGTCTCACTGACCGCCGTCGAGGTTTGGCTGAGCGCGGCGCTCTGTTGCTGGACCGCCGAGAGCATCTCGGTGCTCAACTCCTGAGCATCACCGGCGAGCTTGGCCAGCGAATCGTTGATCCCGCGAAACAGCCACAGCCCGAGCAATAGCCCCAAGAGAATGCTGGCCGCGACGGCGATGGAGATCATCGTCATCGCGGTGCGTCGTTCAGCGCCGGCGTGTTTGATCGACGCGGCGCCCAGTCTTTGGACGTCGTCGAGGAGCGCGTCGACCTCCTGGTTGACGTCTGCTCGGGCCACCTCGAGCTGCTCGGCGAGCTGCTCGCTGCGCTCGACCTCGCCGGATGCTGCGGCCTCGAGGAGTCCGTCGGCTGCCGTGTTGTGGGCCGCTTGGCGCCTCTCGAGGCGGTCGAGCGTCTCGCCGATGCCCACCAGCGCGCTCGTGTCTGCGGTGTCTGCATCACGACCGGCGTGCTCGTTGGCCAGCGCACGGGCGCGAGTTATGGCGCTCATGAGTTGTCCGTCGAGCCGATCGAGTTCCTGCGCGCTCTCGAGCAGATCCTCTTCGGCGGTGTCGGTGGTCGCCCGAGTCGGTGCACTCTGCTCGGATTGCGCTCGATCATCGGAGCTGTCGGTGTCCGGGGGGCGGGTATCCGAGTCGGCCAGCGCCTCGTCGGCCGGGTTCGGCTCGTCGTCGGCCAGCGCCTCGTCGTCGGCCAGCGCCTCGTCGTCGGCCAGCGCC
>JBKGZI010000223.1:0-9790 GCA_046545675.1 Persicimonas sp.
GGCACCTTAAACGGCAACAACCAGCCAGCCCGAAAGATGTGTATGATGAAAAGGCGAGACGCCGTCAGTCCCATGAATGTTGGTTAGATCTCTTCGATCTGGTACTCGCCGTCGTCGATCTGGATGTCGACGATCGGCGGGAATCCCTGCTGCTCTTCGCTGAATCGAAAGACGGTGGCGTGATCGGCGCCGTCCTCGCGCGTGGAGACGACCAGGTAGTCGACGCCGGGGTGGCTGGGCTCGAGCGGATCGCTGTCGTCGTCGCTGGGCAGGGTCGCCGCGGCGACGTCCTCATCGCTGAAATAATCGCCCACGTCGGCGTGGCTGTGGAAGATCACCACCACCTGCTCACCGCGGTCCTCGGCGCGCATAAACTCCATCGGATCGATGATATAGAACTCGCGGGCGGTGCGGGGGAATTGCTCCGGATCCATATCGTGGTATTTATCGGCGAGGTTCTCGCATTCGAGGACGCGATACTCGCCGTCTTTCTCGACGATGAGCCCGCAGCCCTCGACCGGATAGGCCTGCTCGAGCCAGGAAACGACCGGGTCGAGGATGTCTTTGCTCCATAATGTGTCAGCCAACACATACTCCTGGTATCAACTGGAGCGACGCTGTCCCTGGCGTCGACGCCAGGGACGGCGTCGCTCCAATAATCTATTGGCCCAAATAACGGTCGGCGTGGTCGCAGATGACCGTCACCACGACGCCTTCTTCGAGATCTTCGGCCAACTTCAGCGCTGCCCATACATTGGCGCCCGCGGAGTTGCCGGCGGCGATGCCCTCCTGCCTGGCGAGCTTTTCGGCCATATCCCAGCCGTCCTCGGTGTCCACGTACACCACCCCCGAGAGGATGTCCTCGTCGTAGATCTCGGGGACGATCGCGGTGGGCATATGCTTGAGCCCCTCGAGGCCGTGGAAGGCGTCTGAGGGCTGGGCGCCGTAGGTGGCGATCTCCGGGTTGCGCTCCTGCAGCCCGCGGGTCACTCCCATGATCGTCCCGGAGGTGCCCGTGGAGGCGACAAAATGGGTCACGCGGCCGCTGGTCTGGGCCCAGATCTCGGGGGCGGTCGTCTCGATATGCGCCCGCGGGTTGGAGGGATTCCCATATTGATTGGCGTAGAAATACTTCCCCTCGGTGTCGTTATCGACCAGCTCTTTGCACAGACGCTGGGCCCCGTCGCTGCCCTCCATCGGATCCGAGTAGATGATCTCGGCGCCGTAGGTCGACACGATATGCTTTCGGGCCGGCGAGACGTTCTCGGGCATGACCAGGGCGACGTCGACGCCGACCGCAGCCCCGATCATCGCATACGCGATGCCGGTGTTGCCGCTGGTCGAGTCGATGAGCGTCTTGTCCGGGGTGAGCTCGCCGGAGTCGATGGCGTCCAAGATGATCTGGCGAGCCGGCCGGTCTTTGACCGAGCCGCCCGGGTTGAGCATCTCGAGCTTGACCCACACCTCGACCGCGTCGGGCAGATGTGAGGTCAGCCGATTCAGCTTGACCATCGGGGTATGGCCGACCATCTCCAGAAGAGAGGCCTTGGGCAACGGGGCCTTCACCTCGGGCTGGTTCTGAAATTTGCGTGCGCGTTGAGCCACCTCACCCTCCCGCGATGGCAGGGACGATCGAGACCTGGTCGCCGTCGGACAACGGCGTCTCCAGCTTCTCCATGAATCGAATATCTTCGTCGTTGGCGAAGACGTTGACGAAGCGGCGAACCGTGCCCTCGTCGTCGAAGATCCGGCTGGCCAGCTCGGGATGGGCCGAGGCCAAATTATCCAGGACCTCGCCGACGGTTTCTCCCTCGACGCTGACCTTGTCTTGGCCGTCGGTGAATTTGCGCAACGGGGTCGGGATTCTCACCTGCACACTCATGATTGCTCCGTATTAGTTTGGAAGGACAGTGGTGGATATCATGGACAACTGTGCCCACGCTCGGACGTGCGATTTTAGAGGCTAGACCGAGTCGGACTGAAAAGTGACTTCGAATAAGGGGGTGTCTTCCCAGCCGAGGTAGCGCTGGCCCGAATCGGGGTTCAGGGCGACGATGACCTCCTCATCGGGGAGATCGGCACGCATCTCGACGGCCACCAGGACGGCCGCGGCTCCCTTGGGGCCGAGCAACAGGCCCTCTTCGCGAGCCAGACGGTCGCGCATCTGCCAGGCCTCTTTGAGGCTGACCTTGCGAAGACGGTTATAGGCGTGGCCGCGCAGGTCGGGAAAATCATAATCGGTGAGCACCGCCCCGCCGACCTGCATCGCCGGGTGCGTCTCGCGCAGCTCCCCGGCGACGTGGCGGAAGGTGCCGCCGGTGGTCACCGAGGTGACGAACGCGCCGAGGATGCGGCCGTGGAGCGCCTCGAGGATCTCGTCGGCCATATCGGTATAGGCATCCTTGACCGCCTGGCGACGGTAGCCGTCGACGTACATGCGGTCGGCGGCCTGACGCGCCCAGCCGGCCGCCTTGTCGATGGCGCTGTCGAGCCCGCCGTCCTCGTCGGTCCACTCGATATCTGCGCCATAACGCTCGATGAGCGGCACGAGTCGGCGGCTCGAATGCATTGGCGCGAACACCCGCAAATCGAGCTGCAACAGATTGGTCAGCCAAGCGGCGGCCACCGATGAATCGTCGATGCCCGCGATGGCCAACGAATCGCCGGCCACGATATAGCCGGCGTCGACCGCGCGGGTGACAATCTCGGTGATATACCGATCCCGGATGCTGCCGCTGGGGTTGGTATTTTCCATCTTGACGTAGACTTCGGGGCCGTCTTCGTCGACGACCCGGCGAAGGCGGACCAAGGTGGTCCGGCCGACGAGCTCGTCGCTGCGTTCCACGGCGCGCAGCTCGTTCGACGGCTCGGCCGGCGCCTCGGCGGTGTCGTGGCGATTGTCGACTCGAAATTGATTGGTCACTGCAGTCATCGTCCTATCGTCAGCCAAAGCGGCTCTCGGTCGCGAGGGAGTAGTTCCGATTCGTCGGCTTCATTGCTCCAACACGCCGCATTCACATTACGTTCCCGTCGACCAGAAATCCAGCGCATCTGGGCGTCGGATCGGGGGCGGCCTTTTAATCACCATAATACCCACCAGATTACTATGTTATACATAACGCCGCACCGGGCAAACGTCAAACTGACCTGACAGGCTTGTTGACCTGACAGGCTTGTTGACCTGACAGGCTTGTTGACCTGACAGGCTATAGCGCATCTGATAGTCAGGCGTCGCCACGAAACGCCCCGCTCGCCCACGGAAATGCCGTCCCATGGGAGAACTCGCCGCACTTTCCGCCAGCGCCGTATGGGCCACGGCCAGTCTGATCTTCGCTCGCCTCGGCCGCAGCGTGGGTCCGCTGGTCATGAACGCCCTCAAATGCGTCATCGCCGTGCTCTTGATGTTCATCGCCCTTCTCGTGCTCGATGGGCGAGTGTGGCCGAGCGCTCTCGGCCTCTTCGAGACCGGTATACTCGCCGTCAGTGGGGTGATCGGGCTGACCATCGGCGACACCGCCTACTTCAACGCCTTGAATCGCCTGGGGGCCCGGCGCACGCTGCTGCTGTCGGCGCTGACGCCGCCGATGACCGCCCTTTTGGCCATCCCGGTGCTCGCCGAGCCGGTCACCGTCGAGTTGGTCGCCGGCATGATCCTGACGCTGAGCGGCGTGGTGTGGGTCATCCTCGAGCGCCACACCGATTCGCCGACCACGGATTCGTCCACCGCGGCCGAAACCGCATCTGCGCAGGCTTCCTCCCTGCCAGATGACTCCAACCTCGGCCTGAGCCGCGCCGAGAAGATCGGATTGGCCTTCGGAGTGGGCGCGGCACTTTGCCAGGCCCTTGGCAACGTGCTCACCAAGCTGGGAGGCGCCGAGATCTCGGCGCTCGAGATCAGCATCGTGCGCCTGGCCTTCGGGATCGCCGGCCTCGGCGTGGTCCTGGGTGCCCTCGGCCGCATCGGCCAGACCGCCGAGCCGCTCAAAGACAGGCGCACCTTCGCGATGTTATTTGCGGCGACCTTCTTGGGGACCTTTTTGGGAATCTGGCTGATGAACGCCGGCCTGCGCTATACCTACACGGGGATCGCCGCGACGCTGTCGTCGACCAGCCCGATCTTCATTTTGCCGCTGGCCTACTTCATCGACAAGGAGAAGCTCACCGCGCGATCGGTCATCGGGGCCGGCGTCGCAGTCATCGGCGTCGCGATTTTATTTTTGGGATGATAGACGTCGTCATGTGTGTTGGTTTGACCACATCGACGGCTCGAGAAGGCGCCGCCGGTATTGGCTCTCGACACAGGCATCTAGATGACCGAGCCCATAGATAGCGCAGTCGACTTTGGACTAGTCTTTGACGCGACACCGTCGCCCTACCTGGTCCTCGACCCCGATTTTGAGATTATCGCGGTCAACGACGCCTATTTGGCGGCGACGATGACCGAGCGTGATGACATCGTCGGCCAGCACATTTTCGAGGTCTTCCCCGACAATCCCGACGACCCCGGGCCCACCGGCGTGCGCAACCTGCGCGCCTCGCTCGAGGCGGTACGCCGTGATTTGCAGCCCGACTCCATGGCCGTCCAAAAATACGATATCCCGCGCCCCGACGGCTCCTTCGAGGTCCGTTATTGGAGCCCCCGGAACACTCCGGTCATCGACGCCCAGGGCGAACTTTACGCGATCATTCACCGCGTCGAGGACGTCACCGACCTGATGCGCCTCGAGGCCCATGAGGGAGCATTGCAGTCGCACGTCACCGAGCTCGAAGCCGAGTTATACGAGCGCGGCCAGGAAATTCAGAGCAAAAAGAAGCGCATCGAGAAAGCCTACGAGCAACTCGCCAAGAAGGACGAGCGTTTACGCCACGAGAACCAGCTCAAGGACGAGTTTCTCGCCATGCTCAGCCACGAGCTTCGCAATCCGATGGCCGCGATTGCCATGGCCGGCCAAGTGCTTCGAAGCGACGCCGCCAGCGCGGACAAGACCAACGCTTTAGAGGTTGTCACCCGACAGATCGAGCATATGCGCCGAATGAGTGACGACCTCCTCGATGTGTCGCGGTTGATGAACCACCAAATTCAGATACACGACGAGTACGTTGTGCTCGTCGACATCATTGAAGACGCGCTCGACGCCGTACGGGACAAAGCCACACGCAAAGACCAGCATCTCGAGGTATCGATGCCGGATGAGCCGGTCGTGCTGCGGGGCGACGCGACACGGCTGGTACAGGTCTTCGCCAATTTGCTCGACAACGCCTCGAAGTACAGCCCGGAGGGCAGCCGTATCCGGGTGGACGCGGCCGTCGAATCAGATCAGGTGGTCGTCGAGATTCGAGACGACGGTAGCGGCATCGCCCCCGATTTGCTGCCCCGTATCTTCGATCTCTTCGAGCAGGCCGACGCGACTCTCGACCGCACACAGGGCGGTCTGGGGCTCGGCTTGACGATCGTCGATCGGCTGGTCGACTTACACGGTGGAACCATCGAGGCCTACAGCGAAGGTCCCGATCAAGGAAGCCGGTTCGTCGTACGACTCCCCGCTCGCCGCTCGCCTGCGGACCTCGACGACGATGTCGTCGCCGAAGGGTCAGCGTCGCCACCGCAGCGTGTGCTGATCGTCGACGACAACCGCGATTTCGCCAACTCCCTGTCGATACTCGTCGAGCAGGATGGCCACCAGGTCGAGTTAGCCTACGATGGGGAAACGGCCTTGGCGTCGGCAGCGAGCTTCAACCCAGACGTGGTGCTCCTGGACATTGGATTGCCCGTCATGGACGGCTACGAGCTCGCCACTCGACTGCGAGAGCTTCCACAGACGCGTGACGCCGAGATTATCGCGGTCAGCGGCTATGGTCGCCATGAGGACCAGCAACACAGTCGTCGGGCCGGCATCGACCACCACCTCGTCAAGCCGGTCGACATCGTCGAGCTACGCCGACTGGTTGGACAACATCGACCAGGCCAAGAGCCTCGCTAAACACAGGTCGAATTTGGCCGAGCGGACATCTTCCCTAGATTTGAGTGTGCAGACTCGCCAAGGGAGGTCGACGTGGAATCTACGACAACGAAGGTGCTGACCTGGGGTTTGGCCGCTGCCGGCGCCGCCGGCGTGATCTACGGCCTGGCCGTTCGACCGTGGCATCGGCGTTGGGGGGCCGAGCCGATCGACATCAAGCGGCCGATGCCCGGCGACGACATCGTCTCTCAGGCCAACCACGTGGCCAACCGCGCCATCACCATCGACGCCAAACCCGCCGATATATGGCCGTGGTTGGTACGGGTGGGCCGGCGCGACGGCAGCGAGCATATCTACGCCCGCATCCAAAATATCATCGGTTATATCGAGGGGCCCGGCGCCGACGACGTCTTCCCCCAGCGACAGCGGCTCAACGAGGGCGATATCCTGTCAGTTGGCGCTGCGGGCGACTTGCGGATCGCCGAGATGCAAAAGGAGCGGGCGCTGGTGCTCGTGCCCCAATCTGTCGATCAGAAGGCAGACGGAGAAACCGCGAGCTGGTCGATCATGCTCAACCAATTCGCTCCCGAGAAGACCCGCCTGGTCTACCGCGCGCGGCTAAAGCTTGGCTGGAGCCCGCGCGAGTTACTCTATCGTATGGTCACCGAGCCGGCCGCGTTCTTGATGTTTCGCAAGTGGTTTTTGCGTGTCAAAGAGCGAGCCGAATGCACCGCCGATATCCGGCGCGCCGATGAGCGCCTCGAACAAAGCCGGAAGCCACGCCCCGAATCTGGCGCGAGGCGCCACCCCCCACCCGAGTTCAATCAATAGGGAACCGAGTCAGGCACCCCAGCACATCATCACATGGGGTATCTCTGCTTCCTCGAAGGGCTCGCCGATGCGCGTCCAGCCCAGGCGGGCGTACCAGGCCTCGAGGTGGGCCTGAGCGTGGAGCTCGGCGCTTCGAGCGCCCAGATACTCCTGGACGGCTTCCATGAGCACGCTGCCCAGGCCTTCGCGCTGGCGGTCGGGGTGGACGGCGACGCGGCCGACCACGACCGGTTCCTCGTCTACGAAGAGCCGGGCTGTGCCCACCAACTCGCTGCCCTCCCAGAGCATGGCGTGCTCGCATTCGGGGTCTCGACCGTCGACCTCCGGCTCGACGGTGATCCCCTGGCCCACCACAAAGACGAGGTTGCGAAGCACCATGATCTGGTACAGCTCGTCTTTGGTGAGTTGGTCGTAATGCTTGATGATGACGTCTTCTGCACGCTCGGCCATCGCTCAGCCTGCCGCGTCGGGTTGTTGGTCGGGGTGGGCCTGGTCGAAGACGGCCATCGCCTGGACATTCTGCTCGATACGAAGCAGCAGCTCCATATCGCTCATATCGACCTCGAAGCGGCGAGCGTTGTACATCTGCGGGATCAGGCACAGGTCGGCGAATGTCGGCTGGTCACCGACTGAAAACTCACCTGCGACCTCTTCGGCCAGCGCCTCATAGGCGCGAAGACCATCCGCAATAAACGGCGCGCACCACTGCTTGGCGTTGACGTCGAAGGAGCTGCCGAGCCGCTGCAGAAGCAAAAGATTCTGCAGCGGCTGGATGCCGCTGTTGACCGTCTCGGCCAACTGCCGGCTGCGCGCCCGCAGAAACGGGTCCTCGGGCAGCAGCGCCGGCTCGGGGAAGGCCTCCTCGATGAACTCGAGAATCGCCATCGACTGCGCCAGGTGTCGCGTTGTGCCGTCGATGTCGACCTCGAGCACCGGCACCTGCTCCATCGCATTTCGCCGCCGATGCTCGTCGCTGTGTTGGACGCCGCCCTGCTCGAGCAGATGGATCGGCTCGTAGTCGTAATCGACTCCCTTGAACGCCAACGCCATTCTGACTCGCCAGGACGACGACGAGCGCCAGTAGCTGTAGAGCTTCATGATTAGGCCTCGACCACTGTCTGAGAAATGGTCCCGAAGATGTTATTTCCCTCTTCGTCGAGCATCTTGATCTCGACGGTGGCGCCGTCTTTCATATACGGGGTCTTGAACTCACCGGTCTCGATCTTCTCGATCATGCGCTTCTCGGACAGGCACGACGAGCCCTTGGCCTGGTCCTTATTGGAGACCGTGCCGCTTCCCAAGATGGTGCCCGCGGTGAACGAGCGCGTCTTGGTGACGTGCTCGATGAGGTCGAAGAACGAGAAGTGCATCTCCGGGCCGGCGTCGGGATTGCCGAAGAACTCACCGTTATAATCGGTGAGCATCGGCAGGTGGACGCGCCCGTCCTTCCATTTGTCACCCAGCTCGTCGGGGGTGACCGCAAACGGCGAGAAGGTCGTCGCCGGCTTGGACTGGAAGAAGCCGAAGCTCTTGGCCAGCTCGCCGGGGATGAGGTTTCTAAACGTATTGTCGTTGACGCCCATCAGCAGCTTGACGTGCTCGCCGGCGTCTTCGGCTTTGACTCCGCGCGGGGTGTCTCCCATGACCACGGCAATCTCGGCCTCGAAGTCGAGTCCCCATTCCTCGTCGGGAAGCGGGATGTCTTGGGTCGGCGCCAGGAAGTGTCCGGAGCCGCCCTGATAGACCAGCGGATCGGTCTCGAGCGTCTCGGGCGGCTCGGCGTCGCGTGCCTTTCGGACCAACACGATGTGATTGATATAAGCGGAGCCGTCGATCCACTCGTAGGCGCGCGGCAGCGGCGAGTGAAATTTGTCGACGTCGACCGGCTCACCGATGATATCTCCGGACTGCAGCTTTTCGAACAGCCCCTGCAGCTTGGGCTCGGCCTCGTCCCAATTGTCCAGCGCCTCTTGCATCGACTTCGCGACACCGTCAGCGGGGGTGTACACCGAGTTATCGCGCTTGACGACCACCAAGCGGCCGTCGCGAGTTCCATCTTTGAGGGTTCCGAGCTTCATCGTATCTCCTTTTATTCGAGTCGTTGTTTGGGTTAGTGGTGCAGATATTTCGTGAAATCAGACGTAGTAGCCGACCGGCTGACTGTCAACGCAGCCTGTTGGCGCGACGGCCTCCGTGCCGCCGATGCCAGGGACGACGTCGCCCCGGAGAGGCAGACATAAAAAAGCCCGGCGCTGCAATACGCAGCGCCGGGCCAATGTCGAAGATGATCACACCGGGTCAATCAGCCGGATCGGCGTCACCGCCGGCATCGGCATCCGGACCAATATCGGCGTCCGGCCCAGCATCAGCGTCGGCCGAAGCGTCTGCGGTGCGGCCGGGGCCTGGCTCATCGCCAGTCTCGGTGCACGCCGCAGCCGCGAGTCCCACGAACAGAAATACGAGCAGCAAAGAATGTCTCATCGTCCCTTCCTGTTTTCCGATCACGACCCCAACCCCATCCAACGACAGCCGGTTCACTCACCCGGCTCGATGAACGCGAAGAGCGAGTAATCGCCCTCGAAGCAGCCGTCGGTGTTGCAAAACGGCTCGATGACGACGATGTAATCGCCGGCTTGGTCGGCGGTGATGAGGCCGGCGCTGAAGAAGTTGCCGGCCAGCGGGTAGTCGTCATTGAAGTAGATCTCGTTGCCGTCCGGATCGAGCACGAAGAGCACAGTGTCGGCGTCATCGATCTGATCGTCGAGGCCCGGGCCGGTGAAGAGGCCGAGCGACTCGCCGGCGTCGAGCGTCACCGAGAAGTAATCGGCGTCGAGGTCATCGATATCGGTACCGGCGGCCGTCGCCTCGACAGCCACGGGGATATCTCCGGTCAAGGACTGGGCGTCGCCGATCGAGTTGTTGTCGGCGGCCTCCTCGATCTCGTTGAAGGTCACGTCCGCATAGCTCGCCGACTCGATGCTCAGATCATAGTCGAAGCC
>JBKGZI010000224.1:0-9699 GCA_046545675.1 Persicimonas sp.
CTATGTCCAAGACGACAGCGGGCAATCGCGCGATGCTCCGCTCTTTGACTACGAGTCGACCAATGAAGGTGACCAGCTCGCCTACTTCGACGTCACCAACAGGATCCACGCCCGCGCTGGCACGGTCGAATATCCCGGTTACGGTCAGATCCCGACCTGCTGGCTATTTGGCGGCGAGTTTAAGGAATGTGGCGCCTCCGAATACGCCATTCGCAACAGCTTCAAGCGCATCGATCCGGACCACGAATACGTGCCCATGCCCTACAAGGGCAAAGAGACCGAGGTGTTCGGTTTCTTCACCACGGAACGGATGGTCTACGACAACAAAGAGAGCATCCGCTATCAGCGCAAAAAGCGTTATCTGAACCGGCACAATCTGTGGGAGACCTGGTACGCCGAAGACGGCAGCCTGCTCGATCCTTCGGAGCGTGAGCTTCGCCCGATCGTCTATCATGTCAACGTGGACATGCCCGACGACCTGGTCGAGATCTCCCAGAAGGTCGCTGACCAGTGGAATGAGATCTATAACGACGTCGTCGAGGCTCAAGGCTACGAGCTCGCCGACGGCGAGCGCACCTTCATTTTGTGCCCGAATAACCCCATCGAAGAGGGCGATCCGGCGGAATGTGGTGAGCCCGGTGATTCGCCCCGACTCGGCGATATCCGCTACTCGTTCATGGCCTACGTCCCCGAATTCATGGACTACGGTCTGTTGGGTCTGGGGCCGGCCAATAACGACCCGGAGACCGGTGAGATCATCAGCGGCATGGCTTATGTCTACCACTGGAACGACGTCGGCGCTTACCGCACCCAAGAGATGGTCGAGCTGCTCAACGGCACTCGGGAGCCCGATCAGTACGTCGAAGGCCTCGACCTGACCTCGTGGATCGAACAGGTCGACAATCCGCAGTCCTCGCCCAGGCGCACCGTCGACCTGCAGCAAAATGAGCCCTTCGTTCAGGACCTCGCCACCCGCTATAAGGGCGAGCGGATGGCGATTACCGCCGAAGACGAGCGCAAGCAACGCGAAGAAGGCTTCGACGCCTTCATCGAGGATAAGCTCGATACGCTGTACAGGCGCAGCAACCTCAACGGTGAGAACCGTGCTCCCGAGGGCCGGCTCAGCCAGCTCGAGGGCTCCTATATCGAAGACCTGATGGTCAACGATGAGATCCTGGCGGCGACCGGCCACGATCCCAATACCGAGGTGACCGACTACGATATGAAGATGGCCAGCGTGGTGCGCGGCGGATTCGCCAAGCAGGCTCAGGTGCGCGCCGAGCTTCGCGAGAAGTTCGCCGCCGAGCGCAATATGTACCTGCCGGAGATGGCCGACGACGCGCTCATGGGCCTCGCCGAAGAACTCAAAGACGAGGACATGAACTCCGAAGAGGTCTACAACACCATCCGCGAGGCGGTCTACACCGCCGTGCTCGCTCACGAGGTGGGTCACTCGCTGGGTCTGATGCACAACTTCGCCGGCTCTGAGGATGCCGTCAACTATCACGACGAGTACTGGCATATTCGCGACGACGGCAACGTCGGCCCGCGCCTCGAAGACCCGATCACCGAAGACGAGATCAACGACAAGATCTACAACGAGGCGTATAGCTCGATCATGGACTACGCCGGCCGCTACACCATCGACGGCCAGGGCGTGGGCAAATACGACCGCGCGGCGATCCTGTACGGCTATGCCGGCAAAATCGAGGTCTTCAAAGACCGCGGCGGCGTCGAGCACACCACCTTCCGTGACTGGTTCGACCAGAGCGGAGAGATCCTGAACTTCGGCCAATTCCAACCCTCGGCCACTCACTATACCACCCTGTATAACGAGATGGGCGATCTGCTCTATCGCGACGACAACCGCATGCTCGTCGACGTCGCTGATCTGAAGGTCGATGAACACGGCAGCCGAGACTGGTCGACGGCGGTCGTCGGCGACGAAGAGTACTCGCGTGTGCCGTATATCTACTGCTCGCACGCCAACTACAACCTGGGCGATAGCTGCCTGACGCGTGACCACGGCGCCGACAGCTACGAGCGTATGAAGAATATGCTCGACGACCTGAACACCTGGTATATCTCCAGGTCGTTCCCCCGTGGCGCCATCGGACGAAACTACTGGAACTATGTCGGCGCCAATTACGGCCGTATCTACAATCGGATCAAGCGGTGGCACGATCTGTACGGCCTTTACGCCGAGCTGCTGCCGCAATTCTATTCGGAATCTCGCGTCGAGAGCTTCTTCACCGACCCGGTCAACGGCTGGGGAGGCAAGAGTTGGGCGGTCAAGAACGCATTCAACTATCTGATGCAGACGCTAATGACCCCCGACGTCGGCCAATACCAGAAGCGTGAGCTCGTCGACGGTACCACGATGCTGACCGACCCGATGACGGCTGTCGACGCCGAACTCGACGTCACTCAGGGACGCTACTACGCCACGAGCTGGAGCCGGGGCGAGGACGGCACCCGAGAGTGTGGTTATTTCTGGTCGGAATGCCTCAACCACGTCGGCTTTTACCTCGACAAGATCATGGCCATCGAGGCGCTGACCGATACCTCCACAAACTTCGTGGCCCGGGCTACCCCCGAGGATATCCGGGAATGGGAGGTCGGCTATTTCAACACCTTCGGTGACCAACTCCTCGAGCTCAACGACGCGCTGATGCGTGAGAACTACGAGAAGGTCGGCCCGTATCTCAACGACGATGGTGAGATGGAGTTCCCGGATTATACCGGCGACCTGCAGGCGGTGAATGACGATGTCATCGATCCGTACACGACCTTCACCATCCAACTGTACTGGCAGGTGCTCGGACAGGCCCGCTTCCCGGATAGCTACGACCACAGCTTCCTGGAGACCTCCAGGCTGTGGATTCGCGGCATGGGTAACGCCCCCGAGATCCAGGAAGAGTACCTGGTCACCTTCAAGGATCCGTGGAGCGGCTACGTGTACGAAGCGTCCAATAACGGCGACGAGTACAGCGCGGCCGAAGGGGTCATCAACCGAGCCAATATGTTGCTGCGCATGACCGACAAATGCGACGACGACGGCTCGACTCCAGAGACCGTCGACGACTGCGAGGCGGGCGTCGACGAGAGCACGCAGGCGGAAGCCGAGCGCGAGCTTCGCGACTATATGGAGCTGATGAAGGCGATCGCCTACATCACGCCGGTCTTCTCCCACGGCAACCCCTACTCGCCCTGAGTCCTGGCCAGGCGGTCGCCTCACCGCGGCCGCCTGGTGCTGAGCTCAGCGCTCGACCGACGCAAAAGCCCCTGCCGGTATTCGCCGGCAGGGGCTTTTGTGATCGAGGCCGATGGTGTCGACTGGGAGCTATTCGAACATGTCGCTCATCGCAAAAAAGGCCAGCTTTTCGTTGGAGGCGCGCAGCCGGTCGGCGAGGGTGTTGACAAACGAGGTCAAAATCTCGATGCCGACGGTCTGATTGTCGACCAACAGCCCCCGGAAGTCCGCTCGACTCAATTTGGCGAGCTTGACCGGAGACTCGGTGATCGCGGTGGCGCTGCGTATCGGCTCATCGCCGACCAGCGACATCTCGCCGAAGTAGGCGCCCTGGTCGAGGAAGGCTAGCGCTTCTTCGCCCACCCCGGGGATGTCCTTGGAGATACGTACTTCGCCGCGCATGATCATATACATGGCCGCGCCGGCGTCGCCCTCCTCGAAGATGCGCGCCGACGGGGGATGCTCCTCGAAGGTGGTCAGCGCGGCGACTTCTCGGAGAGCATCATCGCTGAGCTTGGAGAAGAGCTCGATGTCGCGGAGCATCGACAGATCTACGAAGTGCCAACTCATCGCACAACCTCATTCATTGGGCCTCGTGGGATGCCTGATCGGTTCGAAAGACCAGGTCCCACAATCGGGTGGAGACGCCAAAGCGCAGCTCCGAATAATCATCGACGAAGTGGTGGCTGACGTGGTGCTTCTTGAGCCGCTGCAGCCAGCGAAACCCCGCTCGACGATGATGGACGTGATAATGGATGATATCATAGCACATGTATCCGAAGACGAAACCGGCCTGAAACGCCCACCCGTAGGTGCCCAAGAGGGTCGTCCAGGTCAATAAGAAGACAAAGAACAGCCCGATGCTCACCGGCGGCGGCATCACCAGCCGGTATTTGTCATGGGGCCAGTCGTGGTGGACGCCGTGCAAGAAGAAGTGCATCGTCTCCCCCCAGTCCGTATCGGGCACCCAATGGAAGAGGGTGCGGTGGAGCCAATACTCCACGAAGGTCCACGCCAGCAGCCCCGCCAGCGCCAGCCCCAGCGAGGCCCCCGGGCCCACCTCGGCTTGCGTGAGGCTGTACCACAGCAGCAACGCCGAGGCGGGAAGGTACAGCAGCGGCACGACGACCCACGGGGTGCGCGACAGACCGTCGAGCAGGTCGTTGTCGAAGATGCGCGGCGATTCGGGCGATTCTTGAATCAAAAGCATCGAGCTCCTCCCAATGTCGGTGTGTCAGGCGCGCTCGGCCGCTTTGCTGGTCGTCACGCGTGCTGCATCAAAGTTAAACATCGACACGTGAATGCCAGCGTGTGCCGTCGCATGACCGCGCTGCAGCGGGGGGGGGCGCTGGTCTAAACCCGGCCGACCATCTATGGTTGATTCGTGTGTAAGAAGTCGGACCGAGCCTCGGTGAGATGTTTTTTCGGCATCGCAGCCGGCAAGCGCAGGCGATGCGGGTAGCATCGTCGAGCATTGACGGCGAAGAGGCCGGTAAAATCAGCCGGCGATGGCGACGGGAGACTTTTTGAGCACGAATCATTGTTGTTAAAAGGCGTTGGAGATCTCGTCACCCGACGATCTCCGGCGCCCGACGGTGGGTGTGAGCAGGGCTGACCGCGTGTCCGAGCCCACCCGGGATTTGTCGTGCGGGATGGAATCGAGAAGTGAGCACCTCGTCGAAGATCAATCTACCACAGGAGCACCGCCGGCCGGCCGCCCTGAGCGGTCCCGTCGTCGTGTTTCAATGGTCGGTCGAGAAGGGTTGGCCGGTCGAGTATGTCTCCGGCAACGTCGAAGATGTGCTCGGCTATGCACCCGAGCAATTCCTCAGCGGCGAGCTGCTCTATAACGATATTATTCATCCCGACGACCGCGCCCGCGTCGAGCGCGAGTGCAACCGCTACCTCCACAGCGGGGCCTCTCATGGCATCCATTTCCATTACAGGGTCGAGCGCGCCGATGGCGAGCTGATCTATGTCGACGAGGCGACCAGCATCGTGCGCGACGAGCGCGGCGAGGCCACCTGCTTTGTCGGCCACGTCATCGATGTCAGCGCGCGCCGCCACACCGAAGAGATCCTGCGTCACGAGCGCTCCTGGCTGGAGTCGCTCATTCAGGCGATGCCCGACGGCATCTTGTTTCGTGACGGGGAGGGCCGATGGCTGCTGGCCAACGACTACACCCTGGAGTTCTTGGGGCTCGAGGAGGTCGACTACCAGGGCAAGACCGCCGAGCGGTTGGCAGAGCTCACCGATAATTGCCGGGTGGCCAAGTGGGATTGCCCGCGTACCGACGACTGGGCCTGGGACAGCGGTGAGCCGAGTTCCTTCGAGCAACAAGTGCCCGACCGCGACGGCCGCCCCCACACCTTCGACATGATCAAGGTGCCCATCTACGAGTCCGACGGCAGCCGAAAGGGGCTTTTGGTGGTCGCCCGTGACGTCACCGAGCGCAAGCGACTCCAGCAGCTCAAGGAGGAGTTCGTCTCCATCGTCAGCCACGAGCTGCGCACCCCGCTGACCCCGATCACCGGTGTGCTGACCCTTTTGGCCGGCGGCGCAGGCGGTGAGCTGCCCGCCCGACTCGAAAAAATGGTCGAGCTCGCGCTTCGCAACAGCCACAGGCTTCTGTACCTGATCGACGATTTGCTCGATATCCAGAAGATGTCCAGCGGGCAGATGGACTTCCAGATCCGCGAACTCGAGCTTGCTGCGGTGGTGCGCGAGTCATTGCGCATCAATATCGGCTTGGAGCACCAGAACGGGGTCAAATTTATCTTCGACGACACCACCTCGGATATCACCGTCGACGGCGATAAGGGCCGGCTCATTCAGGTGATGACCAACCTCTTGTCGAACGCGGCGAAGTTCTCGCCGCCCAATAGCGTGGTCCATATTCGCCTCGAGCGCGTCGACGAGCAGACCGCACGCGTGTCGATCAGCGACAAGGGCCCGGGCATCGCCGAGGACTTTCGCAGGCGCGTCTTCGACAAATTCGCCCAGGAAGACTCGTCGTCGACGCGCAAGCATGGCGGCACCGGCCTGGGGCTGACCATCGCCAAATCGATCGTCGAGCGCCTTGGCGGTGAGATCGGCTTCGAGACCGAGGTCGATGAGGGCACCACCTTCTACTTTGACCTGCCTACCGATTGAGCTGCGCTATCGGCGCATCTTCAGATTTGTAAATAAATAAAACAGGTTAGGGGGTTGGAGTGTCCGTGATCGCTCCTAATTTGAAGTCACCAGGTGCCTCCGGCGATGGCTTTGTCGGAGCAGGTAGCACCTCCCGCCGTACCGACCGGAGCAGCAAGGTCAGTCGGCCGGGGGCCACCATGTCCAACAATTGAGGAGCGGCATGAATACGATTCAGCGATTGGGAACGGGCCTACTCGTCTTGCTCTTTGCTCTCGCAAGCGTCGTCGCCTGCGATCGCTCGGCCGCCGAGCGCGACCAGGATCGTCAGCAGGAGGCCGCGGCTGAGGAGGAGGCTGAGGAGGAGGCTGAGGAGGAGGCTGAAGAGGAGGCTGAAGAGGAGGCTGAAGAGGGCGCCGAGGAGCTCGAGGAGGATATGGAAGAAGGCACCGAGCAGACTCGAGAGGACATCGAAGAGGGTGCCGAGAGGTTTGAAGAGGGCGCCGAGGAAGTCGCCGAAGGCACCGCCGATGTGGCGACCGATGTCGCCAATGAAGTTTACGAATTCGCCGAAGCCACCGAGCGCGAGTTGGAGGAGACGTTCATCGGCGGCGGGCCGATCATTCGCCACTCGCACCGAGAGCTGCACAACGTCGACCGCGAGATGAGCACCTACCAGGTCGCCATCGAGGAGAGCCCCGAGCAGCTCGAAGCCCAAGACCGCGAGCACCTCGCTCAGCTTCGCCGAAAGACCAACGAGCTCAAGCAAGAGCAGCAGCGCATCAACGCTCTCGAAGGCGAGGAGTTCAAAGACGCTCAGATCGAATTCGCCAACGAGGTCGACGCCCTCGAGGATAGCTGGGAAGAGCTCGAGGACGAGCTGGACGAGACACTCGAGCAAGAGGAGATCGAATAGCGCCTCGTAGTCGTAGACAGTCTGGTGACTCGCTTTGTGCTCGGCTCGCCGGCGATACGGGGCTTCTAAGCCGGTGATCGGCTCGTCTTCGAGCGCGGTCTGCTGCGTTCGATGCGTGCCCGTTCGAGATAGGAGATATGTCAACGACTGCGGACAGTGTGGAGCGGCCCTGGTGGACGAGCAAGTACGCGCGCTTGGCCGCCGTGGTTTTGTTCCTCGCCGTGATCGTCGCGCTCTTCGCTCTCTTTCCGGTCGTCGACTATATTGACGACTTCATCCACTGGGTGCACGGCTTCGATGAATGGGCGGGGGTGGTCTTTGGCAGCGCCTATGTGGTCGCCACCGTCGCGCTGGTGCCCGGCACGCCGCTCACGGTGGTCGCCGGGTTCGCCTTCGGGCTCTTCTGGGGGGCGATCATCGCTCACGCCGGCAGCACGCTCAGCGCAGCCATCTCCTTTATCATCGGCCGGTTCGTCGCCCGTGATTGGGTCGCCGAGCGCATCGAGGAGTATCCGAGATTTGACGCCACCTTTCGAGCCATCGACAAAGACGCGTTCAAGGTCGTCGCGCTGGCGCGCATGGTGCCCGTCTTTCCGTTCAGCGTGCTCAACTACGGCTTCGCGGTCACCGGCGTGTCGTTCTGGCGATATATCACCGCCTCGTTCATCGGCATGATACCGGCCACGCTGGTGTATGTGTATATGGGCACGATCGCCGGCAACCTGGCGCGCGTGGCCGCCGGCGACGCGGAGCTGACGCCGCTGCAGGACGCGCTCTTCGTGGTGGGCGGCATCGCGGCGGTCGCGATCACCGTGTTGCTGACCCGGCGGGCTCGCGAGGAGCTGGACAAGATCGCAGCCGAAGCCCAACAGGAGGCGGTCGAGCACGACGAGATCCACGTCGAGCCCATCGAGGTCCCCGAGGTGCTTCCCGACGACGCGTATAACCGGCGTCTGCTCGACAACGTCCACCCACGCGACTGGACGAACCCACTGCCCACCGGCGGCTATAACCTGGTGGTCATCGGCGCGGGCACCGGCGGGCTGGTCAGCGCGGCCGGCGCGGCGGGACTGGGGGCCAAGGTCGCCCTCATCGAGCGCCACCTGATGGGCGGCGATTGCCTCAACCACGGCTGCGTGCCCTCCAAGGCGCTGCTCCGGGCGGCGCGAGCGGTCGCAGACGTGCGCCGAGCCGGCGAGTTCGGCGTCCGCGTCGAGGGTGAGCCCATCGTCGACTTCGCCGCGATCATGGAGCGTATGCGCAGGCTTCGCGCCGACATCAGCGAAGCGGACTCCGCCGAGCGCTTCGACAACCTCGGCGTCGACGTCTACCTGGGCCAGGCGCGGTTTGTCGCCCCCGACGCCGTCGAGGTGGGCGGGCAGACGCTGGCCTTCAACAAGGCGATCATCGCCACCGGCGCCCGCCCGAAGGTGCCGCCGATCAACGGACTGGAGGAGGCCGGATTCTTGACCAACGAGTCGATCTTTACGCTCACCGAGCTCCCCGAGCGGCTGGCCGTGCTCGGCGGCGGCCCCATCGGCGCCGAGCTGGCCCAGGCGTTTAGCTGCTTCGGCTCGCAGGTGGTGCTCCTCGAGATGCAGCAGCAGATATTGCCCCGTGAGGCCCCCAAGGCGGCCGCCATCGTCGAGCGTGCGCTGCGCGACGACGGTGTCGATATGCGCCTGGGCGCCGAGGTCAGCGCGGTGCATAGGATGGGCGAGAAAGAGTCGACGAAGGTCGTCGAGTTCCGGCAAGACGGACAGACCGACCAAATCGAGGTCGACGAGATTTTGGTGTCCTTCGGCCGCAGGCCCAACGTCGCCGGGCTCGGCCTCCACGCCGCCGAGGTCGACCACGACCCCAACACCGGCGTGCACGTCGACGACAGGCTCCAGACCTCCAACAAAAAGATCTACGCGGTCGGCGACGTCGCCTCGCGGTACAACTTCACCCACCTCGCCGACGCCATGGCCCGCATGGCGCTCAAAAACGCGCTCTTCTTCGGCCGCGACAAGATGAGCTCATTGTTCATCCCGTGGGTGACCTACACCGACCCCGAGATCGCCCACGTCGGCCTCTACGAGCACGAGGCGGCCGAGCAGGGCTACGAGGTCGACACCTTCGTCGAACGCTTCGACGACCTCGACCGCGCGGTCGTCTCCGGCCAAACCTCCGGCCTGCTCGAGGTCCACGTCGACCACAAAACTGGCGAGCTCTTGGGCGCCACGATGGTCGCCCGCCACGCCGGCGAGATGATCTCCGAGCTCACCCTGGCCATGCAGGCCGACCTCGACCTATCCGACATCGCCGACACCATCCACCCGTACCCCACCGAATCCGAGGCGATCAAACACCTCGCCGACGACTACAACCGCACCCGCCTCAAGGGCTGGATGCG
>JBKGZI010000225.1:0-9682 GCA_046545675.1 Persicimonas sp.
GCCGCGAGCACGTCGTCGACACCGCGTTTTGCTGGCTCGAGCGCTCCACGGGCCGATCGTCGGTGCGCTCGGTCGACGCGCGAGTGCAGTTTCGAGAACTCTCCGGCGAGCATATCGAGCGCTACATCGCCACCGGCGAGCCGTTCGACAAGGCCGGAAGTTATGGGATCCAGGACCAGGCCAGCGCGTTTGTGCGCTCCATCGAGGGCTCACATTTTGCGATTGTGGGCCTTCCGGTCTGTGAGGTCATCGAGGAGTTAGAGAAGTTGGGCGGTCTTGCCGGCTTCCCGTTCCGACAGCGACCAGCAACTCAATAAGCCGTTGAACGAAGAAGCTCTATGGCAGATTCGACCACATCTCAATACGACCCCGACGAGCTGCGCCAGAACCTCGCCGAGATTCGCGAGCGCATCAGCGATGCCTGTGAGAGGGCGGGGCGCCTCGAGGACGCGGTCACCCTGATCGCGGTGAGCAAGACCCATCCAGTCGACGCCATGCGCGTGCTGTATAAGGAAGGGCAGCGCCACTTCGGCGAGTCCTACGTGCAGGAATGGCAGGAAAAGGCTCCCGAGATGGCCGATGACGTCGTCTGGCACTTCATCGGACACCTGCAATCCAATAAGGCTCGCTTTATCGCCGACGACATGGCGTTCATCCACTCGGTGGACCGAAAGAGCGTCATGAAGAAGCTGCACAAGCGCTCCGAGGAGCGCGTCGACGTGCTGCTGCAGGTCAATATCGCCGACCAGGAGAGCAAAAGCGGGGTTGACCCCGACGGGCTCATCGACCTGGTCGAGCTGTCCCGCAATTACCCGAGCCTTCGGGCGCGCGGCCTGATGACCATCCCGCCGTATGTCGACGATCCCGAGGATAATCGGCCGCATTTTAGGCGCATGCGCGAACTCTTCAACGACGCGCGCAACTGGTTGGCAGAGCATGGTCCCGAAGACCTCGAGGCTTTCGAGCATCTGTCGATGGGCATGAGCGGCGACTTCGAGGTCGCCATCGAGGAGGGCGCGACGATGGTCCGCGTGGGAACCTCACTTTTTGGAGCGAGGCATTACGACTGATGGCACCGACGAAGAAGAAGTCAGACCCATCGACACTCGAAGGTCTATCGCTGCAGGACCACCTGGTCGTGCTCGTCGGCTGCGGCCGCATGGGTAGCGCGCTGGCCGGCGGGCTGGTGGCCTCGGGGCAGATCCCCGGCGATCAGCTCGTCTGCATCGACGCCGATGCGGATCGCGCCGAGGCGCTCGCCGACGAGCTCGACGCGCGCACTAGCCTCATCGACGTATCCCATGAGGGGGCCAGACTGTGGATCATCGCCGTCAAGCCGCATGACGTCGAGGCCGCGCTCGCCGAGCACCGCGACATATTGGAGGCCGGCGATACGGTCGTCTCGGTCGCCGCCGGGCTGAGCCTCGCCAAGCTTCGCCGATTGGCAGGAGACGCGCCCGTGGTGGTCCGCGCGATGCCCAATACGCCTGCACTCGTGGGCAAGGGCATCGCCGGCTATATGGCCGACGCCGACATCGACACCACCGTCGTGGGCGAGCTCTTCGAGAGCGTCGGCGAGGCCGTCGAGCTCGAGCGCGAAGAGCTCTTCGACGCGTTGACGGGTGTCAGTGGAAGCGGGCCGGCCTACATCTTTAGCGCCATTGAGGCGCTCGCTGACGGCGGTGTGCTCATGGGGCTGAGCCGCGAGGTCGCCAGAAAGCTCGCCGTGCAGACGGTCGCCGGGGCCGCCGCACTCGTCGAGGCCGATATGTCGGTGCACACAGCAGAGCTCAAGGACCGCGTCGCCAGCCCCGGTGGGACCACCATCGCCGCGCTGGCCACGCTCGAAGATCACGGATTTCGACGCGCGCTCATCCGCGCCGTCGAGGCGGCTGCCCTGCGCAGCCGCGAGATGGGCGATGATAATTAAGAGAGTAAGAGAGTGAGAAAGTAAGAAAGTTAGATACGGCAACTGCTGTCGGTGAGAGTGTTTTTCTCACTCTCTAACTTTCTCACTGTCTTACTTTCTCTCGAGAATGCCATGGAGGGCAAAAAGATGTTGAAGTTTAGCGCTGAAGATATCGCCAACCAGACCTTCGAGACCCGCTTTCGCGGCTACGACCGCCAGCAGGTCGAGGAGTTTTTGCAGGGTATAAGCCGCGAGTTCGACCATCTGGCCACCGAATTCAAGCAGGCCCGCGCCGAGCTCCAGGAGCACAGAACCGAGCTCAAGGAGTATCGCCGCCGTGAGAAGAGCCTGCACGACGCCCTCAATATGGCCAAGCAGGTCGGCGAGCAGATCAAGGAGCAGGCCAACCGCGACGCCGAGTTGACCATCGCCGACGCCGAGCTCAAGGCCGAAAGGATCCTCTCCGGGGTCCAAAACCGCGTCAGCGCGCTGCGCGAGGAGATGTTCGACCTGCAACAGCAGCGCATCCGCTTCGAGACCGAACTCAAGAACGTGCTCGAGTCTCATATGCAGATGCTCGACCTGCTCAGCCGCCCCGAGTCCGAGCAAAACTCGTCCATCTCGCGCGCCCCCAAACCTCCCGAGCGCGCCGCCAACGAGCAGACCCGCGACGACGTCGACGAGGTTCTGAGCGTCAGCGACGCCGATATCGAGGAGGCCGAAGACGCCAATGACGTCGAATACGCCTCGGCGACCTCGCCGGGCGTGCCGGGTTAGCGAACGGCCGACAAACGGTGCCAGACCTTCCCAGGTCTGGTTTCCAGGACAGGATGCCCTGGCACCGAGGTTGATGCCCACAACATAAAAGCGCCGAGGCGGGGTCTCCGCCTCGGCGCTCATGCGCAATCACACAACCAGCAATTTATGGTCCTGCCACACATTTACTCGTAAGCATCGTCAGACCGTCGTTCTATCCCCGAACGACGGGTCATCATAAAGCCATTCAATGTCGGGTATCATTCAATGCTTTGACTAAAGCATATCGCGTGCCAGGCGCCAGGAGTCTGCTCACACGACAGCAACAGGCGGAAATGGACGGTGAGTCGGGTTTGTTTGCCGAATGGCCGAGCCGATGTCGGACTTCGATGTCAGACCGGATAAATCTTTATCCACGCTGGCCTGAGGCGCTGCAGTGCTTATTATCTGCTCCCCCCGGCAACGCCGGCAAACTTCTTGGCACGATGGACCCTTCATGTCTGGTCTCTCTGTATCGCGTCCAAAGCTTGGTTTCCTGACTCTCTTGGTGGGGCTAATAGGCGTGCTGCTGGTGCTCGTAGCCGGTGCGCCGGCCTCTGCAAAGATCCCCGCCGATCGCATCGCCACGACCGAGGCCGCCGACGGAGCGCTCGTCTTCCATCACCTGAAGCGATACGAACCCGCCATCGACGTTCTCAGCCAGGAGGGCCCGCCGGTTCTGCGCCGCGTAGAGTCGACGCTCGGCCTCGATAATATGCCCCCCATCGACGTGTGGGTGCTGCCGAAGGTCTCCGACTACTTCGAGTTCCACGAGATCGACGGCGGGGCGCCCAAGTGGGCGGTGGGGCTGTCTTTTTCGGCCCAGCACCGGATCATCGTCGCCCACGGCGGCCAGCGCGCGCCCAACGAGGTCATGCAGACCTTCTCCCACGAATTGGCGCATGTGGCCGTCGACCATGCCCGTGATCGAGGCGGATCGAGCGCGCCGGTGCCGCGTTGGTTCAACGAGGGCTTCTCGGTGATGGTGGCCGACCAGTGGACGCCCGAGCGCAGCGAGCGTCTGTCGCAGGCTGCCTCCGGCGGTGGCCTCAAATCTTTTGACGAGCTCTGGGACAGGTTCCCCGCCCACCATATGTCGGCCTCGCTGGCCTACGACCAGAGCTTCCACTTCGTACGCTGGCTGGAATCCGAGCATGGCGACGATCTCTGGGCCCGGGTTACCCAACGGATCAGGGAAGGCCAGTCATTTCGAGACGCCCTCGAGGCCGAGACAGGCTCATCATTCGCCGCGCTGGAGGCCTATTGGCGGGATTCGCTGTCCTCATCGAGCAGCTTCTGGTCGATCCTTCGAGACGATTTCACCATATTTTTTGGCGCTGCCGTCCTTTTCATTATAGCATTCCTTGTCGCGCGGCGTCGCCGAAAGCGTCAGTTCGAGTCCATGGAGGACGAAGACGCTGACGATTTGGGCTACGATGCTTCGCGCTACCCGCTTCCCGGCCAAGAGCAGCCGGAATAGTCAACGGGTTCGCAATTGATTTATTTGCGCCACGGATCGGCGCATCAGGAATGCCAGGAGCTAAGGATGGCTCATACCACCCTCGATCTTTCTCCGCGTACAACCCGACGAGCCGAAGACGACGACAGTCGCTCGGCGCGCTTTCGCCGCGCCGAGATCCCCGGCGAAGACACGCTCGAGCCGACCGCTCGCCGCGCGGCCTATCGTCCGCGCGAGGAGTTGGCCGTGCGTCGCGATATCGTCGAGGACTTTCGCAATCGCCTCGAGCGCGACGCCACGCATACCCCCGACGACGAAGCCGCGGTCGCGGCGGCGCTGAGCGGTATCGCGCGCGCCGAGGAGTCCCTGGGGCGCTTCGACGAGGCTCGGGCCGCGCTCGGCCGGCTCGCCAATCTTCGGGACCTCGACGCCGATCACCTCAATCTCGCTCGACGCCTGCATCGACGGGCAGGGCGCACAGACCGGGTCCTCGACACGCTCGATCGCGCCGCCGAGGTCAGCTCCGACGAACTCGCCGCGCTGCTCGCGCTCGAGAAAGGCCGCGGGCTGTGGCTCGCCGGCGCGCCGGCCGACGAGGTCGTCTCGCTGGGCGCGCAATTCGAAGCTGCCCCCGGCGATTATAGCCGTCTGTGGAAGATGCGCCTGGGCGTCGACGCGCTGCTCGAGCAGGGCCGCCGCGAAGAGGCCGTCGCGCTCGCTCGTCGCGCCGTCTCATATATCGAGGACGACTCGCTCTGTGACGTGTTGGAAGCCCGTCTTGCCGTCTGGCAGGCCGTGTGGGGTGATATCGCGCAGGCAGCCGAGTCGCTCGAGGATGTGCGCCGTCGCACCGACCTCACCCCGGACCTCGGCGAATTCCTCGGCTCGCTGTACTTCGAGCTTGGCGACCGCAAAGCCGCCGCGCGGCTATTCGTGGGCATGGCGCGCAGCCTGAGGCTCGACGCCAGCGCCCAGATGACCGCCGCGATGCTCGAGGAGACCGTCGGAGGGAGCCCGGGCGAGGCCGACCGGCTGCTCGCTGCTCTGTCTGAGCGCACGCCCGACGATTGGACGGTGCTCCGCGCCCGTGAGAACCACCTGGAGCGCTATATCGATCGGCCCGAGGCGATCTCACAGCCCGGCGAAGCGCTCATCGACGTCTTCAACCTGCAGATCGAGGGGCCGCTGTCCACTCAGGAGCGTGTCTCGAAGCTGACCCGCCTCGGGCGGCTCTACGAGCGTGAGGCGAGCCTCGAGGAGGCCGCAGCCGAGGTCTACCGCGAAGCGCTCTCGCTCAAGCCGGGCCATGTGCCCGCGCTTCGTGCGCTGGGCCGGCTGTATTCGCGCCGCGACAATTGGGCGGGGCTCGCCGACCTTTACGAGCGCGAGATCGCCGAGATGGCCGGCGCTCCGAGCGTCTGGCGCCGCCACTTCCAGGTCGCCGAAATCTACCGCGTCCGACTGCAGAACCCACCGCGCGCGCTCGATCACTATACCAATGTCCTCGAGCACCGGCCGCATTATCTGCCCGCGCTCAAGGCGGCCGCCGGCCTGCTCGGTGAGTTGGGACGCTGGCACGAGCTGGCCGATCTCTTCTTGGCTTCCGTGGAGTCCGCGCCCAACCGGCGCCAGAAGATGTATCTGCTCGACAAGGTCGCCGAGGTCGCCGAGAATCAGCTCGAGAATTTCGACGTCGCCATCGGCGCCTGGCAGGAGATTTTGCTGCTCGACGACCAGCACCCACGCGCATTCGCCGCCCTGGGCCGGCTCTACGCTCAAACCGACCGCTGGAGCGACCTCATCGCGCTGAACCTGCGCGAGATCGAGCTCGTCGAAGACGCCGAGGAAGAGGCGGTGCTTCGCCAGAAGTGCGCCGAAATCGCCGAGCGTCACCTGGGGGATCTCGAGCGCGCCGAGGCGCATTATCGCGCCGCGCTCGACGTGCTTCCGGACTTCTTGCCCGCACTCGAAGGCCTCGGGCGCATCTATATGCAGACCGAGCGGTGGGACGACATCATCGAGATGAGCGGCCGCGAGCTCCAGCAGACCGACGACCTGCGCGAGGCCGTGCGCCGATTGGGCGCGTTGGCCGAGATCTTCGAGACTCGGCTGGACCGTCGTGAAGACGCCATTCGCGTCTACGACCGCATCCTCGAATTGGATCCGGCCAACGCCTACGCGCTCGAGTCGGCCATCCGGCTCAATTACACTCTCGAGCGCTGGCACGCGGTCATCGCGCTGCTCGAGCAGAAGCTCGCCCTGACCAACGAGGCGCGCGCATTCGCCGCGCTGCAAGGCGAGCTCGGCCAGATCGCCGAGTGGCACCTGGGCGAGTTCGGCCAAGCCTTCGGCCGTTATCTGGCGGCGCTCGATGCCCAGCCCCAAAACGCCCACTGGCTCGCCGGCGTCGCGCGCACCTGGTCGCAGTCGACGCTGTCGGCCGAGCAGGTCGCCGCGCGTCTGGAAGATAGCGTGGTCAAGCCGATGCCGGGCGAGGTGCGCGACGATTATTTCAAGGTGATCGCGAGGCTTCGTGAGCGCGCGACCCGAAGTGTCGACGCTAGCCGTGCCCACCGCATGCACGGCTCGTCGGATAGCCTGGAGAACCAGCTCGTCCTCCAGCTCGCCATGGCACAGTCTGGCGAGCGCGAGGTGCTGCGACAATTCCGCCGCGCGAACGCCCAACACGACCTCGAGCGTTTGCTCGATATCGACCGAACCGGCCTCGGCTCGCGCGACGTCGACGCGATTCGACGCGCGCTCGCCGATCTGAAGCCGGTCGAGCGCGCCCAGCTTTTGGGCGAGCTCGACGTCGAGACCGCTGCCCAATTCGTGAGCGTCGACGACGACCCGGCGCTGCAGCTCTGCGCCGAGCTGGTGCGCGTGCTCGGAGGCGACGAGCTTCGCGGCGAGAAGGACCAGGCGATCGTCGACCCGCTGTCGCTGCGGCTGCGCGGCATCGAGGCGCGCCAATCCGATGACTTCGAGGCGTATGTCTTCTGGACGCGCCGAGAGGTCGAGCTTCGCCAGAGTCGCGACCTGAAGGTCTCTCGTCTGGTCGAGGTCGCCGAATTTGCCGCCCAACGCGACAAGAGCGACGAGGCCGAGCAGCGAGACGTCTTCCTGACCGAGGCCGCCAAGACCGCGTTCCCGGAGATGAACACCGATGACCAATCGGAGCATGAGGCCGAAAAGATGGCCCAGGGTGCCTGCGACGGGCCGACGCTCGACCGCCTCTATCAGGCGATCCGCGATGCCGCGCGCTGGGAACTCCTGCGCGACTGCCTCGAGATCCACGCGATGCGCGAGGGGCTGACCTCGAGCCGTCGGCTGTATCTATTCCGTGCGCTCGCCGAGGTCTTCGAGGTCCAACTCGACGACTACGAAGGCGCGGCCAACGCGCTGAGCAACTGCTGGCAGATCTCCGAGGAGCCCGCCTATTTGCGCCGCCTGGTCGAAGTCAGCCAACATCAGGGCGAGCTGGACCGTGCGACTCGCTTCCAGCAACGCCACTTCGAGCACCTCAATGAGGCTGGTGGAGTCAGCGACGAGGACTGCGTGCAGTCCGGATTGTGGCTGGCCGAGCTACTCCTCGAGGACGAAGAGCGCCTCGAAGACGGCATCGACTGCCTGGAGCATCTGATCGCCAGCTTCTCGGATTGTGCGCTGCTCGTGCAGGCGCGCCGCAAGCTCGCCTACGCCTACTTCGACCTCGGAAACGCCTACCGCTCGGTGGAGCTCTTCCAGGAGGTGCTCGGCGACGGAGTCAGCGCCGAGGAGCTCGACGATTGGCGAAAGCTCGTCGACGTCTACCGCGACAATCTCGACGATCTCGAGACCGCCTATGCGCTGCAGTGGAAGATCAACGAGAGCGGCCACGGCCAGGAGCGCGACCTCGAGGACCTGGTCGACCTGGCCTTCAGCGCAGATCTGCTCGAGGACTGCGCGACCCGGCTCGAGGAGCTCGCCGAGGGACAGGATAAGCCGCGTCGTCTCCAACTCCTGTGGCGCGCGGCGCAGCTCGTCGAAGAAGACTTGATGCTGCCCGAGGACGCCGTGCGCCTGTACACCGAGGCGCTCGAGCTCTGCGACGAGGGCGACGAGCCGTGGTTGGAGCTGGTGCGCCGACGCGCGTTTTGCCTGTCGCAGATCGCCGGCCGAGAGGCCAGGGCGCTCGAGGAATTCCGAAAGCTCGTGGCCAAAGAGCCCTTCGAGCCGACGACCTACCGCGGGCTCGACAACCTGCTGTCCAAGACGCAGGCCCACGACCGCTCACGCGTGGCGCGCCAGATTCTGGGCGTGCTCAACTGCTCGGTCGACCTGCAGGAACGCCGCACCAAGACTGAGCCGTCGCGGGTGATCAGCCGCGAGAAGATCGCGCGCCACCTGCTGCCCGAGGGCCTCGACGAGAGCGTCCTCGACGTGCTCCAGGCGGCGATGCCGCTGGTCGAGAAGGTCTGGGCGGACGAATTGCCCCAGCGAAAAGCCTTCGAGGGCACGCGTCTGGACAAATTGGACGCCGCCGACGCCTCCCGGAGCCTGGAGGCCGCGCTCGATGTCTTCGGATTCGGCCGATTCAAGGCCGAGGCCGGCGACTCCGGCCCCTACGTGCCGCAGGTCTTCGGCGGAGGCACGCCCCATGTGTGGCTGAACAGCGACTCCATCGAACAGATGGACCCGGCCGAGCTTCGCTTCGTCGCCGGCTATTGCGCCGCGCTGGCGTGGTCGGGGCTGCCCGCGCTGCTGACCATCGACGGCCGCCGCGTCTGGCACCTCATCGAGGCCGTCCAGCTCAAGCAAACCGGCGAGGGCTTCGACGAGCGGGTCGACATGGCCACTCAAAAGCTGGTCGATCCCATCGCGAGCCCCTTTCATGCGGTCGCCCGCCGTCGCCTGTCGAGCGCGGTGGAGCCGATGGTCGAGCAATTCGGCCAGATCCACTGCGAGCAATGGCCGCGCGCGGTCGAGCAATTCGCCTGCCGCGTGGGCCTGGTGCTCAGCGGCGACGTGCGCGCCGCAGTGCGCGGCCTGTTGGGCTTCCACGGCTGGGAGCTGCCGCTCGACGCCCCGGAGACCCAAAAGCAGATCCGGCGCAACAAAGAGGTCCGCAGCCTGCTCGACTACGCGATGAGCGACGACTATCTCGAAGCCCGCTACGCGTTCGGTCTCTCCGGACGCCCCAGCAAGCTGGTGCGATAGCCCGCACGATCACCCGCCCCACAAACCATCCGCACGATCGCACGCCCACGAAACCAAACCATAACTGGGGGTAAGCCCAGCCGAGTCGCCACCGGGCGACTCGGCGAGGCGCACCCCCAGAGAGGGTCGCCGCTCAGACATCTCCAATAAGCCGGTGGCAGGCGTCCGAGGTTCTACAAAATGAACGTGGCGGGTGTCCGCGGCTCTCTGCGGGCGCACCCCCAGAGAGGGTCGCCGCTCAGACATCTCCAATAAGCCGGTGGCGGGCGTCCGAGGTTCTACAAAATGAACGTGGCGGGTGTCCGCGGCTCTCTGCGGGC
>JBKGZI010000226.1:0-9670 GCA_046545675.1 Persicimonas sp.
AGACGTGGCCGGCCTCGATGCGCCCGGCGATCTCGACGCCGCGCTCGTTCTTGGTCCACACCGACGCGCCCAGGCCGAATTGGCTGTGGTTGGCCACCTCGATGGCCTCGTCGGCGTCGGTCACGCCGGTCACCGCGGCGACCGGGCCGAAGGTCTCCTCGTCGAAGACCGGCATATCGTATTCGCACTCGGTCAGCAGCGTGGGCGGATAATAAAAGCCCTCTCGGTCGGGAATCTCACCGCCGAGGCGGAGATTGGCGCCGCGCTCGACGCTCTTGGTGACCTGCTCGTGCAGCGTAGTGCGCAGGTCGTTGCGGGCCATCGGGCCCACGTCGGTGGCGTCGTCAGTGGGGTCGCCGGTGTTCAGGGCCGCCAACGCCCGCGCGAAGCGCTCGATGAAGTCGTCGTAGATATCCGACTCGACGATGAATCGTTTGGCGGCGATACAGCTCTGGCCGCTGTTGATGATGCGCCCTCGGACCGCCTGCTCGACGGTAGAGTCGAGGTCGCAGTCGGCTAGCACGATAAACGGATCGGAGCCGCCCAGCTCGAGCACCGACGGCTTGAGCTGTTTGCCGGCCAATTGGCCGAGGCTGCGGCCTGCGCGCACCGAGCCGGTCAAGGTCACCCCGCGTATCGAGACGTGGCCGACGATCTCGTCGGTGAGATCGTGGGACACGAATAGCGCCTGGAAGACGTCGTCCGGGAAGCCGGCCTGCCGGAAGATCTGCTCGATGGCCTCGGCGCAGCCGCTGACGTTGGAGGCGTGCTTGAGCACCCCGACGTTGCCGGCCATCAGGTTGGGCGCGGCGAAGCGAAAGACCTGCCAGAACGGAAAATTCCACGGCATCACCGCAAAGATCGGCCCCAGCGGATCGTAGCGCACGAACGCCCGCGAGCCGTCCGACTGCATCTCCTCGTCCTCGAGGAACGCCTGGGCATTATCTGCAAAATACTCACAGGCCCACGCACATTTTCGCACCTCGCCGCGGGCCTGCTCGATGGGCTTGCCCATCTCGCGGGTCATCAACTGGGCGTAGTCCTCCAGGTTATCGCGCAGCACCCCGGCCGCCGAGTGCATCAACCGCGTCCGCTCGTCGAAGTCAGTCTCGCGCCAGCGCTCGAAACTCTCCCAAGCGCGCGTAAGCTTGGCGTCGACCGCCTCGCTGTCGTCGTATTGATATTCGGCGAGGACGTCCCCGGTCGCGGGATTGATGGAGCGAATAGACATGGTGGAGCCTCCGGTTTGGTTGCATTAGATTACGCGGGCTATGATAACCGCAGTTTGGCTCAGGCCAAGTGGTGTAGGGTTTGTCCAAGTGGGGCGTGGGTGTCTGGATGGGAGGAACGAGCTGCCCGGGGATCACAGCCAGCTACCAGCTATGCGCCCCAAAAGGACCCCTGGCATTACCCTTGCACTTCATTTAAACCGGCAAAGAAGCACGCTGCATAAACGACTATATGCGATCAAAATCAATAGAAGAGGTACCCCATGAAAACCACCACCAAGGTATTATTCGCCCTGTCCACCGCGGCGCTCCTCACCGCCGGCTGCGACCCGCAGATCAGCGGCGAGCAGGGCAACCTGACGCTGACCTACGACAAGGGCGGCTCTCCCGGGGCGACCGGCGCGTCGCCGCTGGCGGTCGGGGCGACGCTCGATTATTCGGCGCACCTCGAGGGCGAGAAGGATAAAAAGGTCTCGTTTACCTCGGCGACCTCCAGCGATGATTCGGTCATTCTGGTCGACGGCGTCGAAGGCGGGCTGATGACGCTCGAGGGCATCGGCGAGGGCGAGGCGGTCATCGACGTCGACGCCGATGGGCCCGACGGCGCGATCACGGACGCCTTTTCGCTGGACGCGGCCACCGTCGACGCCCTGGAATTTGCGCATCCGTGTGCCCCCGAGGACGAAGCGGTCTACCTGGTCGACCACGATATCAACCTGCATTATAAGATGCGCTCGGAGGGCCGGCTGGCGGTCGGATACGGGTATTATCCGGTCACGCTGGAGCCCTCCGACGGCGCCGAGTTGACCGATACGACCACCAACGGCCTGCTGCCGCTTCAAAGCAGCGCCGAGGCCGGGGCCGTGACCGTCTCCTCCGAGCTCGAAGATGCCTCCGAGATCGAGCTGACCTTCATCGAAGAGGGCGATATCGACGGCGTGCAGGTCTTCGAGGAAGAGTTCGATCTGCCCACCTCGGTCGACAACACTCTCGACCTGCACCTGCTGCCGACCGTCGAGGGGCTACTCAGCGCCGTCGAAGGCCCGGTGCCTGTGTGCCAGAGCGATATCGAGATCGAGGTCGCCAACGACACCCCCGAGACCTGCGAGTTGGCCTACGGCTCCGCCGAGGGCGAGGAGGACAGCCTGTTCAACCTCTACGAGCCCAACGCGCTCGCTGTCACCGGCAAGGCCGAGGGCACCTGCGAGTTCACCGTGACCATCCCCGCGGCCAACGACGGCCAGGGCGCCGACGCCTCGTTTAGCGTCGACGTACTCGCCGACGACGACGAGGCCTGAGGCTCGAGGCGTGGGGCTTGGGGAAAAGCAACCTCGAGCCCCACGGCCACGCCCGAGCGCCTTTGCGTATTCAGGTATGACCGGGGTGAGTTTCTCGAAGTCCCTTATTAGTTGAAATGTGGAGGGGAAGTGCGTATTCTGTGAAGCGCACTATTGCTCCGAGCCGGTACCGATGAGCGACTGGAAACCCAATATCTTCGAGTATCTCGATTATCGCGAGTATCTGCGCGATTGTTATAAGGCGGGGAAGCAGCATCTTCCCCAATTCTCCTATCGCTATTTGGCGCGTCAGGCGGGCTTCTCATCGCCCAACTTTTTCAAGTTGGTCATGGACGGCGACCGCAACCTGAGCTCGGACAGCGTCGAGAAATTCTCTCGCGCGCTGAAGCTCGACAACGAGGAGCGTCGGTTCTTCGCGGATCTGGTCGCCTTCGAGCAGGCCGACGAGGTCGAAGAGAAGAACGACGCCTTCGAGCGAGTGGCCGCCAGCCAGCGCTTTCGCCAGGCGCGGCGCATCGACAGCAGCATGTTCGAATATCTGTCGAGGTGGTATCACCCGGCGATACGCGAGCTCGCCGCGCGCGAGGATTTTCGCCGCGATGCCCAGTGGATAAGCCGGCAGATGTCGCCTTCTGTGCCACCCGAGAAGGTCGAGACCTCCCTCGATCTTCTTTTCGAGCTAGGGCTTCTGGTCGAAGAGGACGATGGCACCATCAGCCGCGGCGAGCCGACGTTGACCACCGGCCACGAGGTGCGCTCGTTGGCCATCGGAAACTATCATCGCCAGATGCTCGACCGGGCGGCCAACTCCATCGAGGACGTGCCCCGCGAGCTGCGCGATATCAGCGCGTTGACGGTGTGCATCAACCCCGAGCGCGTCCCCGAGCTCAAAGAGCGCATCCACGCTTTCCGCGAGACGCTCCTCGATCTATGTGATCGCGAAGAAGATCCGGAGGCGGTGTTCCAGATCAATTTCCAACTTTTTCCTCTGACTGTCGTATCCGACGACGAAGAGAGCACAGACGAATGAGATGTCCCATCCGCCCAGCTCTGTTGTTGGTGATCTTTGCGTTATCCGCCTGTGTCGGTACTGACGTGGGCAATCCGCAGGAAGAACCGGAGGAGGACGCCGAAGTCGAGCTGAATTTCTCCGGCTATGAGCAGACCAACAGCAGCGCGTTGGTGCTCGAGGAGCGCACGCGCATCGACTCGGCCTGGGTGGTGTTGGACGAATTCCAATTCCAGCAGTCGAGCAGTTGCGGCGAAGAGGGCGAGGCCGATGTCCTCGAGCCGTTGGTCATCGACCTGCTCGCCAGCGAGCCGACCTACGAGCCCCCCTTCTTCATCAAAGAGGTGGGTGATTATTGCCGGTTGGATATTGGATTTGCCGATGTGGGCGTCGACCAACTGCCGCAAGATGCCCCCCAGCGGCTCGCCGACCACGCGATCGTCGTCGAGGGCGAGCGCGCCGATGGAGTCTCCTTCAGCATCCAAGGTGATTTCGACGACAAGCTCCACCTGACCGGGGCGATGCAGAGCTTTCAACTCGAGGAAGGCCGCCAAAGCCTGATCGTTGGTTTCGCCCTCAACGCCTGGATTGACGAGGGGGCGCTAGAGGATGTCGAGGGCGAAGATCCGATCGTCATCGACGGCACCAACCACCCCGAACTGCTCGACGAGTTCTATAAGAAGGTCAAGCGCTCGGCCGGGCTGTTCCGCGACCAAAACGACAACGCCGAGCTCGATCCCGACGAGCAGCGCGATTCGATGGCCGAGGGCCGCGACGAGACTCCCGACAATAACGGGCGCGACGAGGCGAACCGAGACGCCGGCGCCGACGGGGACCGCGCTCCCGACGGCGGGCTCTAACCGCCAGGCTCGTCCGACCGGTCTCGTCGATGCTCGCGGCGCAGAATGCGGGTGAACTCCTCGAGGGTCAGCCGGTCGAGCAGGCGGCCGGCCGAGACCGCTTCGCCGGGCTCGGCCAGCCCGATCGACGCCGCCAAAAGACCGACGACCTCCTCGGGCCTCTTTCCCTGCTCGCGCAGCATCTCCAACGAGTCGGAGCCGTCTCGCTTCGACATACGCTCTCCCTGGTCATCACGCATCAGGGGCACATGCCAAAAGCGGGGCACGGGCAAGTCGAGCGCCTCGAAAAGCTCGATCTGGCGCGGCGTCGACGCCAGCAGATCATCGCCGCGCAGCACGTCGGTCACTCCCATCAAGGCGTCGTCGACGACCACCGCCAGTTGATAGGCGAAGAGGTCGTCGGCGCGGCGCACCGGAAAATCGCCCACCTCGCTGGCCAACTTCTGGGCGTGACGGCCGGCGACGGCGTCGTCGAGGCTGACCTCGCGCGCCGGCACCCGATAGCGCCACGCCGGGGTCCGATCGGGCTTGTCGCGGCGCACTTGCGCTTCCTCCTCGGCCGTCAGAAACCGACAGGTACCCGGATAGATGACCCGGCCATTGTCGTGCGGCGCGCTGGCTGCCTCGCGCACGTCCTTTCTGGAGCAATAACACCGGAAGGCCACCCCCTTGTCGTCCAGGCGCCTCAGCGCCTCCTCGTAGAATTCGGTGCGCTCGGATTGGTCGTAGGGGCCGACCGGGCCGCCCACATCCGGGCCCTCGTCCCAGTCGAGCTCGAGCCAATACAGATCCTCGTAGATCTGCTCGGCGCTGCCCTCGACCACGCGCGGCTGGTCGAGATCTTCGTTGCGCATGATGAACGTCCCGCCCGCCAGCCGCGTCTGCAGCCAGGCCAAAAGCGCGGTGCGCGCGTTGCCCAGGTGCAGCGGGCCGGTCGGGCTGGGCGCGTAGCGGCCGCGCACGCCGTGAGTTCGCAGCTCGTTGGCTTTATTGAGGAGTTGGTCGAAGTTCATATAAACGCAGAGAGTGAGAAAGTGAGAGAGTAAGAAGGTCCTCCCGAACGTCACAGGTCGATGAAGAGCAGTTGCTGTATCTAACTCTCTAACTTTCTTACTATCTAACTCTCTTCATACACATGTTTCAATCGAAGCTGTGACTCCATACCGAGCAACGCGGTCGATACCTGTACGACGGTCGCCACGCGTTTGACAATCCCCAGCCGGTCGAGCATCTTCGCCGGGAGGTATACTCGTTTTCAAGCAGCTCTAGCAGGTATTGAGACGATGGCCATCGAGAATATGGAAGAGCGCATCCGTCAGGCGCTCACGATATGCTTTGACGCCGAGGTCGCCCAGGCCGCCGGGCTGGAGAATCTGGGCGGCCACGCCTCGCTGCGCATCTATTGGCGCGTTCAGTTGCCACAGGGTCCATTGCTCGACAGCGCCCAGGCGCCTCGCGGTGAATATACGCAGATGGCGATGGTCTTGCCACAATCCGACCAGGCCTTGAAGAGCGAGGAGGGGATGTCCTCCCAGGACACGCCGCCCGACGAGCTTCCCTTCGTCAATGTCCACCGTTATCTGGACAGCATCGGCGCGCCGGTGCCCGACATCGACTTGGTCGATATGGACCTGGGCGTGCTCTTGCTCGAGGACCTGGGCGATCGCACCTTCGAGGACGCCGTCGACGAGCTCCGCTCGAGCCAGGATATCGAGCCCGAGGAGCGCGAGGACGCCTTCTTGGACCTATATCGCGAGCCCATCGAGCTGCTGGTCGACTTCCAGTCGCGCGTCTTGCGCTCGATGGTCGACGCGTCCTTCGGCACCAACGACGATTGCGTCGGCTTCGAGCGCGGCTTCGACCGCGAGCTGCTGCGCTGGGAGCTCGACCACTACCTCGAGTGGGGCCTGGACGCTCGCCTGCAGGACACTGAGAAGCTAGACACGCACCGCGACGCCCTGAACGCCATCTTCGATCGCCTGGTCGACGATTTGCTCGGCTACCAGCAGACCCTGGTCCTGCGCGACTACCAATCGCGCAACCTGATGCACAAGGGCGACGACTGGTTCATCATCGACTTTCAAGACGCCCTCAAGGGCCCGGCGATCTACGACCTGGTCGCGCTGCTTCGCGACTCGTATATCGAACTCAACGAACTGCAAGTCGACCGCCTGCTCCACGATTATATCGCCATGGGCGAGCAGCGCGGCCTTCCCTGGTGCGCCGACGAAGACGCCGTCATCGAGGCGTTTTACCTGCAGACGATCCAGCGAAAGCTCAAGGATGCCGGCAGGTTTGTCTATATCGACCGCGTCAAGGGCAACCCGAGCTTTTTGCAATATTACGACTCGTCGATCCGGTATGTAAAAGAGGCGATCGCCAAAGCCCCCGGCTATGATGATTTGGCTGTGATTTTAGAAGATGTTGAGTCTAGTTGGAGTCGGTAGCTTGACGAGGCCCCCCCACTGCCTCGCGCTGTACTACGCGCTCGGCATCTCCCCCGAGGGGGAGAGATGCTTCTGCGGAAAGCTAAATGGTAGCCTACTGGCGGAAACAACCCTCCCCCACGGGGGAGGTGCCTTGGGCGCAGTACAGCCCAAGGCGGTGGGGGGGCCACAAAAACCCATAACTCTCGAAACCCAATAAACCCATGACACAGATCTCAACCAAACCCGCCTCCGGCATGCGCGACTTTCTCCCAAAAGTCGTCCAGCGCCGAAACCGTGTCTTCGACGTCATCCGTGACGTCTACGAATCCTACGGCTTCGAGCCGCTGGACACCCCGTCCCTGGAGCGTCTGTCGACGTTGCTGGGCAAATACGGCGAAGAGGGCGACAAGCTGGTCTTCAAGGTGATGCAGCGCGGCCGCAAGCTCGAGCGCGCCCTGGCCAAGGACGATCCGAGCGACCAAGATCTGGCCGATATGGGGCTTCGCTACGACCTGACCGTGCCCCTGGCGCGCGTGGTCGCCGAGTACCAAAACGAGCTGCCGCGCTACTTTAAGCGATATCAGATCGCGCCGGTGTGGCGCGCCGACCGGCCCCAGCGCGGGCGTTTTCGCGAGTTCTATCAATGCGACGTCGACGTGATCGGCTCCGAGGCGATGACCGTCGAGGCCGAGGTCACCGCCGCCCTGGCCGAGGTGCTGCACCGGTTGGGGTTCACCGACTTTCGCATCCACGTCAACCACCGGCTGCTGCTCACCGCCATGATGGAGACCGCCGGGGTCGCCAAAGAGCTTCGCTCCGAGGCGCTGATCGCCATCGACAAGCTCGATAAGATCGGCAAGGACGGCGTGGTCGAAGAACTCGAATCGCGCGGAATCGAGCAGAGCTCGATCGACAGCCTGATGCCGCTGCTGGACCAGGCTGAATCGCCCGATAGCCCGGGCGACTTCGATAACGGGGCCTGCCTGGCCGCGCTGGCCGAAGAGGTCGGGGAGCTGGAGAGCGGCCAGAAGGCGCTGGCCGACCTGGAGAAGCTGCTCAAATTCGCCTCCTCCGGCCCGGCGGCCGACTACCTGTACGTCGACCCGTATCTGGCCCGCGGCCTGTCGTATTATACCGGTCCGATCTTCGAGATCCGCAGCGACGACTTCTCCGGAAGCCTCGGCGGCGGCGGCCGCTACGACGACCTCATCGGCATGTTCTCCAAGCGCACCATGCCCGCTTGCGGCTTTTCGCTGGGCATCGAGCGCATCCTCGTGCTCATGGAAGAGCGCGGCATGTTCGGCGAGGACGAGTCGCCGGTCGACGTGCTGGTGACCCTGTGGAATGACGACTTCACGCCCAATAGCTTCCGGCTGACCAACGAACTGCGCGAGGCCGGCCTTCGCGTCGATCTCTACCCGGACAACGACCGCTACGGAAAGCAATTCGGCTACGCCGACGAGCGCAACATCCCGTTTGTGGCCATCCTCGCCCCCGACGAGCTCGAAGAGGGCGTCGTCGGCCTCAAGGATATGAAGTCCGGCGACCAGGAGACGGTCGCCCGAGAGGACGTGGCGGGTTGGCTAAAGGAGCGGCTAGGTGAATGAGCGATATTGACCACACATCTCCGGGCTTCGACCTGTCGAGCCACTGGACGCTCGATCCGGCGATTCGGTTCTTGAACCACGGCTCGTTCGGCGCCACGCCCAGCCGGGTGCTCCACGAGCAGCAGGAGATTCGCGCGCGCATGGAGCGCGAGCCGGTCGACTTCTTCGTGCGCAAGCTGCCCGCCGCGCTCGACCGGGCGCGCTGCGAGCTGGCCGAATTTGTCGGCGCCGAGCCGGCCAATCTGGCGTTCGTGCCCAATACGACCACCGGCGTCAACGCCGTGCTCCGCTCGCTCGAGCTCGAGCCGGGCGACGAGATCTTGGTCACCGACCACGGCTATCCCGCCTGCAATAATGCGGTCGATTTCGTGGCCGACCGAGCCGGCGCGAAGGTCGTCGTGGCCGAGGTGCCGTTTCCGATCGCGTCGGCCGACGAGGTCGTCGACGCCGTCCTCGACGAGGTCACCGACAACACGCGCCTGGCGCTCATCGACCACGTCACCAGCGCCACGGCGCTGATCTTTCCGGTCGAGCAGATCATCGAGGCGCTCTCCGAGCGCGGCGTCGACACGCTCATCGACGGGGCGCACGCCCCGGGGATGCTCCCGCTCGAGCTCGAATCGCTCGGCGCGACCTACTACACCGGCAATTGCCACAAATGGCTGTGCTCGCCCAAAGGCGCGGGCTTTTTGTGGGTCGACGAGCGCCGACGCGACGGGGTCCGCCCGGCGGTGATCAGCCATGGCGCCGGCGCTCCGCGAGGCGAGCGCTTCCACCCGGAATTTGACTGGACGGGCACCCACGACTTCTCGCCGTATTTGTGCGTGCCCACCGCGATAAGCTTCCTCAAGAGTCTGATGCCCGGCGGTTGGCCGGCGATCTACGCGCGCAACAACGCCCTCGCCATCGAGGCGCGCGACCTGCTGTGCGAGACCCTCGAGGTCGACGCCCCCGCCCCCGACGACATGCTCGGCCCCATGGCCACCGTGCCGCTCCCCGACGCCGACTACGACCCACCCGAGGGCTCGCCCCCGGTCGACCCCGTCGAGCAAAAGCTCTTCGAGGAGGCCGACTTCGAGCTGCGCATCGTCGCCTGGTCCGCCTATCCCACCCGATTTATCCGCGTGTGCTGCCAGCTATACAACACCCTCGAAGAATACGAGGAGCTCTGCGAGCTGCTCCCAAAGGCGCTCGCCGGCGAGAAATTGCTCGAAGAGGGCGATCTGCCGGTTTATTAG
>JBKGZI010000227.1:0-9639 GCA_046545675.1 Persicimonas sp.
GAGCAAGAAGACGGAGAGCAAGAAGAGCCACAGATGCCTCGTGACCCGCTCGAGGAAGTCGACGACAAAGAGCCGCCCGAGCACGTCGTGCGTGTATCGGCTGCGCCGGCGCGCGAAGACGATCGGATCGCGCTCGGCTGGACACCTTCGGCCGACGGGGGCGACCTACAGGTCATCGAGGCCGACGAGGCCGGTAAACCGGTCATTTTGTGCAATCAGGTGGTCGAAGACGAGTCGCTCGACGTCGAAGTTCGCCTCGTCGAGGCCGCCGAGGCCGGACTCCAGTCGGGCTTTGACTATCGTCTGGTCGCCGAGGACGTGCAGGGCGAGGAGGGCCTGGAGGTCGAGCCCAACGAGACGCGTGAGGAGGCCGACAAGCTGACTGCAGAGAGTCCCCGCACAGGTTATATCGCCAACTCCGGGGACGTCGACGTCTACGCATTCGCCGTGCCGCATCCAACGCCGGAGCCACAGCCCGAGCAGCCCGCCGAGGAGCCGGGCGCGGCAGACCGAGATATGCGCCAGCCGTCGGGCGCCGAGGCGGCTCCCTCGCCGGCGCCGATGACTCCTCGGAAGGTGCGCCTTCTCCTGGGCGCCAACCCCCTCAACCTCGGATTCGAGGTCCTCGACGACGAAGGCGGGCTCATCGCAGAGGTCAATCGCGCGGGCGCTGGAGCCGAAGAACGGCTCAGCCTGGACCTACCGCCCGGGTTGTACTTCGTCCATGTGACAGCAAAGCGCGGCTCGTCATGTGAGCCGTACGAGATTAGCGTCGCGTTGGAGGACTGATTCGTTCGGCTGTCTGGAGGGCGAGCGAAGGGCGGGCGGCCTTAGAAGAGCTCGAATTGCCCGCTGTAGTGTAAATAGGCGGCTGCTCCAGCCGCGGCTAAGACGAGAAGCACCACCACCCACAACAGCGTGCGCCCCGAGCTACTCGGCTCGAATTCTTCGAAGGCATCCAATCCGTCGCTGTCATCAGCTTGTTGGGATTGCTGGTGCTGGCCCCACGACCATTCGCCGCCGCGCGGGCCGCTGTCGGTGGTCGGCGCGTCATCCAAGCGCTCGCCGCTCGTTGGTGCATTGCTCTGTGTGGAACCAGCCGCTGTCGGACTCGCCTGCAGGGGAGCATCACCGGGCGCATCGGTAGATAGACTCGCCGCGTCGGTCTGATCGCCGTCGGCGGACTCTTCCTTTTTATTGGTCAGCAGGATGACCTCGTCGTCGGGGCCGGGCTCGAGCACGGTGATGATCGACGACGATGAAGCGCGGGAGTGAAACCCGGCCGGCGGCGAAGATGGAGAGGGTTGGCCGTGAAGGTCCGAGCGGCTGGACAGCCCGGATGTCTCGGTCAAACTTGACGAGGACGGGGCGCCCTCGGGCACGCGATCTCGCTGCTCGGGCACCGTGCCGAACGGGATCGACTCCTCCGAATCGTTCGCCGAGGATGTTCGTGCGGCGAGCATGGCGTCGGTGCTATGAGGCGAGCGCGGCGACATCTCGTCGGAACTCTCGACGTCATAGGAGGCCGTGCGTTCGAAGGCCAAGCTATCCGAGTCGAGAGATTCATCGTCGGTCCCCGGTAGCTCGATGGTCGGCGGTTCTTGGTCGAGGAAGTCGTGCTCGAGCATCTGAGTCGGGCTCGCCTCGAGCGCCTCGAGGAACTCGTGGGGCGAAGCGAAGCGCATCGTTTTGTCTTTGGACAGCGCTTTGCGAATGATCCACTCGAAGCGCGAGTCGCGCAGCGGCCCCTCCGGAAAACGTGGAACCTCCTCAAAGAGGTGGCTACGCATGACCTTGACAGGGTTGTCGTGCTTGAAGGGTGGGCGGCCGCAAGCCATCTCGTAGAGGATGACGCCCAGCGCGTATAGGTCGGTCAGCCCGTCGACTTCCTCGCCGGCGGCCTGCTCGGGAGACATATACGTGGGAGTGCCCACTGTGCTGCCGCTCATCGTCAGCTTTCGAAGCTCGCGATCATCGTCGGAGGCCATCTCGGGCATGGCCAGCTTGGCGATACCGAAGTCGAGGACTTTGACGAAGTCTTCCTCGCCGCCCATATCGGTCAAAAAGATATTCTCGGGCTTCAAATCGCGATGCACGATCTTGTGGCCGTGGGCCTCGTGCAGGCTCTTGAGCACCTGCCGACCGATGTGCAGAATGCGGTCCATCGACAGGGCCGCCTTGCGGAAGAGCAGATCGGCCAGATCCTCGCCCTCGAGCAACTCCATGACGATGAATAGCAGGTTTTCCTGCTTTCCGTAGTCGTGCACGGTGATGGTATTGGGGTGGCGAAGCCGGCTGGCCAGGCGCGCCTCGCGCCGGAAGCGCTCGGCTACGTCGGGGATCGACATGAACTTGGGCGGCAAGATCTTGATGGCCACGTCGCGATCCATATTGATCTGGCGCGCGCGGTAAACCATCCCGAACCCCCCGCGGCCGATCTCCTCGGTGAGCTTGTACCGCTCAGCCAAGATCGTGCCGGGGCTGACTATGCTGTCGCTCTCGCTCTCGCTCATTACACTCTCAGGCCGGGCGTTAACCCGGGACCCGCACGCCAGAGGGGCGGATATTCACCGTGTGCCAGGACCGCTGACACGAAACTACAGCGCCATGACACGACGTCTTCGACGCATTATCGTCGTTACGGACGTCAATTGACAGAATGAGGGAATTGTCGTCACCTTCATCATACTCAATCTGGCGTTTCATACAAATGAGACGTCATGACAAAGCGGTAAAGCGCGTGGAAACTGCCTGCACGAAATTGGCTCGGATGGCCTGGGGGCGCTTGATTTCTGGTCGAGACGGATGGGAGCCGGAGCTTGTCGGCGAGATGCTCGCGCCCATCGTCGGCGAAGGCGTCGTCGAGCGGTGGCTGGCTGTGGTCGATGATGACGCGGTCGGGGCGCCTGACCCGGCCCCCGTCGAGTCGATCCAGGGCGCGCTCGCCGATCAGAGGCGACGGCGCGACGGCATCTACCTGACACCGACGCCCCTCGCCGAGGGGATGGCGGCGGCGGTCGAGGCGAAGCCCGGCGAATGGGTCGTCGACCCGGCGGCGGGGGCGGGCACGCTGCTCGCTGCGGTCGCGCGACGGCGGCCCGGGGTCAGGCTGGCCGGCGTCGAGCAGCACGAGCTTCTGGCCGTGGCGGCCGCCATCAACTTGGCCTCGGTCAGGCTCGAGCAAATGCGGGCAGAGCAGGGCGCCTGCACGCCGGGCTTCGACCGCATCTACGTGGGCGACGGACTCGCAAAAGACGAGCGCTTCGACGCCTTCGACGGCCGCGCCGCGGCGGTCGTGGCCAATCCGCCCTATGTGCGCGAGAAGGGCCACCGCGAGCTCTTCGAGCGGCTCAAGCGGGCGCACCCGCACCTGGCGGACTTTTTCGTCGCGCGCATGGACCTGCAATATCTCTTCTTTCACCGAGGCGCCTCCTTGTTGCGGCCCGGCGGGCGCCTGGTGCTGCTGACGACCGCCTATTGGCTGACCGCCACCAGCGCGCGTACCGCCCGCGCGGAGTTGGCCGAGCGACTCTCGGCGGAGCTCTTTGTGCGACTCGAGGAGACCGGCGTCTTTCGCGACGCGCCCGGCCAGCACTCTTTGCTGAGTGTCTTCAGTCGGTCTGAGTCGGGGGACGCGCAGACCAGTGCGGTATCGCTGGATTGCGAGCCCGATGATTGGCCCCAATTTGTCGAGGGGCTCTTGTCCGAAAGCTGCGAGCCCAGCGAGCATCGTGGGCAGGTATGCGTGCAGCCGGCGGCTGCCTTCGGCGCCGACAATTGGACGCCGTTCGTCGAGCGATCCACGCGCAGATGGGGCAGGCGGCTCGAAGAGCAGGGCACCCCGCTGAGCGACTTGGCTCACGACCGTCAGGGCTTTGTCAGCGGGGCTGACCGGTTCAGCGGGCGCCACCCCAAGCGTTACGAAGACGGGAGCGACCTCCCGGAGCGTGGCGCGCCGATCTTTTTATTGCCTCGCGACGAGGTGCCCGAGGCGCTCGAGCAACTGGGTCCCACCGTGCTCCGGGCGGTATTGCGCGCGAGCAGTCTGGCCCCCAACGAGATTGTCACGGTGCCACCGTCCGAGGAGGTGGCGCTATACGTCGATGGCGAGGTCAGCGAGGCGAACGAGGCGCTGCTCGATGAGCACCTCGGCCCGTTTCGGCCGGTGCTCGAGCATCGCCGGGAGGTCCGCCGCGGCTCGATGCCCTGGTACCGGCTGCACTGGCCGCGAAACCGAGCCGAGCAGACCGGCCCCAAGCTCGTCGTCCCCAGGCGGGCGCCGGCGCCGTGCTTCGCCTTGGATTTGTCGGCGAGTTGCGTGTCGAGCGATTGCACCTATTTGAATGCGCCCGAGTCGGTCGACCGACCGCTGCGTTATCTGGTGACGCTGATGGTCGTGCTCAATAGTGAAGGTACGGCGCGATACCTGCGCCGATTCGGCAAGTCGAAGGGGCGCCAGCTCGAATTTTACTCCGAGCCGCTTCGTTCCCTGCCGTTGCCGCTGAGGGTGGCAGAAAGCGGCGAGTTGGAGTTCATCGACGGCCTGATCGCCCCGGAGCGCCGCCGTGTGCTCGAGGGGCACATTGCGACGCTCGAGGCGTCATTGAAAAGCGTTTAGCGGCGCTGAGGCTTGGAAGCGTGGAAGCACGGAAGCGTGGAACCATTGGATCCACGGAGCCACGGCAGAGCCCACGGAGCGCCTTTGAAGCGTTGAAATGACATGTCGTCGACCGCTCAGCCCTTACAAACCCACGCTTCGCCTCGCTCGCCGCGCAGATCTTCGCGCTCGCACTCCCAGCGGGGCGGGCAGTCGCGGTCGTCGCGGCAGGTAAATAGGCAGACGCCGCCGTCGTTGTCGATGCACTCGGTTTCGCTGGGGCAGTGGCCCGAGTGAGCACAGTCCACGCTGCAAAAGCCGTCGGGGTAGTCGCCGCCGCGAAGGCATCTGGCCTCTGGGGCGCAGTCGCGGTTGTCGTGGCATTGTCCGCCGACGAGGCGGGAGTCTTCACCGCCGTCGCCGCAACTCACCAGGGTCATGGAAAGCAAGAGGAGGACGAGCAGAAAACGAGACTTCAGGACATCCATCGAATTTCACCAGGAATAAGCGGGTTATTTGATCTATATGTTTCCCGATGGTCGCGCGGGATGCAAGCATGCGTGGTGCGACATCAGATCTCCCGGTTGAAAGCAACGCCTGCAGGGGTTAACTTCCGGCGACTTCGCGCCCGATGTGCGGGCGCGGCAGGTACTTAGAGCGTTCGAGCGGTATGAAACTACGTCGAATTCAATTGGTGGGGTTCAAGTCCTTCAAGGACAAGGTGACCATCAAGCTCAGCGATGACATGAACGGCATCGTGGGGCCCAATGGCTGCGGCAAGAGCAACGTGGTCGACGCGCTCAAGTGGACAATGGGCGATATGTCGCCCAAGAGCCTGCGCGGCTCGTCGTTGTCGGACGTGATCTTCGCCGGGAGCCAAAACCACAGCGGTGCCGGCATGGCCGAGGTGACGCTGACCTTCGAGAATGACGCGTTCGACGAGGTTGCTTCAAATGAGGCTGGCTCGTCCGATGCTGCCTCAGTCGATGCTGCTCCGCCACAAGCTCCCCCCGAGCAGGAGGCCGGCGCGCTCGCGACCGGCGACGAGGACCAAGCCGCCGACGGTGACGAGCCGGTGTGGAGCGACGCGATTCCTCGCGAGTACCGGGATATGGCCGAGATCTCGATCACCCGCCGGCTCCACCGCTCCGGTGACAGCGAATACCTGATCAACAACGTGCAGTGCCGGCTGATGGATATCCGGAACTTGCTGGCCGGCACGGGGCTGGGAAAACAGGGCTACTCGATCATCGAGCAGGGCGAGATCGCCTTCGTGGTCAGCGCCAAGCCCTCGGAGCGCCGGCTGATCATCGAGGAGGCCAGCGGCATCACCCGTTATAAGGCCCAGCGAGACCGCGCCCAGCGAAAACTCGACCGTACCCAGCAAAACCTCCAGCGCGTCAGCGACGTGGTCGCCGAGGTCGACAAGCAGCTCAGGAGCCTCGAGCGCCAGGCTCGCCGCGCGGAGCGCTACGAGAAGTTGAGCGAAGAGCTGCGAACCCTGCAGATCGCAGCCATCGTCGACCGGCGAAGCGAGCTTACCGACAAGGTCGGCAAGCTCCGGGACAGGCTCGAGAAGGGCCGGACCGGCGTCGAGAAGATGCGCGGCTCGCTCGCAAAGCTCGAAGGCCAACTGTCCGAGCAAAAGGTCGAGGCCTTCCAGGCCGAGAAGAAGCACGCCGAGCTCACCGAGCATTTCTACAAGCTCGACACGCGGCTGAACCTCGCGCGGTCGAATCGAAAGCACCTCGACGACTCAGTCAAGGACGCCAAAGAGCGCCACGAGCAGGCGACCACCGAGCACGATGAGCAGCTCGACCGGCAAAAGAGCCTCTCGGCGGAGCTCGAGCGGGTCGAGGCCGAGCTTGCCGAATTCGACGAATCGCCCGAGGACTCTCAGGCGCGCCTCAGCCAGGCCGAGCAGGCGCTCGTCGAGCTCAAGGAGAAGCTTCGCTCGGCCGAGAGCAGCCGCGAGCAGGCCCGCTCCGAGCTCGACCGCGCCCGCTCGAAGCTTCGGCGCCACGAGGATCGCAAGAAGTGGCTGGCCTCCCAGAAGACCGATCTCGAAGAGCGTCGCGAACATATCGACGCTCAGATCGAGGAGGTCGCCGCCGAGGCCGAAGATCTTCGCCGCGCGCTCAACCGCTTCCAGATGGACGTCGAGCGTGCCGAAGAGCAGCTCGGTGCGGCCAGGCGCCGCAGAGAACGCGCACAGAGCACACTCGAAGGGGCCAAGGAGCGGCTGCAGACATCGCGAGACGAGCTCGAGCAATTTCGCTCCGAGCGCATCGAGGTCGCCGCGCGCATCGAGAGCCTCGAGAAGATGCGCGAGCGCGGCGAAGGCTATACCAAGGGTGTGCGGCGGGTGCTCGAATGGGCGCGCGAGATCGGCCGCGAGGATGTACTCGGCCCGGTGGGCGACTTCTTGGAGGTCCCCGCCGGCCGTGAGTCGGCGGTCGCCGCCTATTTGGGCGACCGCCTCTCGGATATTGTCGTCTCGCACCGCCGTGCGGCGCTCGAGGCTGTCGAGATGCTCGCCGAGGAAGAAGCCGGCCGCGCCGGTTTCTTCGTGATCTCCGAGCCGGGTGCCGACCCCGGCGCGGCGCTGAGCGATCTGGTCGGCGGCCTGCAGGTGGTCGACTCGCTGGACGAGCCGGCCGACGCTAATAAGATGGCACAGGCGCGCGTGACCGACGACGGCGTCATCGAATTTGCCGACGGTCGCATCGTCGGCGGTCACCTCGGCGAGAAGGCCGAGACGGTGCTGCGCCAGGCGCGTGAGCTCAAAGAGCTCGTCGAGCGCAGGCAGACCCTCCAGGAGCGGGAGGCGGAGGCCCGCGAGGTCTTCGAGCTGGCCGCCGAGGACGTCACCCTCGCCGAAGACGAGCTGACCGAGGCGCGCCAGGCCGTCGAGCAGGCGTCGCTCGAGAAGCGCCGGCTCGAGCAGGAACTGGCCTCCGAGCGCCGAGAGCTCGAGCGCGCCGACAAGCGGCTAGGACGCGTCAAGGCCGAGGTGAAGCCGCTCGAAGAGCGTATGGACAAGCTCGCCAAGGAGCGCGCCGAGCTCGACGAGAACCAAGAGGAGCTCGGCGAGCAGCTACCCGAGCTCGAGGCTCGACTCGAAGAGCGCATCGAGGCGTTCGAGAAGCTCCAAGAGGAGCTCGAAGCACGCCAGCAAGCGGTGACCGAGCGCAAGGTCGCGCTCGCGGAGCAAAAGGAGCGCCAGCGAAACCTCCAGGATAGCGTCAAACGCCTGGAGAAATCCTTGGAGACCACCTCCAGGCGCATCGAGAAGCTCGCCGGCGAAGCGCGCCAGCAGAAGGCTCGCCTCGAGGAGTTTGCCGACAAGACGCAGTCGACCTCCAGCGAGGTCGAGGAGCTCGAAGAGACGTATAACGAGGCCAAGAAGGCCGCCGAGGCGGCCAGAGACCACCTCGACCAGGTCAACGATCAGGTGCGCGACCTCGAGGTCACCATCGTCGAGCGCCGCCGCGACGTCGAGGGGCAAGTGGGGACTGTCCAGGAGGCCGAGATGTCCCTGCGAGAGCTGGGCGTGGAGATCGAGCACGTCGACCGCAATCTTCGCGAACGCTTCGAGATGGGCCTGGTCGCGGCGACCGCGGTTGCCGAGAGTGTCGAGAAGGCCTCCGATGAGCGCGACAAGCGCATCAAGAAGCTCGAGCGCAAGATCAATAAGATGGGCGCGGTCAACCCCATGGCCGTCGAGGAATATGAAGAGGCCAGGGACCGAAAGGACTTCCTCGAGGGCCAGCAGCTCGACCTCGAAGCGGCCATGGACGATCTCAATAAGGCGATTCGCCGCATGGATCGCGAGAGCAGGAAGCGCTTCCAGGAGACCTTCGATGCGGTCAATGAGCGATTCCAGGAGTTCTTCCCGCGGCTATTTCGCGGCGGCCATGCCAAGTTGACGCTGACCGATCCGGATGACGTGCTCGAGTCGGGGGTGGATATCGAAGTCAGCCCGCCCGGCAAGCGCCTCCAAAATGTGAGTCTACTCTCCGGTGGCGAGAAAGCGCTGACCGCGGTAAGCCTCATCTTCGCGATCTTCTCGCTCAAGCCGACCCCCTTTGCGGTGCTCGACGAGGTCGACGCGCCGCTCGACGAGGCCAACGTCGGCCGCTTCGCCGAGATGGTCCGTGAGCTCAGCCAGAAGAGTCAGATGATCGTCATCACACATAACCGACGCACCATGGAGTCGTGCGACATGCTCTACGGGGTGACCATGGAGGAGCCGGGCGTCTCTAAGATCGTGTCCGTCCGCCTCCACGAACTCGACGACCGGTTGGCATCGTGACGGCAGAGAGTAAGAAACTCAGAGAGTTAGAGAGTTAGAAAAGGCAGAAGACGACGCGCGAAGCCGGGCCTTGGCCCGAGCGGAGCCCGCGCCCGTCCAGCCCCTGGGGATTGCCCAGGCGGTTGGGCGCGCCAACAACCAGAGAATATCCATAAAAGCCAAGATATAATGCGTATGACCAATGATAAGAACGACATATCGCACCGCGCCTACACCGTGGCGCTGATTCCCGTGTTGGCCCAGGCCGACGGCGGGTTAACCGGCGTAGAGATCGGCCTGATCGCTTTGGCGATCGTCGTGCTCCTGCTGGTGCTATACGTCATCGTGCGCGCGCTCAGCCGTCCGGAGGCTCCCGAGGTCGCCGAGCGTCGCCCGCCCGAAGATGAGGGCGTCGTCCCCACCAAGGACGTGCTCGAAGATCGCATGGAGGTCGAAGAGCCGGTCGAGATCACCGACGATATGTCGCTGGCCGAGATCAAGCGCCTCAAATCGGCCCGGGTCAAAGGCCGCGGCAAGCGCCGCGAGACCTCCGTCGAAGCGACCGAGCGCGCCCGCAAGAAGCGGGAGGAGGCCGAGGAGGCCGCCGAAGAAGCCCAGGAAGCCGCCGAAGAGGCCGAAGAGGTCGAAGAGGCCGCGCAGGAGGTCGAAGAGGTCGAAGAGGTCGAAGAGGCCGAAGAGGCCGAAGAGGCCGAAGAGGCCGAAGAGGCCGAAGAGGCCGCGCAGGAGG
>JBKGZI010000228.1:0-9621 GCA_046545675.1 Persicimonas sp.
ATCTCGTACTTCTCTAATTTGTAATAAAGCGCGCTCGTCTTGATGCCGAGCAAGCGCGCCGTCTCGGTCTTGACGCCCTCTGCTTTGTCGAAGGCGCGCAGGATGAGCTGTTTTTCGAGGTCCTCGAGAATATCGGGCAGGCTGCGGTCGCCCTGGGGGATCTCGAGCATATGGCCGCTTTGGCGGCCGGTGATCGCCGCCGGGAGATCGTCGATGCGCACCTTGTCGGCCTCGGCGAAGACCAGCGCATGCTCCATGACGTTTTCGAGCTCGCGCACATTGCCCGGCCACTCATAAGAGCGCAGCGCCTGCAGGGCGTCCGGGGCGAGCCCTTCGACCTCGCTCTTGGTGCGCCCGGCGAGCTTGTCGATGAAGTGCTCGACGAGCAGGTCGATGTCGCTGCGGCGCTCCCGAAGCGCCGGCAGGGTGATCGGGATGATGTGCAGCCGGTAGAAGAGATCCTCGCGAAACTCGCCTTTTTCGACCTGCTCTTTGATGTCCTTGTTGGTCGCCGTGATCACGCGCACGTCGACCTCGACGGTCTCCTCGCCGCCGACCCGCTCGAAGCTTCGCTCCTGGAGAACACGCAGCAGCTTGAGCTGAATGGTCGGGCTGATGTCGCCGATCTCGTCCAGAAAGATCGTGCCGCCGTCGGCCAACTCGAAGCGACCCAGCCGACGCTTGTGAGCGCCGGTAAAGGCGCCCTTCTCGTGGCCGAAGAGCTCGGATTCGAGCAGGGTCTCGGCCAGCGCCGAGCAGTTGACCCTGATAAACGGGCCGTCCTTTCGGGCCGATGACTCGTGGATCGCGCGGGCGACGAGCTCCTTTCCGGTGCCCGACTCGCCGTAGATATAGACGCTCGAATCGGTCGGGGCGACCTTGTCGACCATCTTGAAGATCTCGCGCATCGCCTCGGACTCGCCGACGATCTCGAAGTCGTCGAGGTGGCCGGCGTCGCGGCGCAGCATCTCGTTTTCGCTGCTCAACCGCTCGGTCTCCCGGCGAGACGCCTTGACCTCGAGCGCCTTGTCGATCTTGGTGCGCAGCAGCGCCGGCGGAAACGGCTTGGGGATGAAGTCGAAGGCGCCCTGCTTCATCGCCTCGACCGCCTTCTCGATGCTGCCAAAGGCGGTCACGATCATCACCAGCGTCTCGGGCTTGTCGTCGAGCACCCGGCTCAACACCTCCATGCCGCCGATCTCGTCCATCTTGAGATCGGTGATCACCAGATCCGGCTCGCGCTCGGCGAAGGCCGCCAGGCCCAGCCGGCCGTTGGCGGTCGCGTGTGCCTCGTGCCCCATGCGCTCGACGACCTGGGTGATGCCTTCGCGCAGGGTGTCGTTGTCTTCGATGATCAGTATACGGGCGCTTTTCGCCATGTGTTCACACCACGGTTGATGGGGTCAATTGCTCTTGTTGAGGTGTTTTGGTTCTTGGTTCTTGGTTCTTGGTTCTTGGTTCTCGAACCTTCTCAGCCGAGCCAACCTTCGGGCACTTCGGGCGAGGCTTCGGAGACTTCCGAATCGAACGGAATCCGCAAACGCACCTCGGTGCCTTCGCCGGGCTCGCTGTCGATTTGTAGTGTACCACCATGTTGGTCGGCGATCTGCCTGGTCAACGCAAGCCCCAACCCGCTGCCCTTCTCTTTGGTGGTGTAAAAGGGTGTGAGAATCTCGTCGATCTTTTCCTGGTCGATGCCCGGGCCGTCGTCGCGCACGACCAGTTCGCGCCCGTCGTCGCCGGCGCGGCGCACGCTCAGCGAGATCGTGCCGCCGCCGTCGCAGGCCTGGTAGGCGTTTCGCACCAGGTTGATGGCCGCGCGCCTGAGCTTTTCGCGGTCGGCGGTCAGCTCGAGCTCGTCGTCGACGTGGACCTCGAGGGCGCAGCCGGCCTCGTCGACCTCGCCAACCAATAGATGGGCGACCTCGTCGGCGAATTCGGCCGCCGAGAAGCGCTCGCGCTCGGTGGGCATACGCCGGGCGAAGTCGAGGAAGTCGCTGACCACCTTCTCCAGGTAGTTGAGCTCGCGCTGGACCTTGGCGAGCTTGTCGAGCTTCTGGCGGTTGTGCTCGTCGTCGGGCTCGTCCTCGAGGTCCTCGCGCAGCAGCCCGCAAAATAGCTCCATGCCGCCCAGCGGATTGCGCACCTCGTGGGCGATGCCCGAGAGCATCATCTGCATCTGGCGGTCTCGGCTCAGGATATTTTGGCGCATCTCCTCGAAGGAAGCGGCCAAAAAAGCGATCTCGTCGCCCTCGCCCTGGGCGGCGGCGTCGGCGTCGATGACGGGTTTGTGCAAGTCGCCCTCGCCCAGGCTGCGCGCGGCGTCGACCAGGCGGTTGACCGGGCGCACCAGGGCGCGGGCGAAGAGCGCGCCGGCGACAATCACCAAAAGCAAGCCGATCGCGCCGAGCACGGTCAGCCCGCTGGCGAAGCTTCGGAGCAGCTCGAAGTACTCGGCGCTGCCCTCGACCCCCACGGCGGCGACGACCTCGCCGTCCTGGATGATCGGCGCGTAGCCGGTCTTGTAGTAGACGCCCCGGTTGTCCTGGAAGAGCACGCTGCTGGTCGCCTCGGCCGACTCGAAGGTCCGAGCGATCTCGACGCGGTCGGCCTCGACCTCATAGAGCGATTGGCCGAACTCGACGTCGTCGCGGGTGTCGACCAGGCTGGCGAGGTCGGCGTCGAATAAGAAGATCCGACGCACGCCGGTCGCCTCACGGGCACGCTCGAGCTTGGTGCGCAAGCGCTCGAGCACGCGGGTCTTCGACGGATCGAGCCGGGCGACTTGAGCGGCCTCGATGCTCTCGGACATATCCGCCGACAGCGTTTGGCCCACCGAAACCAGTCGTTTACCGAGCTCGTCCTCGAGGCCCTCGCGCGCCGAAAAATACGCCAGAAAGCCGTAAACCAGCACGATGGCCAGCGTGGGCACCAGGAAGACGCCGATCAGCTTGTTGCGAAGCGAGGTGCGTAACAGCTTCATGAGTCCCACGCGCCATACGAAAGCGGGGTTGGCCGGCTCACATTAGCAGCCGCCGGAAGTGATGTCATAGCCCCGATCTACAACCCCCCCGAGTAATTGACACTGCCGAGAGGCGGGGATAGACTTGAGTGAGCTTATTTTAGCACACCGGAAACCACCACCGCATGTCTTCGTCGGACAAAAATCCGGCCTCCGCTGCCCAATCGACCGCCGACGACAGCGACGGTTCCGAGAGCAGTGAAGGCAAGGGAACAGGCTCGCCGAAATCCAAGAAGAAGACGATGATCGGCCTGGGAAAGTTGCGCAAGTCGCTCGAGAAGGCTTCTTCGGGCAAGAAGGGCAAGTCTCTGCGCATCCCGAAGCCGCCCGCCAAGAAAAAGAAGCAGACTTCGCTGGGGCTGCCCAGGCCCGGCTCGGACGCCGATCGAGATGATGACGATCGCGATGCGGGCAAGCGAGACGATGCCCGAAAAAAGCCCGCCGAGCACGAAGAGGTCCGCTCGACGTTGACCCTCGATCCCGACGAGCTCGACGAGTTCGACGGGCTCGCCGAGGACTCGGCTCCGGCGACGATCGCCGACTCCGAGCTCGTGGTCATCGACGACGCTGACCTCGTCGAAGAGGACGACGGCCCGCCCACCGACCGTATCGAAGCGAGCGACCTCGTCGAGGACGTCGAGCTCGACGCCGGCGAACTCCCGGACGGTGAGATGAAGGCCGAGGCCACCATGCTCACCGACAGCCCCTTCGAGGCGTCGGGCAAACTGGGCTTCGGCGCCGAGCCGGCTGGCGCGACGAGCGATGTGAGCGAGGATGATTTCGGCGGCGACGCCACCATGATCACCGATTCGATGCTCGGCGCGCAGCCCGAGGAACTCGACTCCGCCGAGGAAGCCTTCGGCGGCGACGCGACCCTGGTCACCGACTCCCTGCTCGGCGTCGATCCGGACGAGCTCGACGACTTCGACGACGGCGACAAGACGACCGTCTCGATGGTGGGAAGCCCGGCGCTCGAGCTCGAATCCACACCGAAGAAGATACCGACGGCGGACAAGTCCTCGACGCCGGCCGCGAAGACGCCCCCGACCGACCCAGCCGCTTCTGCCAGGCAAGCCCCCGCAGGCCCAAAGCCCAGCCCGACTCCGGAGACCCACAGCACCAATCCGCGCCCGCCCGACTCCGGCCAGAGCCGCTCGGCGCCGGCTCAATCCGGCGATCTTAACCAAGAGGGGACGTTGAGCGAGGACTCCGCGCCCGGCGAGTTCCACGCCGAGGCCACCGAGGTCTTCGACAGCCCCTATGAGAACGAGGCGCTGGTGCCCAGGCTGTCGGTGCTCAGCGGCCCGGCCACCGGCCAGGAATTTCTGCTCAACAAAAAGCGAAATACCATCGGGCGCGGCAAGAATAACACGATCATGATCTCGGACCTGGCGATGAGCCGCCAGCACCTCGAGATCGCCGAGAATAACGACCAGAGCTATACGCTCATCGACCTGCAGTCGGCCAACGGCACGCGCCTCAACGGCACGGCCATCGAGGAGGCCGAACTCATCCACGGCGACCGCGTCGAGGCAGGCAAGACCGAGATCCAATTCGTCATCCCCGGTAACCGCCCCCAGCAGCGCTCGCGCAACCGGCGCATCGTGCCCAAACGCGAGGTGAGCACGCCCGGCCATAACCACACCATGGTGCGCAAGATGGGCGCATCGGGGGCCGACGACACCACCACCACCGACCGCATCCTGACCTACGTCATCATCGGGGCGGGCGTGCTCAGCCTGTGCCTGATCGGCGCGGCGTTGTTCTTGTATTTCAACGGTGATTCGGCCGACGAACCCACAGCCCAGGCGAGCACCGCCGAGACTCCCCAGGCCCAGGTGAAGTACCTCGAGGGTGTCGAGAAGGTCAAAGCGCGCGACTGGGCCCAAGCCCGGGCTATCTTCGAGCAGTTGGCCGCCGAGCAGCCGGAGTTTCCGGGCGTGCAGGCACAGCTAACCCGCATCGAGCGCGAAGAGGCCGCCCTCGACAAGCTCGAGCGCGCCCAAGAGGCGTTCGAAGATGGAGAGCAAAAAGAGGCCGCGCGCATAGCTATGTCGATCTCCAACGAGACCGCCTACTTCGAAGACGCCCAGGACCTGGTCCGCAAGACCCGCCAGCACCGCGTCGCCGAGCTCTACGAGAAGGCTCAGCAAGCCGTCACCGACGAGGAGTTCGACGCCGCCGATGAGCACCTCACCGCGCTGCTCGAGCAGGTGCCCAACCACAAGGGCGCCCTGGAACTGCGCGAGACGATCGAAGCCGCCCAACAAGAAGACCAGCAAGATGACCCGCGAGAGGCCCAAGAAAGACGCGCCGCCCGGCAGATCGTCACACAGAAGCCAACCCGTGGCTCGTCCAATTCTAATGATGATTGGCTCTCGGGCAGCAACGGGTCGCCCAATAAATCGTCGAGGCCCGCATCGCGTGGAAAGGTCAACTTCACCGAGGGCTTCAGGCTCTATAAGAGCGGCGACTTCAAGGCCGCAGCCGCCCATTTTCGCGACATCGCCTCGGGGGCTAGCGGCGGGTTGAAGACTCGTGCGGACACCGCGGCCAGGAGTATCGACCAGTTCTCCTCGACCTACAGCCGGGCCGAGCGCGCCTTCAACGCCGGGGCCTGGAAGACCGCCATCGACGCGCTCGCCAAGGCCAAACGCGCGGACCGATCGGTGGCCCGCAGCGGTTATTATACCCAGAAGCTCGGCTCGAAGCTGGCCACCGCACATGCCAAGCTCGGCCTGGCTAAGGCCGCGCGGGGCAACTTCTCCAGCGCCGCTCATCACTACAAGAAAGGCAAGAGCCACGGGTCGAGCTCGCAGCTCAACTCGCTGCGCCGCGAACTCTCCAACCAGGCGCGCTCGCTATATATCCAGGCCGCCAACAAGCGAAAGACCGACCCAGACAAGGCCGCCGAGCTGTGCCGCCAGATCACTTCGATGGTCCCGTCGAGCCATTCGATGCATGCCAAAGCGACAAAGATGCTCGAAGAGCTCGAATAAAAAAGCGGCCCTCCGCAAAGAGGGCCGCTTCGAAGCTCTTCAACTTATGACTCAGCCGACTACTCAGCCGAACCGAGTCATTTACTCTTCGCTGCGCTCCGAGAGCACCTTGCGCACCTTGAACTCGAGCTCGTCGAAGTCGAATGGCTTGTCGATATAATCATCTGCGCCAAAGAGCGGCGAGGTCAGCTCGTTGTTGGTCGGGCCGATGGCGGTCAGCATGATGATGCCGACCTTGTCGAAGGTCTCCTCGCGCTGGCGCACATATTTGGCGACCTCCCAGCCGTTGAGTTCGGGCATCATCACGTCCAAGATGACCAAATTAGGCCGGTGGACGATGATATTCTCGAGGGTCTCAGCGCCGTCGGCGCTCTCGATGAGGTCGCAGTCCATCGTCTCGAAGTGAGCGCGCAACAGCTTGCGGATCTCGGCGTCGTCGTCGGCCACCAAGATCAGCGGCCGCTCTCGCTCGTCGGGCTCCCCGTACTGCGAGGTGGTATTCTCGAGGGCTTCGTCGAGATCGATCTCCTTTTCATCGTTTGTGCTCATTTATCGCTCCGCAGAAGAACGCGCCGGCCCGCGAACTGCCCAGCAGAAGACGGCGCGTGGATAAGTCATCATTTCTGAGGCAGAGTAAGTCTGGTTCTCAAAAGGTGTCAAGCAAGCTAAACGATCGTCGACGAAAACCAGTCCCCGTCGAGATCGCCCCTGCGGACCACTCACCAGTGGCCCACCGACCAGCGACCCACCAACCAGTGGGCCACTAAATTGACGCTCGGCGCCGGGTTGACTACCCTCGGGACTCGAACTCGCAACGACAGTGGTCCGCCCGTATGTACACGAAGTTAGCAGCGCTCCTGACCGTCTGCCTGATCGCCGCGGCCACCGGATGCAATCTGACGCTCGACGTCGAGGAGTATCCGTACCGTGGGGCGGGGGACGTGGACGGTCAGACCGACACCACCGTGCCGGACGCCGACCCCGACGTGTCTGATCCGACCGATACCGACGACGCGGCCGACGGGACTGACGCCCCAGACGCCGACTCCAAGCCCGGTGAGCCTCATTTGATTTTTACCGAGGTAATGCCCGACGTGTCCACGCCTCCTGAGACCAGCGTGGAGTTGGGCGAGTATATCGAGGTGAAAAACGTGGGGACGGCGCCGGCCGACCCCCGACGCATCATCATTCAACTCAGCGGCAGCAATCGACGCATTCAGGTCGACTCCTTTCCCACCGATCCCGAGGAGCGCCGGGTCTTCGAGGCGCTCGAGCCCATCGAGCCGGGCGGCTACTTCGTCTTCGTGCGCGAAGACCACGACTACTACGGGCTGACCGACGATTTGCCGCGGGGCAGCTCCTACGAATACGGCCGCTGGTTCGACGCGGTGCCGCTGTCAAATTCGTCGCGGCGCCTTCAGCTCGCCTACCGCGCCGCTGAATTCGAGCTCGAGGCGCACGACGCCATCGAGTGGGCCTCCAGCAAACTCATCCATCCAAACGGTGACTCCAACGCCACCTTACCGGTGCGCGAGGATGTCGCCTGGGGCGTCCATCCCGACCATGAAGATCCGGTCGGCAACGACGACCCGGCCCACTGGTGCTATCACACCGACACCATCGGGGCCGGCGTGGTCCGGGCCTCGCCGGGCGCCCCCACGCCCAGCGACTGCACCCGGGAGTAGCAACTCGACAGGGCCAACTACATCTGCTTGCGAATTTGCTCGACCACCTCACTATAGGAGGTGTTCTCGACGACCTTGCTCATCAGGTCGGTATATTTCTCGACCAGGTCGGTGCGGCCCTCGGAGCGGTAATGCTCGAGGATCTCGTGCAACTTGACGTAGGTGCGCTCGCTGTTGACGAAGTATTCGGCGGCCAGAATCGTCGCCTGGATACCGGCGCGGCTGACCGAGGGCGCCTTGGCTTCGAATTGAAATTCCTGGTCTTCGCTGTTGATGATGCCCACAGTCGCCACGGCCTCGGCCTTGGTAGCCACGTCCGGGCTGTCGTCGCCGGAGATGAGCCCCTCGATGGAAAACTCCGAGAAGCGAATCGACTTCAGCGACGGATAATCGTCGGCCATGCGCTGCTTGAGCCCGTCGAAGAGCGCATCGATGACGCCCACGCCGCTGCCGCCGACCTCGAAGCCGTCGGCCTTCTGGTCGGACAGCCGACAGCGAATGCTCACGGTCCCCTCGTCGAGATCTTCGTCGAGTGTGTATTGGTGCACGGTCAGGTGAAGGTAATCCTCTTGGAGAATCTCCTTCATCAGACTGATCATCTTTTTTTGTTTTTCGTACATAAGAGCGTGTCCCCTTGGGTTGATTCGTGCTCGCATGCCACCGGGCGCGAGCTACTGCTGACGCTGACTTCAATTTAGTCTACACTACTCGACTGTGCTCTCTGTTAAAGATTCGCGCCTCAATTTGATGTCAAACATCGCGACGCACCTATGAACCCTAGCCGCCCCCCTCATCACCACGATGCACCCGATCTAAACGCATCGCAAGACCCCGGAGCCAAACAAGAAGCCGTGGTCCGCCAGAGGTCGACCTATATGACCGACCCTGAGGCCGAGCAGATGTGCACCACATTCGCCGACGGCCTGCACAGCGGCATCGGTTATTCGCGCATCCTCGACATTTTGGCTCGGCAAAACTTCGACAAAAAAACCGTCGGCCGACTGCGCGAGGCGCTGCTCGAGCGCGGCGATATGGTCGGCGAGGCGCTGGCTCGCTACGGCGTGCTCGATCCCAACGCCCGCAAATTGATCCTGGTCGCCGAGGAACAAGGCGTGCTGCCCGAGACCTTCGAGCAGCTCTCCGAGATCTACGGCACGCGCTACAAGCGCAAAAAAGACTTCGCCATGTCGATGATCGAGCCGATCATCTTGATAGCGCTCGGCCTGATCGTATTCGGCAATATCATCGGAAGCGATCTCATCGAGTTGGCCTTCTCCGCGGACACCCGCGAGCAACTCCAGGGCATTCTGATCGAGTCGACCCTGGAGTCGGCGATCTTCGGGCTGGCCTGTTTCACCGGCTTTTTTGGGTGGCTGAACTTGCCGGTCGACTTCGCCCCGCGCGGGTTATTCGCGCGCATCTGGATGCGGGTTCCGGTGCTCAGCGAGCCGGGCCGGCTATTTTCGATATCGCTGTTTTGCCGCTATCTGCAGCAATCGATCGACGCTGGAATGACAGTCCTCCAGGGGCTCGAGCTCGCCGCGGAGGCGGCCAACCACCCCGGAATTCTGGATCATTATAAAAAAGCCCAGCAGCGCATCGAGGACGGCCACTCGCTGGCCAAATCGCTGTACGCGATCGGGGCGATGCCCGCCGAGGTGCTCGAGAATATCGACATCGGCGAGGAGGCCGGCCGCCTCGACGAGCGCCTGGATTATCTGGCCGAGCGCTACGACAAACGCTCCGTCGAAAGCTTCCAGAACCGCATGAAAGCCTACACCTGGGTGTTGCGCTACGCCATCATCGTCTTGGTCATCGGCGGCGTGTTCGCCTCAATCGCCAACCTCGACGTGCTTTAACTACAAGCGCGTAAGTCTTGTGGATAACGAGAAGCTCGAGACACTCGATGCGTCAT
>JBKGZI010000229.1:0-9612 GCA_046545675.1 Persicimonas sp.
GCGTCTAGATCCGCGTCTAGATCCGCATCGAAATCGGCGTCCATATCCGCGTCGAGATCGGCGTCGGCCTCGAAGAGTCCGCCGAAGATCGACAGGATCACAAACGCGCCGCCGACGATCATGCAGAACACGTATGTGAGAAAAAGTGCAGACATCGCCAACTCCCGTCTCGGGGTGACCTAACTTCTTTGGGCGGGTTGTACACCTACAACGTCGCCCTCGCCAAAATCAAGCGACGCGGCGACTTCTCTAGGCTTGCGCGTGCTCGCGCTCGACCTCCTGCTGGATACGCTGGAAGTCCTCCTTGGAGATGCCCAACTGCTCGCGCAGCCTGTCGAGCACGAGCGTCTCCTCGTACTGGACCGTCTTGTCGGTCGCCGCCATATAAATGGCCTGACGCAACACCGTGGCCGCCAGCGAGGCATCGGCGCTCAGCCTGTTCCAGTCGGGCTCGGCCGGGGGTTCGGTGAACCATTTGGACGCCTCCGAGCCGGCTTCGCTTCGCTCGACGAGGTCTCCCAGAAAACGTCTCTCCTGCTCTTTGAGTTCTCCGTCGGCCCATGCTACTGCAAATAACGTTTGAAATACGTCTTTCATGTCGATCGATGTCATAAAAATCTCCGCGACTTACCCACACGAACAAGAAACCGCTTCGAGTGGCTTGAAATTCTAAGGCGGTTTGAGGCATCATAGTAGGTAGCCCGAAGATACGCCAAGGCGCCGGCGGCGAAAACTTAGATCTTTTTGCCGAGGCGCGCGTATGTTTAGGATGTAAGATATACAGGCTTCGAGCAGGAAGTGGTCAATAACCACGCCCCGTCAATTGGTCTCATGGGTCTTTTTCGAGACAAGATGCTGCGCGCGTTCATCGCCGGAACCTTCTTCTGGATGGCTCTGGTGCTGACTCCCCGTGCCTGGATCGGCGACGTGCAAACCGAGGAGAGCGCCGAAGTCCCGGTGCGCATGCTCGACCAGCCCGACGACTGCCTTTGGTGTGAGCCCGAACAATCCATCGAGCCGGCCAATTGCACCGACGAGCCGGCCGACAAGCCCGTGTGGCTCAACCCCGACGAACCGCTCGAGCAGCCTGACGCCGCTCCCTGCTTGGACAACGACGGCGAAAAGCCAAGCGCTTGAGACGTACTTGAGGCGGCGACCCAACCCCCCGGGGCGCTCCCATCGGCTCGTTCGAGCCAAACTCGGCTGGACATTTCCGCCCATCTGCACCATACCAACAGGCGTTGGACCTTCATCCCAGATTGCTCGGGGCACGCTTCATCACGAGGCGTCACCACCAATCCGGCCCAAATTGCCTAGCTTTATCGACGACTTATATTCGTAATCGCAATTAACAAGGAACCATTGCTCGGGTCATCGAGACCCACCTACAACAGCATTACTACAACGGTATTTTCAGTATGACAGACAATTCACACACGGACGACACCTATAATGTACCGGCTCCGCCCGAGGGCGACTACGTGCGGTTCATTCCGCTGGGCGGCCTCGACGAAGTCGGCATGAACTGCGCGATCATCGAGTGCAACGGCTCGATGCTGCTGGTCGACTGTGGGTTGACCTTCCCCGAGGACGAGTACGGAATCGACATCGTACTTCCGGACTGGTCCTACGTGATGGAGAACCTCGACAAGCTCGACGCGGTGCTGCTGACCCACGGCCACGAAGACCACATCGGCTCGCTGCCCTTCTTCTTGGAAGAGGTCGACGTGCCGGTGTACAGTGGCCGGCTGACCCTGGCGATGCTCTACGCCAAGCTGCAGTCTCATAACCTGGCCAACGAGGTCGACCTATTCCCGTGCGAGCCCGGCGAGGTCGTCGACCTGGGGCCGTTTCGCGTCGAGTTCTTGCACATCAACCACTCTGTGCCCAACGCCATGGCCATCACGCTGGGCACGCCGCTGGGCGAATTCGTCTTCACCGGCGACTGGAAGCTCGACCAGACCCCGGTCTACGGCGAGCCGATGGATCTTCAGCGCTTCGCCGAACTCGGCCGCCAGGGTGTGACCGCTCTCTTTGGCGACAGCACCAACTCGGGTGTACCCGGGCTGTCGACCAGCGAGAGAGTCGTCTACAACGGCTTCTCGGAGATCATCGAAAACGCCAAGGGCCGAGTGATCATCGCTCAGTTCTCCAGCAACGTCGACCGCATCCGCGGCCAGCTCGACCTCGCCCACAAGCACGGCCGCAAGGTCGCCCTGCTCGGGCGCAGCATCAAACGCAACTTCAATCTGGCCCGCGAAGAGGGCTTCTTGAAGCTGCCCGCCGACGACATCCTCGTCGACCAGCGCAACCTCGACGACTACCCGGCCGACAAGCTTCTGGTCATCTCGACGGGAAGCCAGGCCGAGCCGCGTGCAAGCCTCAGCCGCATGGCGCTGGGCGATCACTACCAGATCACGCTCAACAAGACGGACACGGTCATCACCAGCGCGCGGATGATCCCCGGCAACGAGCGGGGCATCCACAATATGCTCAATAACCTGGCCAAGACCGGCGCGACGATCATCACGCCCAAAGACGGCCCCATCCACGCTTCGGGCCACGGCAAGCGCGAAGAGCTCAAGCTGATGATCAACCTGACCCGGCCCAAGCATCTGGTGCCAGTCCACGGCGAGTATCGTATGCGCCAGCGCCACGCCCAGCTCGGCAAGGACCTGGGCATCGAGGACACCCAGCTCATCGAAAATGGCGATGTGCTCGAATTCGACCACAACGGAGCACGCGTGGTCGGCCGCGTCGACACCGGCCGCATGCTCGTCGACGGAAAATATACCGGCGACCTCGAAGAGATGGTCATGCGCGACCGCGCCAAGCTGGCCAACTCCGGCATGGTCGTGGCCTTTGTGGTCATGGACCGCAACACCGGACAGGTCACCGGCAAGCCCAGCCTGATGCAGCGCGGATTCATCGGCGAAGACGCCGACATCGACAAGATGCTCGATGAGGCGTCCAAATACGCCAACGACGCCATCCATCAGCTCTCCAAGAAGGCACGTCGAGACACCAGCGAAGTCTACGAAGCAGTGCGCTCGTCGATCCGACGCTTCTTCCGCAAGCGCATCGACCGCAAACCGGTGGTCATCCCGGTGGTCCACGAGGTCTGAGCCAGCCCGGGTCGACCCCGGCCTCGACCATACGATTTTAGCGCCCCGAGCCAAGCGATTGGCTCGGGGCGCTTTTTTTGTGACTCGAATACCGCCGCCTCGCAGCGTTGGACTACAACGCCAAGAATGAAACAATACTGGCAGTTCCGCAAAAAGCCGCCGGATCAATATGGACTCATCGGCCGACTCAACCGAAGAGCTCGAGCGACCCGCCAGTCGGCACACTCTCGAGCAACTGACAGCCGCAGGTGTGCTCGGCGAGGACGCGTTCAGTGAAGCGCGTTCCCTGCTCAAGCCCGACGGGTGGGCCTCTGTGTGGGCGTCGCGCGCCCTGCTCTTCTTCGGCGCAGCGCTGGTCCTCGCCGGCATTATATTCTTCTTTGCGTTCAATTGGGCCGATTTGCCCGGTCTGGCGAAGCTGAGCCTGGTCGAGGTTGGCTTTGTCGCCTGTCTGGCCGGGGCAACCTTGCGCGGCACCGAACGGATAAGCTCACGTGTGCTCCTCGTGGCCGCGGCGGTGCTCGTCGGCGTGTTTTTGGCTGTCTTCGGTCAGATCTACCAGACCGGAGCGGACCCCTGGCAGCTCTTCGCGTTGTGGTCGGTGCTGATGTTGCCGCTGGTCGGCCTCGCGCGCACTCAGGGTGGCTGGGTCATCTTTGGGGCCGTCCTATCGACGGCGCTCATCCTATTCATGGACCAGCGCCTGTACATCGGCGACTACCCGCGACTGTCGCGCCATCTGTATCCCGGGGTGATCTCGTTGGTCTTCGGCGGGCTATGGCTGGCCTTGGAAGCCTTGCGCGACCGCCGCTCTCCTGACTGGCTCGATCCGGCTTGGTCGCGAAGCCTCTTCGCTTCAGCCATATTTGGGGGACTGGCGTTTCCCGAAATCCTGCACAGTAACGACTGGCTGTGGCACACAATCCAGCTAAGTGCGATGGCAGCGGCGAGTTGGGCGGTGTGGAACCGTCATAGTCGCCGCGAGTTTGATCTGAGCGTCATCGCGATCGGCGGGCTCGCCTGGCTGATCATCGCCGTGGTTCGCTTCGCCGTCTTTCTGCTGGACGCGGGCGACTTTGGAGGCATTACCCTTCTCGTTTTGGGAGTGTTTACGCTGGGCACCTCCGGTGGGCTGGTCTGGGGACTGCGCAAGCTTGCCGAGCGGGCCAAGGAGGCCACATGAGCGTGCCGAGCTACCAAAACCTCTTCGAACACCTCGAGTCTTCGGGCCACCTGTCCGCCGAGGAACGCGACACGGCCGAGCAGGCGGTCGCAGCCTCGACAGAGGCCGACGATTCCGCGTCACGGCTTATCTCCATCGTCGCCGGCATCGGCGCTTGGCTGGCCACATTATTTTTAATTGGAGCGCTCTTCGCGTTCGGCCTCATCAAACCCGGCTGGTTGCCGTCGCTGGCGCTCGCCGGCTTCCTGGGCGCCGTCGCCGTCGGCATCGACCGCTTCGAGTTCGGCCGCAACGTCTTCACCTCCCAGTTGGTGCTCGCCACCAGCTTCGCCGCGCAGGCCGTCGCTCTCGCCGCGACGGACAGGCTCGACCAACCGGTTCGCATGCTCGGCGCGGCGGCGAGCTGCGGTACGATGTACGCGTTGATCCCCTCGCGTGCCAACCGGCTGTTCTCGGGGGCGTTTCTTGGAGGATATTTTGTCGTGGAAGCCCTGGACAACGAGGTCGGCTTTGCGCTGCTCTTTGGAGCTGCGCTCGCTGCGCCGTGCACGGTATTCGGAGCGCGCCGAGCCCTCTCGAGCCGTGTTCGCCTCGCTCTGCGACCGGCCGCTTACGTCGGCGCGCTTCTCGCGACGGGGCTTTCGTTCGAGTTCTTGATCAACGCCGTCGCCGACTGGATGCCGCAAGCCCAACGCATCATGCTGGCTGTGGCCGCCGCCGCCATGCTCGCCTTGGCCCACACCGAGACAGAACCTGAGGCCGAGGAGCGCCGCTTTATCTGGGCGGCCATCGCCGTCGTCCTCCTCGGGCTGGTGACGACACCGGGGATATTCTGCGCCGCACTGCTGGTCGGAGTGGGCCTGTGGCGCCACCGCATCTGGCTGGCCGGGTTGGGCGCGATCGCTTTGAGCGTTCACCTGTCGACTTATTATTACCAACTCGATCTCACACTCCTCGCCAAATCCGGGGTCCTGTTGGCCAGCGGGCTGGTGCTGCTGGGGCTTCGCTGGCTCCTCGATGCAGATGCCGAGAAAAGTGCCGAGAAAACCGGCGATACGGAGGCGCGATGAAACGACGACACCTCATCTGGATCGCGGCCGCGGTCGTGCTCGTCGTACTCAACACGCTGGTCGTCCAAAAGGAGCGATTCTTGGCCAACGGCGAGTCGGTCTACCTCGAGCTCGCCCCAGTCGACCCGCGCTCGCTCATCCAGGGCGACTATATGCGGCTTCGCTACGAGGTCGGCGACGATATCGACGATGCATTGTCTCAGCGTTCGGTCCACCGCGGCACCGCCGTGGTCTCCGTCGACGAGCGCGGCGTGGCTCACTTCCAGCGGCTCGGCGACGATCTCGAACAAGACAACGAGCGTCTGCTCCGCTGGAAGCGAAAGGACGGGCGCATCACCATCGGCGCCGACGCCTTTTATTTCCAAGAAGGCCGTCGCGAGCATTTCGAGCAGGCCGAATTCGGCGAGGTGAAGGCCCACGACGATGGTAAGACGCTGCTCGTGGGCCTTCGCGACGACGCGCTCGAACCGCTGTGAGCGCGCCGGCCGCTGAACAAAATTGACTCACTGGCCATCCATGATACGCTGCAAACGCCCGCAGTCACTAATTTTTGGTTTTTAGTTGATGTTGCGGCTCGATGCGCAAGGACGCGCACTGTACGAGAGGCTCCCCGGCTGCACTCGCAGCCCAGCAGGGAACCGGCGACCACGGAGGGTTGTATGGCAGCAGAAAGCACTTCGAGCACAAAAAAATCGACGAGCAGTTCACCGGCACTCTGGCGTGAAATCGGCGGCCTCGTGCTGCTCGCCCTGGCGCTGGTGATCTTGCTGTCCATCGTGAGCTTTCAGCCGGCCGACCTGACGTCGGCTGACTCCCCCTCCAATTTGATCGGCCCGGTCGGCGCGCGCGTCGGCGACGCATTGCTCTATCTATTCGGGGTGGGCTCGTTCTTCTTGGACGCCCTGCTCTGGTATCTGGGCTTTATGCTGGTCATCGGGCGAATCATCGAGTGGAAGTGGTCCGAGGTCGGCGGCCAGCTACTCTTCGTGCTCGCCGGCGCGATGCTCAGCCACTTATTCTTCTTCGAATATACCATGTTCGGACATATGCCCGGTGGGATGGTCGGCGAATTCTCCGGCGAAGTCCTTCGCGGGCTCTTCGGCACCGTGGGCACGGCCATCATCGGCGTGTGCGCGCTGCTGCTCAGCCTGATGCTCGCCACCGATATGAGCCTGGGCGCGCTGGTCCGAAAGATCGTCGGCGGCGCCCATCGCTTCGGCGCTTGGGTCAAGCACAAACGCGAAGTACGCCGTCTGTACAAGCAACGCGTTCGCGAGGAGCGACAAAAACTGCTCGCCAAAGCCGCCGAACAAGGCGTCGACCCCGCCCAACTCGCCGCCGAGATGTCGGTCAAGCCGCTGGTCGACGGCAACTACGAATTCGACGCCGAAAAAGAAGTCGAAGAGAAGCTTTCCGAAAAGCTCGTCAATCTCTTTAAGGGTGACGCGCCCGACGACGAGCCTGCCGCTGCAGCCGACGAGAAGAAATCCAAGAAAAAGTCTAAGAAGAAGGCCGACGAGACCGACGACGCCAAAGAGTCCGGTGAGTGGGAGATGGGCGAGCCGATGGCGACCGACCCCGACATCGAGGAGGACGACGAGCCTGCGATCGTCATCCGACACGTCGACACCGACGATGGCGATGGAGAAGAGGCCGACGCCGATGGGGGCGACGTCATCGACATGAAGTCCGAGAAGGAGGCCGACGGACCCGTCGGCGGCGACTTTGGCCCGCAGATCGTCGAGAGCGACGGACAAAAACGCGCCAAGGAGAAGAAGGAACTCCTCGCCGGCGACGACGAAGACGACGTGTTGTTCAAGCCCAAGAAAAAAGGCGACTACGAGCTGCCGCCGCTCAACTTCCTGGACTACGACGACTCCGACGGCGTCGATGTCGACACCGACGAGTTGCGTTCGATGGCCGCCCAGATCGAGCAGACGCTGGCCGATTTCAAGGTGGAGGGCTCGATCGTCGAGATCTGCCCCGGCCCGGTCATCACGATGTTCGAGTTCAGCCCCGCCCCGGGCGTCAAGATCTCGAAGATCGCCCGGCTCTCCGACGACCTGGCGATGGCGCTGGCCGCATTCAGCGTGCGTATCGTCGCGCCAATCCCCGGAAAAGGCGTCGTCGGCATCGAGGTGCCCAACCCGTCTCGCGAGATGGTCTGGCTCAAGGAGATCATCGCCGACGAGCTCTTCCAGGGCAACGACATGCAGCTACCCATGGCGCTCGGCAAGGGCACCGAGGGCGAGCCGGTCACCGCCGACCTGGCCAAGATGCCCCACCTGCTCGTCGCCGGCGCGACCGGCTCGGGTAAATCGGTCGCCGTCAACACCATGATCGTCAGCCTCCTCTATATGAACTCCCCGGAGGATGTGCGCATGATCATGGTCGACCCCAAGATGCTCGAGTTCAATATCTACGAGAATATCCCGCATCTGCTGCTGCCGGTCGTCACCGACCCCAAGCAAGCCACGGTCGCCCTCAATTGGGTGGTCAACGAGATGGAGAAGCGCTACCAGAAGCTCGCCGATATGGGCGTGCGAAACCTCAAGGGCTACAACAAAAAAGTCGAGCGACTGACCAAGCAGGCCGAGCTCGACGCCCTCGACGGCAAGGAAGAGTCGAAGGCGATGCGCGACCTCGACATCGACCACAACGGCAAGGCGGCCCACGAGCGCATGCCCTATCTGGTCGTGGTCATCGACGAGTTCGCCGACCTGATGATGACCGCCTCCAAGGACGTCGAGCAGGCCGTCGCGCGCCTGGCTCAAAAGGCGCGTGCGGCCGGCATCCACGTGATTCTGGCCACCCAGCGCCCGTCCACCGACGTCATCACCGGCCTCATCAAGGCGAACTTCCCCACGCGCATGGCGCTTCGGGTCACCAGCAAGACCGACAGCCGGGTCATCCTGGACTCCAACGGCGCCGAGAATCTGTTGGGTAACGGCGATATGCTCTTCGTGCCGCCGGGCTCCAGCGCGCTCAAGCGCGTCCACGGCGCGTTCGTCTCCGAGACCGAGATCAACAAGATCGTCGACTTCCTCAAGACCCAGGCCAAGCCCAACTACGACGAGTCGATCCTCGTCGAAGAGGACGAGGAAGAAGAGAGCCCGCTCGAGCAAGAGTGGGAGAAGGACGAATATTACGACGACGCCGTCAAGGTCGTCGTCGACTCGGGCAAGGCGTCCATCTCGATGATCCAGCGCAAGCTGCGCGTCGGCTACAACCGCGCCGCCCGCATGGTCGACCGCATGGCGGCCGAGGGCATCGTCGGCGAGTCCGACGGCTGCAAGCCGCGCGAGGTGCTCGTCGACGAGATTCCCGAGCACTGCAAATGAATCGAGAGAGTGAGAGAGTTAGAAAGTGAGAGAGTAAGATACGGCGCGCCCTGGTAGTTTGAGGGCGCGCCGTTTTTCGTCGGCCAGGCCTTTCAAGGCGCCGTTTTTCAGGCGCCGCGCCGAGACGAAGCGAAGCGGAGTCGAGGCCCTGTAGCCGGGGGTTGCACTCGACCCGGAGGGGAGAGGGCTTACCCCCGGATCTCGCGTCCTACTCCCCCCTTTCGTTGTGACGCTTCAGCGTCATCAGTGTCATCAGCGAAGGGCGTCCACAGCGCTGAGCATGGAGAACACATAGGCATTGCGCTAGACTCGACGTGTTGGGAAATGCGGCTGCAGCACCAATTCCGGAACGTCTTCGAGTGCTCATGGGCGCTCAGAAGTTGAACGTCCCGCCCAATTCAGCAACGTTGCCCAATACGAACGTTGAGCCCCTCAATGAGTGTAAATTGATAAATTTTCACAGACATTTCGTGGTGGAAGGTGATTTTTCCGAATTCTGGCGGCGTTTCGTCGGTGTCATCGCCGTCGTGACGGTAGTGACGGTCACCGCTGCGACTGCACACGCCGATGACAGTGTGGAGGACGAGTGGTACGGCTGGCACATTATGCCTGTCGATGCAGCATCAATTGGTCTGCTCGCGTATGGTGCGGCTGATGGTGAGTCTACCGCTGTATTCAGTGGATTTGCGGGCTATGCACTCGGTGGTCCGATTGTCCATCTCGCTCACGAGCGGTGGTGGGAATCAGCCGGCAGTCTAGGCCTTCGGCTGGGGCTGCCGTTGACCGGCGTATTGATTGCCAACCTCCTCGACTCGAGTAGTGGCAACACGTTCTCCGCGGGAGGCTTCGCCAATACTATGTTGTGGCTGACTGCGGGCACCGTCTCCGCGATG
>JBKGZI010000230.1:0-9592 GCA_046545675.1 Persicimonas sp.
CGAGTCGCCGGTGTGCACGCCGAGCGGGTCGAAGTTCTCGATGCCGCAGATGATGATGACATTATCATTGCGGTCGCGCATCAGCTCGAGCTCGAACTCCTTCCAGCCGAGCAGGCTCTCGTCGATGAGCACCTCGTTGGTGGGGCTCTGCGAAAGGGACCACTTGACGTAGCGCTCGAATTCGTCGCGGTTATAGGCGATATTTCCGCCCGCGCCGCCCATGGTATAGCTGGGGCGCAAGATGGCCGGAAAACCGACCCGCTTTTGAATCTTCCAGGCTTCCTCGACCGACCGAGCGATACCGGCGGCGGGCTGGGCGACGTCGATATCGTCCATCAGGGCTTGGAATTGCTCGCGGTCCTCGGCGCGATCGATGACCTCCGGGGTCGCGCCGATGAGCTCGACGCCGAGCTCGTCGAGGACTCCCTGGGCGCTGAGCGCCTGGGCCAGGTTCAGCGCCGTTTGGCCGCCCATGGTGGGCAGCAGCGCGTCGGGGCGCTCTTTTTCGAGGACCTGGGCAACGAAGTCCGGTGTCAACGGTTCGATGTAGGTGGCATCGGCCAGCTCCGGATCGGTCATGATCGTGGCCGGGTTCGAGTTGACGAGCACGATCCGATAGCCCTCATTTTTGAGCGCGCGGATCGCCTGGGTACCCGAATAGTCGAATTCACAGGCCTGACCGATGACGATCGGACCGGAGCCGAGAATACAGATGGTGTTGATATCTTGCCGGCGGGGCATGGATACGACCTCATGCGACGAAAGGACAGGTGGTATCGCGGGGCGCTGGTTCACCGTCGGTGACCGAAGTCAACCCGGAGGCTCCAAAGCCGCGAGGATGACTAGTGAAAAAACACCCGAGGCGCAAGGGCCGCTCGAGAGTTATCCTCGGCGTGCGGGCCCTGCGGTCTGTTGGAGCCGGTCACCTAACGCAGGCTCGGCGAATTTTATTCTGGAATTTGCGCACCAGGATGACCTCACGGCCCGGTCGAACGGGCACACCGCTGGTCAAAAAGCCCCCGGCGATGTCGCTGTCGGGGTCGGCCCAGCCGAATTGACGCGAAAACCCGATATGCCCGAAGGTGCGCTCGGTGTTTTTTCCGAAGATATTGAGCGGCGTGTGTTTGCGGCCGAGCATAAAGCCCAGGCTATATCGCTGTGGGGTCAAAAATAATGTCCAGTCGAGCCTGGCCATAACCTGCTCGCCGGTGGCCCGGGTAACCTGTTCCTCCGAGAGGACGCGTGTCCCGCCGAATTCACCGCCGTTTAGGAGCATCTGGAAGAAGCGCGAGCACTCCTCGGCGGTCCCCACGATATTGCCGGCCGGGATGATCGAGTCGAAGACGCTGTCGCGATTGATGACCCCGAGCGCCTCGACGACGTCGACGTCGATGAAACGGCTGATGAACTCGGTCAGCAGCGCCGGAGGCATCTCGTCGACCCGTTCGACACACGCCGTTCGGTAGCGCTGGTCGTCGGGCGCGCCGAAGTTGAACGTCTCGAAGCCCAGCGGCTCGAGGATCTCCTCGCCCAAAAACGTGCGCGCGTCTCGTCCGTCGACCCGGCGAATAATCTCGGCCAGGATATAGCCGCCGCTCAAGATATGATAGCTGGCCCGACGGCCGGGGAAGTGATGCGGGTCCTGCTCACAGATCTGCGTGATGATGCGGTCCCAATCGCAGATGAGTTCGTCGCTCAAATGCCAGAAGATCATCGGGATGCCCGCGGTGTGGGTGAGCACGTGGCGAATCGTGACGTGGCGTTTGCCATGCTGGCCGAACTCGGGGATGTACCAATAGACGGGATCGTCGACGTGCAACTCATTGCGGTCGAGCAGCACGTGCAGCGCGGTCGAGACGACCGATTTGCTGATCGAGAAGTTCAGAAAGCGCGTATCCAGGCCGGCCGGCTTCCAGCCGCCCTCGGGGTCGCTTTGCGCCCGATACTGGCCGACGGCCTTGTGCAGCACGATCTTCCCGCGCCGGCGAATACACACCTGTAGGGCCGGATACTTCCCGGTGGCGTGAAGTTGGTCGATGAGCCGGCTCGCCTCGGCTATCCGGACCGGGTCCATGCCAACTTCAGAGGGGGTGACTTCACTGGATTCTTCCACGGACGACCTCGACGTACATCAGTCAAGTTAGTGAACACTTAATAGCACAGCCAGCCGCGGCGCACGAGTCGACACGATCGCCTGTGTAGATTAGTCTGTGTTCATCCATTGGACCGGCGCCCAAACTCAAGTTGCAGTAGACTCCATGACAGCTCAACCCATTCGACTTGGACCCTTCGAGGTCGACGCGATCATCGGGCGCGGAGGCATGGGTGAGATCTGGCGAGGGGTACACCTGCCCCAACAGGTGCCCATCGCCGTCAAAGTGCTCACCGAGCACAGCGCCCGCCGCGAGGAGTACCTACGCCAGTTTCGCAACGAGATCCGCTCGGTCGCCGCCCTCGACCATCCGGGCATCATCCTGGTCTTCGACCACGGCGAGGTCAGCGAGCAAGCAGCGGCAGCCTCCGAAGGTAGCCTCATCGCAGGAAGCCCCTACCTGGTCATGGAACTCGCCCGCGGCGGGGCGTTGTCCAACTATATCGCCAGGCTCAACTGGCCCGGCACGCGCCATATTTTGTTCAACGTGCTCGATGCGCTCGCCCACGCCCATGCTCGCGGCGTCGTCCACCGTGACCTCAAGCCCCACAATATTTTGGTCGGCTGTCGCCGCGGGGATCGGATGGGCCTGAAGCTCGCGGACTTCGGGCTCGCCCACCCGCTGGACCTGACCGGTCGCACCGGCACATTCGACACCGGCTGGGGCACGCCACACTATATGGCGCCCGAGCAATTTCGCGGCCGCTTTCGTGACTATGGACCGCATACGGATCTCTATGCCCTCGGTGTGGTCGCCTGGGAGCTGACCACCGGCACATGCCCTTTTGACGGCGCGAACGTCGTCGAGATCAGCAGCAAGCACCTTCACTCGGAGTTGCCGGCCTACGAGCCGCGTTATTTGGTCCCCGAGGGGCTAGCCGCCTGGCTGCACAGGCTCTTGCAAAAGGAGCCGGCCGATCGCTTTCCAACGGCCGCCGACGCCGCTCACAGCCTGGCGCGTTTGCTCGGGGAGCCCGCGACCGGCCAAAGCGAGCGTGGAGAAGAGCTCTTTGACAGCGGCGGCGAAGAATCGAGCCGTGAGCGCAGCTGGACGTCGTCCGTCGATGCGAACCTGACGCCGGTGCAGCCTTTGGACAGGGAGACCTCCACGCCCGGCGACGCCGCGGGGCCCCAGGGGGCCGATACGCTCCACGAGATCGGCGCGACCACCCGGCTACTGAATATCGCTGGCGATGACGCTCCTCCGGTCAATCACGCGGTGACGGTCGACTTTTCAGGCTGGGGCGAGCCCATCGCGCGCGCGGCGTCGAATACGACAGATGGCGAGGCCGGTGCGAACGTCGATCTCGCCGCGGTGGTCTCACCGCCGCTTCCCGACGACTGGCGCCAGCCCGTCCAGGACGCACCATCGGCGCAACTGCTCGGCGCCGGGCTGGGCCTCTTCGGGCTGCGCACCGTGCGCCTGGTCGACCGAGACGCCGAGCGCGATTGGCTGTGGGACAAGCTCGCCGAGGTCCATCGCTTCCACGAGGCGCGCCTGGCGTTGCTCGAGGGCGGGGCGGGCACCGGAAAGTCGCGGCTGGCGCGTTGGCTGACCGAGCGGGCCAACGAGGTCGGCGGCGCCCAGGTATTGGCGGCCGTGCACGGTCCCGTGCTGGGTCCCACAGACGGGCTCTCGGGGATGGTGGCTCGCCATTTCGGTTGTGTCGGTTTGGAGCGCGAGGCGATCTCGCGACGCCTCGAGTCGGTCCTTCGCCGGCAAGGGGTCACCGAGCCCTACGAGTGGAACGCACTCACCGAGCTGATCGTGCCGCGGGGAGGTCTCGATACGAAGCAAAAGGGCAGCGTTCGGTTTCGGACCACCCGGCAGCGCTATGCATTGCTGCGGCGCATGCTCGAGCGTATCGCCCGGCGCAGGCCGCTGATCTTATGGCTCGACGACGTACAGTGGGGGGCTGATGCGCTCGGCCTGGCGGCGCATATGCTCGAGATCCAACGCGCGACGCGCTCACCCATCTTCATGGTGTTGACCGCGCGCAGCGAGATGCTGGCTGATCGTCCCACCGAGCGGGCCATCTTGGAGCGGCTGATGGAGCGCGAACACGCCCAGTCCTTATCCATCGGGGAGTTGCCGGCGGCCGATACCTCGGAGCTGGTTCGCAGGCTCTTGAAGCTCGACGGAGATCTCGCCGCTCAGGTCGAGCAGCGCTCCGACGGAAATCCCCTCTTCGCCGTGCAGCTCGTCGACGACTGGGTCTCGGCGGGAAAGCTCACCGTGGGCCCGCGGGGCTTCGAGCTGCGAGACGGTGAGAGCGCCACGCTGCCCGACCATATCCACCAACTATGGTGCGACCGCATCGAGCAGGTCGCCCAGCTCGAAGGCGAGCAGTCGCTGCTCGGCCTCGAGGTGGCCGCCGCCTTCGGCCAAGAGGTCGCCCAGGAGGAGTGGCTCGAGGCGTGTCGACGCGTTTGCGAGAGTCCGTCTCGCGGCCACGACCTCGAGCACCTGCTAGACCTCGATGAGACGCTGTTCGTGCGGGGGCTGGCGCGTCCCATCGACGGCGGTTGGCGTTTCGTCCACGGGATGCTGCGCGAGAGCCTCGAGCGACTCTCGCGCGAGGGCGGCCGCTTCGCGCGGTTAAACGGTGTGTGCGCCGACGTGCTCGCCGATCTTTATGGGGCACAAAATCACGCCGTCGCCCAACGGCGCGCGCATCATCTGATCGAGGCCGATCGTCTCGCAGATGCCCTCGAGCCGCTTCGAATCGCTGCTGGGTTTCACGCCGATCGGAGTGACTTTCAAGCCGCGCACGACCTGCTCGATCGCCGCGGTGATATATTGAGCGCGCTGGATGTCGAGGAGTCGTCGCCGCGTTGGCCCGAGGGATGGGTGTTGCGCTCGCAGATCTTCGAGCACGAGGCCAATTACGGAAGCGCGTTGACCTGGGCGGAGATGGCCGTCGAGCACGCGCGCGGCCACGGCTGTCCGGATCTCCTGGCGCCGTCGCTGCGAGCGGCCGGACGCGCCCATCTACATCTGGGCGACTTCACGCGAGCCCACAGTTGCTTCTCGGAGGCCCGCTCACTGGCCGAAGCTGACGGGGCAGCCCCAGAGGTGGCGCTGAGCCTGCTCGGGCTCGGACGAGTCGCGCAGCGTCGCGGGGACTTCGACACAGCCGCTGCCCACCTGGAGCGGGCAGCGCGGCTGCTCGAGAAGGGCGACGACGAGCTGGGGCTGGCTCGCTGCTATAATGCGCTCGGTGACATCGCTCGACAGCGGCGTCAATTGGAACAGGCGCGGGGCTTCGCCGAAAAAGCACGCGCGCTATTCGACGCCGATGGCCATCAGGTCGGTGTCGCCGACTGCTTGAACGACCTCTCCGAGCTGAGCCTGCTCCAAGGCGAGGTCGAACGCGCCGAGGAGCTGTGTGAGCGAGCGATTCAATTATACGAGTCGGTCGGCTCCAACCAGAGCATGCGCGTAAAGTTGCACTTGGCGTTCATCGAGCTGCACCGCGGTGAGTTCGACAAGGCCAGGGCGGCGGTGGCCTCGACTCGCCAATATTTCGAGCGTGAGGCGCAGCTAGGGGCGTTGGCACACGCCGACGTGCTGCTGCTCGCTTGCGCTGCAGCGGAGGGGGACTGGGCGATTTTCGACGAATTGCTCGAGGAAGCGACGACGCTGGCCTTGCAGACCGGGCTTCGCGCTCCACGCATCGGCCACGCGGCGACCATCGGCGCAGAGCTCGCCGAGGAGCTCGATGAATTCGAGCGGGCCAACGCCGCAAGGGCGCTCGCGCAGCGCTTTTTGGGAAAGTAGAGTCAGGAAGCGGCGCTTCGTGGGCCGGCTGAACTGCGGCTGGTGACGTCTTCGACGTATCGGGGGCTGCGCGGCAAAAATACCATAAATCGCGAGCCCTTTCCCTCGACGCTCTCCACTTCGATGCTGCCGCCGTGCATCTCCGTAAATCGCTTGGCGACCGAAAGCCCCAGGCCGATGCCGCGCTTTCCAAATTCGAAATCGCCGGAGGAGTGGTGGCGCGACTCGAATGTGCTGAAGAAGGCGTCGAAGATCTGAGAGATATCCTCTTCAGAGATGCCGATGCCCTGGTCTTCGACACAGAATGTGATGAGCTCGGGGTCCTCCTCGGAGGCGGCGATCTTCAGATGGATCGCCTGGCCGTCGTGGGAGAACTTGATGGCGTTCATGATCAGGTTGAGGAAGACGTCGGTCAGCTTCTCGCAGTCGGCGTGAATCTGATCGACGCCGGGCCCGATGTGGACCTCGAGGGTCTGCTCGCGCTTGAACAAAAACGGCTCGACCTGCTGGCGCACCCCGTCGATAAACTCGTCGACCGACAACGGCTCCACGTCGAGCGTCGAGGCCGGCCCTTCATTGGAGAGCATCTTGAAGATGCGGTTAGAGATGCTCTTCAGGCGTATGGCGCTCGAGTCGATGCCGCTGAGGGCCTTGTCAGTGACCGCGCCGAACTTGCCGTCGAGCTCCTTCCTGAGCAAGAAGACATACCCCAAAATGATCGCGATGGGAGTGTTTAGCTCGTGGCTGACCACTTCCATGAAGACATTCTTGACACGATCGAGGCTCTTGAGCTCCTCGTTCGCCTCGCTGAGCTGTGTGTTTTGCTCCTCGAGGCGCTGGTTGGCCTCCTGCAACTGCTCGAGCAGGGCATTTCGCTCACGTCGGCTCTCGTAATACTCGAAGGCCTGGGCGACAAAGAGCTTGAGCTCGGCGGGCTTCCACGGCTTGCTGATGTAGCGGTAGACGTGGCCCTGGTTAATCGCGTCGATGACGTGGTCGATATTACTATACCCAGTGAACAGAACCCGCACGATCTCGGGGCGAGTCTCGCGCAGCTTGGCGAGAAACTCGATGCCGGACATACGCGGCATGCGCTGGTCGGTCATCACGACCTGAACCTCTTGCTCTTTGACAATGTCGAGCGCCTCCTGCGCAGTGCGCGCAGTCAACACTCGATAATCCTTACGAAACAGACGCTGGATGGCGTCTAGAATATCCGGCTCGTCGTCGACGACCAAGAAGGTACTACCTTGTCGACCGGTGGGCATATGGTCCCGCCTTCGGGCAAATTACTGCGTCGGCTCGGCCGTTGGCCTCTGGGTTGTTGTACCAAGCGGCCAACTCGCCAAAACCGTGCGAATTACAACTACTTCTGAGCTTCAAGATTGCTCTGGGCTGCCGGCAGATTACCAAAAGACCCCGGTGACGCAAGTTTCCTATATGCGTCATTCGGCCGGCCTCAACACCCTCCAAACGGGAGCCCAACTTCCACCAGAGTTCATCCGTTGTATACTAAGGAGCAAACGCCATGCTGGCGCGCTTCATTCCGTTCGAGGTCGAGACCCGCGGGGGATTCTCTAAGTATCGGAGCCGGGCGTTGCTTCGAGCAGCTCCAGAAACTCGGACTCCCCGACGATCGCGATGGAGGCGCCGCCTTCGTTGTAGCTCTCGGCCTTTTTAAGCTTACTGCTGCGCCAGCCGCCTTCGAAGCGTTCGATATCGGCGTCGCCCATGACCAGGTAGTCGAGAGACTTGATCACCGACGAAGGCGTCTCGCCGCCGAGCTTTTTGACCCGTTGTTTGGCTATCTTTCGGGTCATCGATTCGAGTGCGCCAGTAAAGAGGAAGGAGCGGCCGGCGATCGGGGAGTCGATCTCGTCGGGATCGACGGCCGGCTCGGGAAAGACGAGCTCTAATTGCTCTCGAAGTGAGCCGATGAGGTCGGCGTATTGCTCGAAGCCGGCGGTTACCTTCTCGGCGATGACCTCCCCGATGGTGGGGATCTCGACGAGCGCGTCGGCCTCGACGGCCAAGATGGCGTCCAGGTCCTCGAAGTTCTCGGCCAACAGCTCGGCGACGTGGCGGCCGAGCTCGTCGATGCCCAGCGCCCTCAAGAAGACGTCGACGCGGACCTCTCGCCGATCATGGATGCGCGAGATGAGTTTCTCGGCGAGCTTTTGACCCACCCGCTCCAGTGAAGTGAGCTCCTCGACTGAGAGGGTATAGAAGTCCGACGGCTCGGAGACCAGCTCCTGGTCGTACATCTGCTCGAGCAGCTTCGGGCCAATTCCCTTGATCTCCATTTGACTGGTGAAGTGCTCGAGTTGCTTGAGCCGGGCGTTCCGACACGAAGCCTCATGCTCTGCGCATAAGACGTCGCTGTCTCGAAAGGTCTCGGCGCCGCATCCGGGGCACTGCGCGGGGATGTTGACGGGGGCGTCGCCGGCCTCGAGGACCTTTTCGAGGTGCGGGATGACCCCGCCGCGTCGCATCATGAGCACCCGAGAGTTCAGCGTGAGCGGCTCGCTGCCGGCCACCGATTCCATGATCGCCAGGTTGTGCAAGCTGACCCGGGTGACCACGGCGCCGGACAGCTCCACCGGATCGACGACGCCGACCGGGTTGATGGCGCCGGTGCGCGAGACATTCCAGTGGACCTCGCGCAGCACGCTCTCGCCGGAATCTCCCTGAAATTTGTACGCGATCGAGTAGCGCGGGTGATGGGCGGTGTGGCCCAGGCGTCGTTGTTCTTCGGTGCGGTTGGCCCGGAAGACCACGCCGTCCATCTCGTAATCACGCGTGTGTCGATCGGCGTCGATCGCGTCGAACGCCTCCTGGAGCCCCTCGAAGCCGACCGTATGCCAGTCGACGGTCTCGAAGCCGAGCTCCGACAGCCAGGTCATCTTGTCGGCCTCGGAGTCGAACTCGACGCCGAGCACGTCATAGGCGAAGAACCGAATGCCGTAGTCGGCGGTGGCGGCAGGGTTTTTGAGCTTGAGCGCGCCCGCAGCCAGGTTGCGTGGGTTGGAGTACTCCTGGGCGAAGCGGGTCTCGAAGACCGACAGCGGCATATAGGCTTCGCCGCGCACCTCGATGCTGTGGGTGTCGATGCTGCGCGGCACGTCGATCAGGTGCATGACGTTGCCGGTGATCAGCTCGCCGACGCGGCCGGTGCCTCGAGTGGCGCCGACGAGCAGCCGGCCTTCGGCGTCGTAGCGCAGGCTCACCGCCACGCCGTCGATCTTGGGGCTGGCGACGGCCCGGCCGTCGAATTTGTCGAACCACTTGTGGAGGGCCTGCTCCTCGTAACATTTGTCCAGCGAGAGCATCGGCGGGTCGTGGGCGACCTGCTCGTCGCCGTGCAGGTGCGCGGAGAGATCGACCCCGGCGCCGGCCGGCCCGATCGCGTCGAGCACCTCGCTGTCGGGATGCTTGTCGCGCAACGCCTCGACGAGGCGGTCGAACTCCGGGTCGCTGATCTGCGGGGTATTCTCGACCCAATACAGTCGATTGTGCAGTTGGATGGCGTCCTCGAGTTGCGAAACGCTCATCGAGGCCCACTCAGTGGTGACGGTGGAGTCGGACATAGGACCTGGGGGCTGGGGTAGCAAAACGTTCATTGAAGTTTCTTACTATAGGTAGGGGCCGGATGTGTAGGG
>JBKGZI010000231.1:0-9504 GCA_046545675.1 Persicimonas sp.
ACGCGGGTTTATGTCCCCGGACAACAACCTCATGTCCGTGTTCGAGTATCTCGTCAAGTAACGGCAGGGGTTCGGGGGTCCAGGGGTCCGGGGGTCCAGGCACGGCAACGACACAGCAACGGCACTGCGTAAAACGACTACTGAAGCGTAAAGAATTCATGGCCACTACAAACAAAACCCGCCATTTGAGCCCCGCCAGCCAGATCGCGACGATCTACGCGACCGAGCTGAAACGGCTCATCAAGGCTCGCAAGACGCTGGTGTTGCTGGGCGTCCAGCTTCTGCCGGTGCTCTTTGCAGTGATCTACATCTTCTTCGAGAATATCGACGGGCTGTCGATGTTCTCGGAGAACGTCGAGGGGGTGGTGTTCCGGTTTCTGATCCCGCTGGCGGCGATCTTCTACGGCGGCCCGGCGCTGGTCGACGAGATGGAGGGGCGCACGCTGACGTATCTGACGCTGCGACCGGTGCCCAAGCCGGCGTTATTCATCGGGAAGTGGCTGGCCGGCACGACGGTGGCCGTGGGGTTGGTGCTCTTGCCGGTGCTGTTGTTGTTGGCGGTGATCGCCATCGCCGCCGGCGGCGCGCCGGGGACCTCGGTGACGAATGTGCTGCAGATCTTGGCCGCCGCCGTGCTGGGCACGGCCGCCTATACGGCGATCTTCGCGGCGCTGGGCGCCATGGTCGCCAAGAGTCTCTTTGCCGGGGTGTTGTACTTCGTGATCGTCGAGCTGGTCTTCGGCACGCTGCCGGTGCTCGAGGTGTTGGCCGTTCGCTTCCACATGCGCACCGCCGCGGGCTTCGGCGCCTCGGACCGGCTCGGAGTGCTCGAGCGCCTCATCCTCGACGAGCCGCTGGTCTTCGACTGGTGGATCGGGCTGGGTGTGCTCGGCGTGATCGCCGGCATCGCGGTCGCGGCGGGGGCGTTTGTGTTTAGCAATAAGCAATACCACGTGTAGCGCTAGCAACCGGTGCCAGACCATCCTGGTCTGGAGCCCAGGGCTGGGAAGCCCTGGCACCGGTAAGATGCCGCCCAGGGCTGGGAAGCCCTGGCACCGGTAAGACGCCGCCCAGGGCTGGGAAGCCCTGGCACCGTTGCAAAGCCCAACTCAGCGCGAGCGCGCCAACCGGATCCCGCTGAATTGCCAGCGGGCGTCGGGGTAGAAGAAGTTGCGGTAGCTGGGCCGGATGTGGGTCCGGGAGCTGGCGCAGGAGCCGCCGCGCAGCACGTATTGGCTGGACATGAACTTGCCGTTGTACTCGCCGAGCGCCCCTTCGAAGGGCGTGAAGCCCGGGTAGGGGCCGTAGGCGCTGGAGGTCCACTCCCAGACATCGCCGAACATTTGCACGAAGTCTTTGGGCTCGGAGGGGACGGCCTGGGGGTGGAATTTGCCGGACTCGACGAAGTTGCCGTCGACCGGCCGGCCGGCGGCGGCGATCTCCCATTCGCGCTCGTCGGGCAGCCTGGCGCCCGCCCAGGTGGCGAAGGCGTCGGCCTCGTAGAGGCTGACGTGGACGACCGGCTCGTTTCGCTGCACGCGGCGAAGCCCGCTGAGAGTATATTGGTGCCAGCGGCCGTCGCGCTTCTCCCAATACAGCGGGCTGGTCCAGCCCCTTTCTTGCACCGCATTCCAGCCATCCGACAGCCACAGCCTCGAGTCGTCATAGCCGCCGTCGGCCATGAACTCGAGGTACTCGCCGCAGGTCACCGGGCGGCTGGCCAATTCACAGGGCTGGAGCAAAACCTCGTGGCGCGGCCGCTCGTTGTCGAAAGCGAAGCCGTCGCCGTCGTGGCCGATCTCGTAGATGCCGCCGTCGATGGCCTGCCAGATCGGCTGCTGGGGCTCGCCGGGCCGCTCGGCGGCGAAGGGCTCGTGCTCGCGGTCGACGACCGCCGGGCGGAGCGGATTTTGCCACATCAAATTCTTGAGGTCGGTGAGCAGCAACTCCTGGTGCTGGCGCTCGTGCTGGAGGCCGACCTCCAGGCGTGACAAAAATTCCTCGCCAAAGTCGCCGCCGCCGAGCACCTCCTGGATCTTTTTGTCGATCTGGTCGCGGTAGTCGTGGGTCTGCTCGACGGTCGGCCGAGTGATCAGGCCGCGCTTGGGCCGGGGGAATTGCTCGCCGGCGGCGTTATAATAGGAGTTAAAGAGGTAATTATAGAGCTCGTCGTGTGCCTTCTGGCCGCATAATTCTTGGAGAATAAAGCGATCGAAGAACCAGGTGGTATGCGCCAGGTGCCACTTGGCAGGGCTGGCGTCGGGCATCGACTGCACGACATAGTCTTCGGTCTCGAGCGGCTCACAGAGCTGCTCGGTGAAGGTCCGCACCTTGACGTAACGGTGTTTGAGATCGCTCGGATCGCGCTCCATCTTTGCCTCTCGGTGGAAATGCTTTTGGGATGCCTTCAGGCGAAGATGCCTCGGGGCAAAATAAGTGTGCTGACGGCGCCAATATAGACGCGAATTCGTGAAAGTCTCAAATACGGCGCTTCGACGAGGGGGGCATGCGTCGGCTGGTGCCGCTGGTATCTCCTGCCGGGTCGTATCACAAGAGCGACAAAGCCATTTCTCGATAACGCCAGCTTGTGCTACAGTGTGTCTCGTACGTGATGCAATCTACCTCGCTCCGGCTTTTCTGCCGGCGCGCCGCACCCCTCTTCCAATTTTTGGAAAGACACTACCGACCTTAGCTGGGCGCCTCGGGCATTTTCTTGGCGTCGAAATGATCTTTGGCTTGACGTGGTTATTTTGAGTGATAATGAGTGTTCAAGAGGTTTTGAACACCTAGAACACGGGATTATCTCGAATGAATGCCCACCACCTTGCTTTGGATCCCTCGGCTGACAACGCCTTTGTGGGCAGCGTCGAGCAACGCCTCGCCGAGCTCCTCGAGGCGCACCACCCCGGCGCTGAGGACCGCTCGGCGATCGCCGACGAGGCGGCCGGCTACCTGACGCGCGCGTCGAGCGCGAAGCGGGCGCGACCGCGGCTGGTCCATCAATTCGGCGCCGCCCTCGATGTGGAGTCGGACGCGATGGTCAATATGGCCAGCGCCGCCGAGCTCATTCACACCGCCAGCCTCCTGCACGACGACGTGGTCGACGACGCCACGACCCGGCGCGGCCGCCAAGCGGCCAACGTGCGCTGGGGCAATCAGGTGGCGATTTTGGGCGGCGACCTGCTGCTATGCCACAGCCTCAAGCTCCTCGAGGGCTATCCGATCCGGGTGTACCACTCCGCGGTCGACGTCATCATGGAGATGACCCGGGGCATCGTGCGCGAGGTCGAAGCGCGCTTCGACAGCGCCACGAGCCTGGGCGCCTGGCAGCATATCGCCATGGGCAAGACAGCCGCGCTGCTCGGATGGTGTGGCTATGCGCCGGCGATGATCGCCGAAAAGCCGGAGTTGGCCGAGCGCTTCGACCGCTGCGGGCGCCACCTGGGCATCGCCTTCCAGCTCGCCGACGACCTCAAGGACCTGCTCGACGCCGACACCGGAAAGGACCGATTCGCCGATATCCGAAACGGCAATCCGTCCTATCCGCTGTTGTGGGCGGCCGACGCCGACGACGAGATCCGCGCGATGCTCGACGACGCCTGGGGGGCCGAGGCTCCGGTGGGCGACGCCGACGAAGTCGAGCGAATCGGAGAGGCTGTGCTCCGCTCGGACGCCGTCGGCCAGACCGTCGAGGTCGTCGACCACGAGATCGCGCAGGCGCTTTCGGCCCTCGGTGCCGCCGGCGATCGCCCCGGCGGACGGCAGGTTCGGTCGTGGGCGAAGATGCTGTTAGGATCGGTGGAGTATTTGGCGCGCGACTGCGCGTAAACTTCCACCAGCGCGAGGATCCCATGAAAGGCTATACATACCGAGAGTCCCCCGACGACAAGGAGCTCCCCGGCCTGGAGCGCTGGGAGGAGCTGGCCGTCAACGCCGTCGGCCACGTCATCGAGTTCTGGGGATTCAAGCGCAACCACGGACGCATCTGGTCGCTCTTATACCTGCGCGGCGAGCCGATGGCCTCGAGCGACCTGCAGGAGGAGTTGGGCCTGTCCAAGGGCGCCGTCTCGATGATCTCGCGCGACCTCGAGCAATGGGGCGTCACCCACAGAAAACGCGTCAAGGGCAGCAACGCCTGGCATTTTGTGGCCGAGGTCGACTTTTTGAAGATGCTCCGACGGGTCCTCAAGGAGCGCGAGCTCGAGATGGTCCAGCGGGTGCGCGACGACCTTAAAGACGCGCTGTACTTTGCGCGCGACGACGAGTCGGTCGACAAGGAGACGCTGACCCGCCTGCGCGCGATGGTTCGCCTGGCCGATATGGTCGCTGACGCCGTGAGCTTTTTTCTCAAAACACTCCACCTCGACTTTAGCGAGGCGGATGAGGTGCTCGACGCCGAGGATCGATAACGTCGAGCAGGACGCCAGCGCGACGGTTCCACCTTTTGAAAACCTCCACTTCGAGAACCCTCACTTCGAGAACGATACGATGAGCGAACAAGTCCACGAGATGTTCACCCGGGTCGCTCCACGCTACGACACGGTCAACACGGTGCTCTCCCTGGGCATCCACCACCTCTGGCGCAAGTGGACGGTCGCCCATAGCGGCGTCGAGCCCGGCGACGCGGTGCTCGACTGCGCCGCCGGCACCGGCGACCTGGCGTTCACCTTCGCCGACACCGTCGGCCCCGACGGCCGCGTGGTGGCCAGCGACTTCAACCAGGCCATGCTCGCCTACGGCCAGCAGAAGGCCGCCGAGCGCGACCTGCCCCTGGAGGTCGAGTGGGACGTCGAAGACGTCACCCAGATGAGCTACGACGACGACACCTTCGACGTGGCCTCCATCGCCTTCGGCATCCGCAACGTGCCCGGGCCGGCCAAAGGCCTGGCCGAGATGGCCCGCGTGGTCCGACCCGGCGGCAGCGTCGTGGTCCTCGAATTCGGCCAACCCTCCGGGCTGATGAAGCCATTTTACAATATCTACAACCGCCACGTCGTCCCCCTGGTCGGCGGGCTTTTGAGCGGCCAGCACGACGCCTACCGCTACCTCCACGAGACCTCCAGCGAGTTCCCCTGCGGCGACGACTTCGTCGAACTCATGGACTCCACCGGCCGCTTCGAGCGCATCGAGAACCGCCGATTCACCGGCGGCATCGCCCACTTCTATCGCGGCGTGGTCGCTTGAATCCGTAGCCTGGTCCCGTCGAGCTTTTTTCAATCAGGCCATGGGCGACGACGGGACCACGAACAATAAGATCGCCAGGTAGTGGCAGGTGCTTCCGCCCATCACGAAGAGGTGCCAGACGCTGTGGAAGAATCGCTTCTTCTGCAGGACGTAGAAGATCACGCCGAAGGTGTAGGCGAGCCCGCCCGCGGCTATCAGCCCGAAGGCGGCCGGCGGCAGCGCATCCCACAGCGGCTTGACGGCGACCACGGCCAGCCAGCCCATGCCCAGATACAGCCCCAGCGACAGCTTCTTGAAGCGGCCGAAGGCAAGCAATTTGTACAGAATACCCACCAGCGCCAGGCCCCAGACGATCGCAAAGAGTGACCAGCCCCAGTTGCTCTGAAGAGAGACGAGCGTAATTGGGGTGTAAGTGCCGGCGATGAGCAGGTAGATGGCGGTGTGATCGAAGACCTGCAGCCAGCGCTTGACCCGCGGGGTCTGCACGCTGTGGTACAGCGTCGAGGCGGCATAGAGAATCACCAGGGTCGCCCCGAAGATGCTGCCACTGACGATATGCAACATATCGCCCTGAGTGGCGGCTTTATAGACCAGCACCACCATGCCGATGATCGCGAGCACCAGCCCGAGGCCGTGGGTGATCGCGTTGGCGATCTCCTCTCCCAAAGTTTGCTCCCGGTGCGTCTTCGTCATATCTGTGGACATCATCGCTCTCCGTGCTCGAGGTCTGTCTAGAATATTAACAGGATGACGAGGATGGCGACATGACGCGGATCATCGTGTTTTATCCATCGGTGGATGAAGGGCGCTGGATTTCGACGCATAAAATAGGGTAAAGTATTCCCACTATTATGCCATGGCGAGCAGTTCCCAGCGACCTCATTCACGTGGATGGATTCATGCACCTCAAGCATCTCGTCTCGAGCGTCCTTTTGACCGTCGTCGTATGCGTGGGCGTGGCCCCGGAGGCCGCGGCGCAGGAGGGTGACGCGCAGTCAGGACAAGCGTCTGGGCAGGCCTCTGGCGATGAGGGCACTGACGACCAGGCCGATGCCGACGGCCGCTACGAATCGCTGACCAAACAGGCCGCCAAGGCCTATCGCAGCAAGGACTACGACGGCGCCCTCGAGCTCTTCGAGCAGGCTTATGCCACCAAGCAGGTCCCCAACTTGCTCTATAATATGGGGCGCATTCACGAGAAGCGCGGCAACTTCGACGCGGCCATCGAGTATTATGAGAAATTCGTGACCAAGCCCGGCGTCAATATCAAAGCGCGCCGCGACGCGCTCGGCCGGCTCAAGACACTCCGCGAGGTCGTCGCGCTTCGCCAAGAAGGCGAAGACGTCGACGAGGAAGAAATCCAAGAGAAGCACAAAGATCGCGAACTGGTCGACGCCATGGAATCCGAGCCCCAGCCCGAGCGTGCCCCCGAGGTCACCGCCAATTACGTGCCCGCGTGGATCACCCTGGGCGCGGCCGCGGCGGCCTACGGCACCAGCGGCTACTTCGCGCTGCGCGCTCGGGATGCCAACGCCGACTTCGAATCGGCCAATAACCGCGAGGATCGCCGTGAGGCGTCCTCGCGCGGCGAGACGGCCTCGATCGTGGCGGACTCGACGCTGGCCGCCGGTGTGCTTTTGACCGGCGTGAGCGTCTACTTCTTTCTGTCACCGCCCACCGACGAAGCACCCGCCGACGGCACCGCCATGCACTTGAGCCCGCAGTTTGGCACCGACGGCGCAGGCGTGTCTTTGAATATGAGCTTTTGATGATGGATCTTCTCGAACAGACTCACCGTGGGCCCGCTTCGGACCTATCCGTATGTGCGAATCATTCTTTTAAGGAGTCATCGAGCATGAACGCTTGGATGAAAGTTGTTGCCGCAATTCTCTTTGGCGCTCTCATTCTGGCCACTAGCGCTTGCTCGCTGCGTTACGACTTCACCGAATGCAAGTCCGACAGCGACTGCGCGCGCATCGAGCAGCCAGCGGCGGGCGAGTTCTACCAGTGCGTCGACAGCGAGTGTGTGCTGTCCCCCGAGATTCAATGTCGCGTCGATAGTGATTGCGACGCCCAGCAGGAGTGCGCCTCCGGCGCCTGCCAGGCGATGAGCGAGCCCGATGCCGGCGACGCCGCCGACGCCTCTGACGCCTCCGACACATCTGACAGCGCCGATGGCTCAGACGCCGCAGATGTCGACGAGCGAAGCTGCGAGACCACCCAAGAGTGCATCGACGGGTTCGGGGATTCCTTTTATTGCGCCCCCGAAGGCGAATGCGTCGACACGGCTCATCCGAATTGCGACCCGATCTATTATGCTGACGACAGTCGCGACGAGGTCATCTTGCTCGGCTCGATCATCCCAACCGAAGGTGATGCCTACGAGGGGATCGGAACGACCATTCGCAACGGCGTGCGTATGGCGCTGATCGAATATTCGAGCAATGCGTTTTCGCTGCCCGGCGGCGAGACCGTCGCCCACCTGCAGTGTCAGGGTGGCAGCTCTGAGCGCTCCAAGGACTCCGCCCAGCATCTGAAGGATATCGGCGTGCCCATCGTCGTGGGCCCGGTGACCAGCAGCAACTACCTTCAAGTGGTGCGTAATGTCAGCGCCGTCGATGAAAATAGCGATGGGGACTTCGACGACCCGATGGGCACCATCGCCATCGGCGCGACCTCGCCGGCCATCGCCAACCTCGACGCCGCCGGCAAACACGCCTTCCAGATCATCGCCCCGGATCGCTTTCAGACCTCGGCGGCCGTCGACCGCGCCAAGATCCTGCGGGCGCGCAGTTGTCTGACGGCCGGCGCAGACGCCGAGTGCACCGACGACACGACATGTCAGGAGACCTTCAGCGACGAGTATACCTACGACAGCGAAAGCCCCGACAAGCCCTGTGTCGACAGCAATCCTGAGGTGGCCGTCTTCTATAAGGATGACCAATACGGCCACGACTTCCAGAGCCTGCTGATCAGCCGGTTCTCCGACCGCTATGCCGACGCGACCGTCGAGTATTATGAATATGCCGACCCGGCTGACTTGGACTTCGACCCCACGCGCATTCAGACCGAGTTCGGCAACGTCATCTCGGCGTCGCTGGGCGGGCCGAACGCGATGCCTACCGCCGATATCGTGCTCTTTGTGGGCACCGGCGAGGCGGCCGCGTTGGCCCAGGGTTATATCTCGGCGCTCTCCAACAACACCGATATACCGCCGTCCTCCAAGCGGTATATCGTCACCCACGGTGCGGCCGCCGACCTACCCGATATCTTCGCCGGCGACGACGGCTTGAGTGACGAGTTGATCCCCAATGTCGAGGCCGTCACACCCAATATCTTCAACGATCGGTATTACGAGAAATGGCAGCAGCGCTACTCGATCACCTTCTCTGAGCCCGCTCAGACCTCGGTGGGCGGGCTAGCCTATGACGGCGCCTACCTGGCGCTGTTCGCCATGGCCGGAGTCCCGACCGACCAGGAGGTCAACGGCACCAACGTCACCTCGGTCATCTCGGAGGGCCGCTTGCAGAACGCCGACGCCGACAACGAGATTATCCTCGAGGACAACACCAGCTTCCCCGGCGAAGCACGCTCGGCACTTCGAGACGGCGAAGACATCGACATGATCGGCGTCTCCGGAGCGCTCGACTTCGTCTTCGAAGATGGCGAGAACAAGGGGACGATCCGATCGAATTATCTGGGCTTGGACGTCAACGCTCGGGAGACCTCCGGCGGCAATACCGTCTACGAAGGCGTCCCAGCGCGCCTGTACTTGTTGAGCGAAGACGAAAACGACGGGACGTGGGTGCCGATGCCGGCCGATGACCAGTAGACCTGTGGCCGATCAATCAGTGGCCGATCAATCAGTGGCCGATCAATCAGTGGCCGATCAATCAGTGGTTAGCAAATAAGCCAACGGGCGTCCGCGACGGGCGCGCTCAATCGAGCAACAAGCCGTCATCATCGTCGTCGGAGTCTCCGTCACCAGCCGGCAGGAGGTCGTCGGGGGCGTCATCTGCGGAGTTGTCCTCGGCCTCCTCGTCGGGGAAGAGGTCGTCGTCGGAGTCTTCTTGCGGCTGCTCTTTTTGCGCAGCCGCCCGCTCTTCCGACGCGGCTTTTTCGGCGGCGGCTTTCTTCTCTTCTCTTCTTTGGGCTTCTCTTCTTTGGGCTTCCCTTCTCTTCGCAGCCCTCTCCTCTTCTCGCGCCGTCTCTTTCTTGTCGGCGGTATTCGCCGGCTCTTCGGGGGCCGTCGGCTCCGGGCGCTGGGCTTCGGCAGGTTCGGCTTCGGCAGGTTCGGCTTCGGCAGGTTCGGCTTCGGCA
>JBKGZI010000232.1:0-9498 GCA_046545675.1 Persicimonas sp.
AGAACCAAGAACCAAGAACCAAGAACCAAGAACCAAGAACCAAGAACCGTGGCGAGTCACGATGACGCATCGAGTGGCTCGAACTACACCTAATTCGCACGATTTCCGTGACGGTACTCAATAAGAGCGAGTATGCAGATAGCTGGGCGAAAAGAAGAACTCTTCGAATTGCAGAAGGCGTGGGCGGTGGCCCTGAGCGGCCGGCCGCGCGTGGTCTTCGTCGAGGGCCCCGACGGCGTGGGCAAAGCACAGCTCGTGCGCTCCTTCTTCGACAAGATCGGCGACCAGAAGACCATCGAGAAGCCACAGCTTTTGGGCTGCGGGCTCTGCGCCAATAGTGGAGCCTGGAGTGAGCCGCTTCGGCCGGCGTGGGAGGCGCTGGCCGGCCTCGCCGCCGGGCTGGGCTCGGCGGGCGACGGCGCCGCGGTCGACGAGCTGGAGGCCATCGGCCGGCTGTCCGGCTTTGTGCCCGACGAGTATTTGGACACCCTCGGGCCGGTCATGGCCAGGATCCTTCGCCAGCATGGAGCCGACGATCTGCGCTCGAGCGAGCGGCTGTTGAGCGCGCCCAAAGCGCTGCTGCGCGACAGCGTGCTCGGCCTGGCCGCCAACCATCCGGTGGCGCTATTCTTCGACGAGCTGGAGGCTGCAGACGGCCAGACGCTGGGCTTTTTGGCCAGCGTGCTCGACACGCTGCTCGAGCACGACGAGCCGGCCCACTTCTTGTTGGTGCTCGGCTTCGATCCACGGCTGGCGGCCAGCCGCGGGGTGCTCAGCGGGGTCAAAAAGCGCCTGCGGCGCCACGACCACCCGAAGAACCGCATCCTCAAGCGGCTGCACCTCAAGGGGCGCTCGGAGGCGGACGAAGACATCGAGCGCGCCACCGAGCAGGCCATCGAAGGGGCCATCGACGCGCTCGACGCCGACGATCGCCACTTGCTGGCCGCGGCGAGCCTGCAGGGGCGCCGTTTCAGCCCGGCCACGCTCGCCTCGGTGTGCAGCCGCTCGGAGCTCGACGTCATCCGCGCGCTCGACCGTCTCTCCAGAAGTCGTCCGGCCCAGGGCCATTCGGGAGCGACCCCTTCGGAAAAGACAAAGATCGTACGCCACGTCGGCCGCTCTGCGCCCTTCGATCCGGGTGGCTGCGGCATGTACGTCTTCGAGAGCCGACGCTACGTCCGGGCGCTTCGCACGCGCATGGGCGCCGAGCAGCGCCGGCTCGCCCACGGACGCATCGCCAACCACCTGCTGCTGCAGCGCGGCCAGCTTCGCGAGAGCCGCCGCCAACTCCGGCAGTCGCGCTCGGAGGACACCCGAAGCGCGATCAGCCGGCGCTTTGGGCGCCAGGCCACCCATATCGAGCGCGCAATGGGCGCGGTCAATCGCATCCTGGTCGATCACCTCATCGAGGCGGGTCGTTTTCTGGAGGCCTCGCGATTTCTGACCGGCGCCTATGAAGAGTCCGACAGCGCCGACGCGGGCCTCGCCGACGAGTTTACTCGCCTGGCCAAGGCCCGCGAGACGCTGTGGTTCGCCCGCCGCGCCGAGAAGACGCTGCTGTCCCTGCTGGGCGTACAATCGACCGACGATCCCGAGCGCACCATCCGTGCGGCCTACCAGGCGGCGCTGATCGCCGCCAGATGCCGCGCCAAGATGGGCTGCCTGCAGAGCGCCGAGTCGCTGCGCAACACCGCCCTGGAGCACGCGCGCTGGCTGGGCGACGAAGAACTCGAGCCCGAGCCGATGGACGACGAGCTGGGTTTCGAGCCCTTCGATCTCCTGACGGCTTCGCTGGCCGAATACGGCGACGCCACCGAGGCTGCTCGGCCCGCGTCGGCCCGGGATCGCTCGGTGGCCGAGCAGGTCGCCCAGGCCCGTGAGGCGCGCGGTTCCGCTCAGCTCGATGAAGCCATCGAGCTGCTCGATCGGGCGCGCGCACAGATCCCGAAAAGGCCCGAATGCCGCCCGGCCGCGCGGCTGATCGACGAGGAGCTGTCATTGTTGTGGGAGGCGCGCGCCTCGGCCAACACCTTATCAGATGAAGACCCCGTCGACGCCTCGCTGGCCGCGCTCGAGCGCGCCATCGAACACTCCTTCAAGCTGGGCCAACTCGGCGCGGCGGTCGAGTCGCTCGGCCGCGCCGTGGGACTCTCCAGGCACGCCCGCAAGCCGAGTTTTTGGGGCTTTTACGCACAACTGCTCGAGGCAGCCAGCCGATCTGCCAGCGTCGAGCAGTTGAGCCGCGCCTTCGACATCGGCTTCGAGCTGCTCGAGCAGGCCCAGCGCCAGCCGGTTTTCTCGGAGGCCGAGCCTTTTCGGGTCCAGGATGCGCTCGAGGCATTCGTCGCCAAAAATACCGCTCAGCTCGAAACACTCGGCGCCGAAAAGGTGGTGTCCAAGTGGCAAAAGATGCTCGGCAGAGTCATCGAGAAGACCGAGAAAATGGAGCCGCTCAATGACTGATCTTTCCGAGGAACTCATCGCCCCCATCGTGACGTGGGCCGACGCGGTCGACCAGATCGACATTGTCAGCGCACCCGACGACTTTCTGGCCAGCTACGGCGCGGCCTATCGCTCGATCGCCAAGCTCATGGAGACCGGCGATCGCGGCCACGCCCGCAGCCTGCTGACCGCGCTGGCCACCTGTGAGTTCGTCATGGCCGAGCATCCCGATTGGACCGAGAAGGTCGGCCTGCCCCCGCTCCAACCGCTCGCTCCGGAGTGGCTGGTGGTCGTCGACGACGGTTCGGCCGAGTTTCGTCTGGCCGCCGCGCTGACCTCGCTTCGCCCGATCGGCTTCGAGGACCAGGACAGCACGCTCATCGGCCCGTTTCGCGCCCATCTCGAGATGATCGACTACCGCTGGGAGCGCGAGGTTGCCGAGGCCGGCGCGACCACGGTGAGCTGGAACTTCGACCGCAGCGCGAACGTCGACTGGGATAAAGAGAAGGACGTCGACGGGCTCAACACGATCTTCACCCGTCGACTCAAACGTTGGACGGCTTCGCCACGCGACTTCGTGGAAGGCGCCGTCCACGCCCCGCTGGCCGACATCGCCGCCTTCTTGGAGGCACAAACCGACGAGGCGAAGCTCTCCAGGCTGTGCTTTACGCTGTCGCTCGTCGAGTCCTGGCGAGCCGGCGAAGACCCTCTTGGTGCCGCCGAGGAAGAAGCCGGCACCGATATCGACGCAGCGTTCGCCGTGGCGCGGCTTTGCTACGCCGGCCTTGCCACCGAAGACGGCGACGCGCTCCCCCTGAACCGCGACATCCACCTGCTCGCCGCCCGCGGCGACCTCGAGTCGACCGTCGAATTCGCCCGCGCCCACCTGCGCAAGCACGGCTTGGAGCTGTCCCCCGACGAGCCACAAAGCGAGCTCGACCCGCGCCGCCTCGCCGCCGCCCTGCTCTTGCCGCTGTCGAGCGACGCCCTCGCTCGGCTCACCTCAACAACCACATAAGCCACAACGAAGGTTGAAGCATCCTTCCCCCAGGGGGGAAGTGCCCGAAGGGCGATGGGGGGGCCACGGCAAGCCGTGCCTCCACCGAAGCCTGAAGCATCCTTCCCCCAGGGGGGAAGTGCCCGAAGGGCGATGGGGGGTCCACGGCAAGCCGTGCCTCCATCGAAGCCAGCTTTTGTTGATCTCCCAGCCGTCCGTGGCCCCCCTCCGCCTTGGGCTGTACTACGCCCAAGGCACCTCCCCCAGGGGGTGAGGGATGTCTCAGCCATTATGTTTCTGTCAGCTGTGCGTGTCCGTGGACCCTGCACCGCCGATTATGTTATGCAAAGTGCGACTTTAACGACGCGCCCTTTCCATCACTGGCACCATAGACCCGATGAACCAGACCGCCGAGATTCGCGACGCCATTCTACTCGTTGCAGGTGTGGGCTCACGCCTTCGACCGCTGACCGACGAGCTGCCCAAATGCCTGCTCGAGGTCGGCGGCCAGCCGCTCTTGGTGCGGCTTTTGCGCCAGCTCGCCAGCCACGGCGTGGATCATGCGGTGCTGGCCACCGGCTATCTGGAGCCGAAGATCCGCGCCTGCGTCGCCGGGCACAGCGACCTCCCGGACATCACGATTCGCGACAACCCCGACTTCGCCCAGACCAATAACGCCGAGTCGCTCAGACGGGCGATGCCGGCTGTCGACGGACGTCCGTTTATCCTGTGCGACGGCGACATCCTGGTGCGCAAGTCGGGCTGGCTCGGCGAACTCCTCGGCGGCGCCAATCCCAGCAATAAGCGCCGCAATGTGCTGGCGATGATCTCGCCCGAGGAGATGGGCGAAGAGGAGATGAAGATCGCCGTCGCCCCGGCCGACGCGCCGCTGGCCGAGCGCCCGGTCGTCGGCCTGAGCAAAGAGCTCGACCCGACTGAGAGCGTCGGCGAGTCGCTGGGTGTACAGACCATCTCGGCGTCGTTTTTCGACCCCCTCCTCGAGCGCCTCGATCAGATGAGCGACGACGAGCGAGCCTCGTCGTATTACGAAGACATCTTCGCCGAGTTGATGGGTGAGCAGCATCCCTTCTGGGTCCACCGCGTCCCCGTCGACTGCTGGACCGAAATCGACACCGTCGAAGACCTCGAATACGCGCGCCGGCTCTACGCAGGATGGCGCGAGACAGCCCCAACCTGATGTGACCCCATGAGCTTTCGCAAGTGGTATACCGAGGCGCTCGCCTTCAAGGATCTGGACGTCGAGGAGCCGATCGACGCCCGCTTTCACCGACCGCTGGCCGCCCTGGTCACGGTCGCCGCGCGTCCGACGCCAATCACGCCCAATCAGATCACGATCTCGAGCCTGGTGGCGGGCTGGAGCGGGTCGTTTTTTCTGTACCAGGCCTTCTTTGGCTCGCTCTTCGAGCAGACCGCGTTGGCCCAGCCGTACCTATTTGCGCTGGCCGGGTTTTTCCTATTCGCGTCGGTGATCCTCGATTGCGCCGACGGCCAACTCGCCCGCGCCCGCGGTGGTGGCAGCCGGGTCGGACGCATCCTCGACGGTGTCGTCGACGTGCTCGTCCTCCTGCCCGCCTATGTCCTCCTGGGCTTTGGTATCAAACAGGAGTTCGGAAACCTGTGGATTGGGATCGCGGCCGTAGCCGGCTTCTCCACCTGGATTCGCACCATCGTCTACGACAAGGTCAAGGGGGTTTACCTGGCGCGTACCAACCCCAGCGGCGGCGAATCCCTGGGCATCGAGTCCCTCGAAGAGGTCCACGCCGACTATGAGCGTGCGCGCCGCGACGGAAGCCTGCTCGAGCGCGTTTTGCTCAAGATCTACCTCACCTTCCTCGTCGTTCAGGACAAGTTGACCTCGGGTGATACCAGCGACGCCACCGCGGAGCGAAGCGCCGACGAGATCTCGGCGTATAAGGCCAGCCACCGCACGACGATGCGCCTGGCCGCGATGATGGGTCTGGGCACCCACATGCTATTCATCTACGGCTCGATCGCCGCCGCCGCCTTTTGGCTCGACTCGCTGATCTGGAGCCAAGCGGTATTGGCGAGCGTCTTCAATATCCTATTGGTGACCGTGCTCATTCGCGGCCGCGCCATGAACGAGTAGGTGTTGAGGCCATTGTATTGACCCAAGCTGTTTCATTTTTACGTTTTGCGGGTTAGTTTATTGGCATGAAGCAATCCTGCAGCACAGAAGGTTGTATCGATACGCACCCAAGCCGTATTCGCTCAAGAACAGCAAAGCCCGCATATGTGGGCAGCGATGGGACTCGACGCCGATGACTGAAGACGGCAAAAACGAAGGCAACTCCATCGCCGAGGCGCTCGAGGAGACGACCGCGCCCGACGACGACGCCACTGTTCAGATCTCGGGCACCGAACTCGCCGCGATCCGCCAGTCGGCGACCAGCATGGAGTTGACGGCCGAAGAGCTCCGTCAGATCAATCGGAAGCGCAAGCCAACCCCCGATGACGACGAGCACGACGCCACGCGCACCTTCGACCGAAATCGACTCGACGCCATGATGGCCGAAAAGGCCGAGCAGGCCGCCTCGCCGCCGACCCCCGACCCGGTCGAGGAGAGCGACGAGGTCGACGAGGTCGACGAAGTTGAATTGGACGAGTTGGACGAGTTGAGCGAGGCGGATATGCGCGCGATCGTCTTCGGCGATACGCCCGCAGAAGGTCATCTGGCCGAGCAAACCCCGGATGTGGCCGGCGAGCAGGTCTACAGCCAAGATCCTGACCAACTCGCCCCGGAGTTCGTCGAACTCTCCGACGACGAGCTCGACGTTCTACCCGGCGATGATCTCGACGAGCCGTCTGACGACGAGTTGTCCGACGATGACCTCGACGAGTTGTCTGACGACGACCTCGACGAGCTAAGCGACGCGGAGTTCGACGAGTTGGCCCAAGAGCTCAGCGACTCGACCGTCGATGAACCCGAGGCGCTCGACGAGCCCAGCACGCCCGCCCCCAATAGTGCGCCCGCCCCCAAGAGTGCGCCTGTCCCCCAAAGGGCTCCCGCCCCACAGGTCGACGCGCCGACGCCCCAGGCGTCTGACCTGACTGGGATTTCCGACCTGAATGACGAAGATCTGGGCAGTTTGAGAGGCGCCGAGTCTCGTATTTTGCTCGTTGGCGGCACCCTCGCCAGCCTCGCGATGCTCGTCGTCGGCGCGATGCGCCTGTGGGGCCACGGATACTTCACGGTGGTCCACCCCGTCATGGCCGGCATGTTCGTCGCCGTGGGCTTCTTATGCCTCGGCGCCGCTCTGATCGCCGTGCTTCAGGGACGCATTTAACCCTCCTAACCCTGATTTCTCACGAGCATCTCTACCGGAGCCTCGCCCCGGGGCGGATGTCGTGAGAAATGCAGGCTAAATTGCGCACCGCGGGCTGGCCGTGCTAATTTGAGCGCCGACACCGCCCCCGGCGCACGCGCGAATATTCATGTCCCAAGATACCTCCAGCGACACGGCCAGCCCGACGACACGATCCGAGGGCTCGGAGCGGGTCGAGCCATACGATCCGGAGACCCTGGTCGGCCGGATCATCGCCGATCGCTACGAGGTCAAGCGCTGCATCGGAAAGGGCGGCATGGGCGTGGTCTACCTGGCCAGCCAGAGCGCGTTGGACCGCAACGTGGTCATCAAGGTGCTGCCCTCCTCGTTTACCGACGACGAGGAGGCGCGCTCGCGCTTCGAGCGCGAGGCGCGCGGGATGAGCCGGCTCCAGCACCCCAATATCGTGGCCATCCACGACTTCGGCCACGAAGACGAGCATACCTATATTTGCATGGAGCACGTCGCCGGGGAGACGCTCAGCAGGCGGCTCAAGCGCGACGGAGCGATGTCGCTACAGGTCTTCGCGCACATCGCTGCTCAAATCCTCGAGGGCATCCAGGAGGCGCATCAGCGTGGGATGATCCACCGCGACATCAAGCCCTCCAATATCATGCTCACCGAGCGCCACGGGAAGCAAGACTACGTCAAGATTCTGGACTTCGGCCTGGCGAAGCTGGTCAAAGGCTCCCACGACGTCACCTCGGAGCAGAGCCTGGTGGGCTCGACGGCGTTTCTATCGCCCGAGCAGATCATGGGCAATGACATCGACGAGCGCGTCGACGTCTACGCGCTCGGGGTGCTCTTCTTCTATATGCTCGCCGGCGAGAAGCCCTTCCAGGCCGACGAAGATATCACCGTGCTGTACCAGCACGTCCACGAAGATCCGCCACCGCTGGTCGATTTCTTAGAGGAGGCCCACCGAGTGCCCGAAGAGCTCATCGAGCTCATCGAGCGCATGCTGGCCAAAGACCCCGACGAGCGACCCGGCAGCGCCTCGAGCGTGCTCGAAGAGTTCAAGCAGATCATCTTGCGAACCTCCATGGAGTTCGCCTGGGCCAGCGGCGACGGCCCCGGAGTGCTCGGCGACGACCCGAGCGTGCAGCTCGAGCGCGCCCGCTTCCATACCCCGACCCAGCCGAACGCCGCGCCGGTCTCCGGCTCACAACCGGTGCCGCACCTCGGCGAGCCGGGCTCGGGCAGCCAGCAGACCTTCGTGACCGGCGAGCAGATGCTGCAGCTCCAACGCGACACGACGCGCCGCACCCTGCTCATCGTCGTGGTGGCGCTGCTGATCACCGGCGCCGGGCTATTCGCCTTCTTGACGCTGCGCGACGACCGCGCCTCGGCCGAGGATATCACCTCCGAGATCGCTCGCGCCGAGCGGCTCATCGACCAGCAAAAGCTCGGCCAGGCCGACAATACCCTCGAGCTGCTCGAATCTGACATCAAGCATCACCCCGAGCTCAAGGGCCCCTTTGCAGCGTCCATGGACCGCCTCGAGATCGCACGCCTGTTGAGCGACGCCGAGTTTTTCGAGGAGCAAGGTCGCGTCGACGAGGCGATCGACGCCTATAAGCAGGCGCTGAGCCGAGACGGCTCCCTCGGGGAGGCCAAGGCCGCCCTCGGTGAGCTGCGAGAGGAAAGAGAACGAAAAGCGAAGGCCGAGGCCGCCCAAGACGATCCGCCCGGAGGCACCGACGAGGCCGTCGAAGCCGCCGAAGACGAGCTCGAACCAGCCGTCGAAGAAGCCGAGGCAGCAAAGCCGGTCGCCGAGAAGCCGAAGAAGACAGCGAAGCCGAAGAAGACAGCGAAGCCGAAGAAGAAGAGCGTCCAAAAGAAAAAGGCGCCGCCCAAGGCCGAAGAGCCGGCCGACGACGACGGCGCCTCATTGCTTCCGGTCGAAGATGAGGACAAAGCCGAGAAGGAATCGACGGACGATGACGACGACGTCCAACTCCTGCCGATCGATTAAATCGTTAGCATCCATCACCCTTCATTTCCCGTACATTGCGCATCTTCGCAGCTCTGATCGTCGGCGCAGTGTGCGTCTTCGCGGCATTCGCGTTCGGGTTCGACGACGCATTTTTGCTCCGAGCAGACGAAGAATTCGCCGTCTTCAGGGGCGTCGAAGCGCTCGCATTCCTCGTTGGACTCGCATTCGGAAAAATCGAAGATATACGAGCAGCCGGGCACGGCGCACAGGAGCGCGGTGGTGAAAGCGGCAAAAAATATCAGGCGCTTGGCGTGTTGCATCATGCAGTTACTCAAAACTCCAAAGTGAAGGTCACCGACGCCCCGTCGCGGCCGACGCTGGGTTGCACGCTGGCGGCCGAGTCGGCCTCGGCGCCGGCGACTTCGTGGGTCGGGGGCGCCAAAAAGAAGTACAGGCCTACCGCCGAGACCAGCGCGCCGCCGGCGACGAAGCCGTCGGCGAGGCCGGCGTTCAGCTCGCCCGACTCGGCCGCCGTGCGCCTGGCTGACAGCGTCGCGGCGTCGTCCGCATCCGAGCTCGAGCCTGCGGCAAGGGCGGCGAAGATGCCGCCGGCGGCCAGCGAGGCCACGCCCAGGCCGGTGAAGGTATAAGCGAGGGTGTAGCTCTCCTCGACGCTCGTCCGGCTGCGCTCATTTTGGTCGGGCTGGTTGCCGGCGGACTGGCCAGTTGCGTCCTCGTCCCCATCCTCGTCCTCGTCC
>JBKGZI010000233.1:0-9458 GCA_046545675.1 Persicimonas sp.
GCAACACTGCCAGACATCATGCAACGCTCACTGTCACTGGGACCGCAACGCAACAGCTGGGAAGCTACCGCCAACCAGGAAACGGCACGCTTGTCGAAGAAATCGACGAGGTCAAACGCGTCGAGCACACCCTCGATGCCCAGCTTGCCGACCGCCTCAAAAACTCGCCGGTGATGCGCATCGACGGCGAAGGCGGCGAGGTCCCGGTCATCAACGGGGTCGACGAGGCGGGGTTTGTGCCGCTTGTGCGCCTCAAGCAATACACCCTACTCGAGCGAAGCGACGTCAAGCGCGCCATCGCCAACGCCGACCCGGTGCCGGACGCCGACGGATCCGACGGTGAGGACACGCCATCTTGCCGCCCACAGATGCCCGAACTCGACCGCACGGTGCGCCGCAGCCTCGAGATAATGGGGATGTGCTATGATGCCGCGCGCGGCATCATCGTGTGCGCCAGCGGGCACCACCTGGTGCCCAAAGAAATCGGGCAAGCGTGACGATGAGGTCGTCTATTTTCGTGTCATCGGCCGCCCCTGTCGTGGGTGCCCCTTTCGGTCAAAATGCACCCGATCGACCCATCCCGATTTTCAAAAGGAAGTGACCATACCTATTGAGCAGGCTCCTCGAGCGGCCGAGCTCCGCGATGACGAGCTCGACACGCCCATCGGGCTCGAGCCGACCGGCGACGTCAGTCCCGGAGCCTACCGGGTGCGACGGCGCTGCCGCCAACGACTGCCACGACAGATTCGACGGCGATACCACCGACTTGACGCGGAGGACCGCGTCGAAATACGACGGCGGCGTCGAGCCCCCATCCTCTCGCAGCTTTCTGCGGCAAGTTAGATTCCGCTATCCGGATCGAGTGGGCTTGACCGGCAGGTGAATCAGCTTGGGTAGCTATGGTGCGACCCTCGCGCCCCAGACACACCGCTGCGTATCCGCCAACCGGTGGCGGTAGGGATAGTCTTTAGAATTTGGGGCTCAGCACGCCATCAACACTCAGCGTGCCACATCCTCACAGCCCGGAGGCTGCCCGATTTTTGAGCCAACCCGGCCAGGTACCCACGACAAGAGGTGGACCCCGACCCGACGACGCCCCAAGATGAGACGTTCGCCGCTGCGGCAATTCGACATGGGCACGAGCCTATCTCGAGCGTATTGGCCGAGGCCGATGCACGCCCTCCCCAAGGCACATGCCGGGCAAGTCCGGCCATCAGGCCGGCTCGTGCTTCCCCGTTAAGTTTGTGGAACACGTCCATCTGTCACCACCCGCGTGAGAAGTCGTCGCATGAAAGCACGAGTTTTGCGGATCGGGTTACCGATTCCGCCGCAGACCAAGCCCACCGGCTCAGCCACCGGCTGGTGAGTGGCATTCTCGCACTTCGCCAACTCACCCGCCCTGAGATTGGCGAGCCAGGATCTAGAATGGCTCGCCCCCCTCATTATGGTTATCGGCGAAATTCGAAAATCGTTGCGTATTTTCTCGTCATCGAATTTGCCGATCGCCCGAATGCACCGCTCACCACGCGGCTTTGCGGCGATTTCACGCCGATTGCCGTGCCTGCTTTCCCAACTATCTACAGACCAACATGAACAAATACGCGGTCCGTTACGACTAATGAAGTGAGCCCCAGATACCCGCTCAGAGCAGAATCATGATCCGCCCCCGACGCTTATTGCCCCCGATTGTCTGCATGCTCGTTCTATTCTTCGGCGTGCAGGCCACGGCCGCCGCCGACCAAGACCCCACGCCACTTCGCCTTTACGCCGAGAGCGGCTTCCAGATGCAATCGGGCGGCGCTAGCCCGCTGGGCCAGATCACCGGCCGTTATCGTTTCGCCGAGCATTGGTATGTCGACGTCATCGGCAAGAGCGGCGCGGTGCTCACCGACCTGTCAGCGGACGACCAGCTATACCTGGGCCTCGGCGTCGGCCCCGGCTTGTCGACCGGTGAAGATCTGGACGGATGGGAGCTTCGGGTATCGCCGCGGTTTACGCATATCCACCACGCGACGTTCGGAAGCTGGGGCGACACGCCCTTTGCCAACCTCGCCGGCGACTCCAACGGCGGCGTCAGCCACCGCTCGGGCGCCGAGCTGGCAGTCGGCGTCAACGGCCCGCAACTCGGACAACTCGGCGACCTCCGGTTCCTATGGAGCGCCGACGCCATCGCCAACTACCTGCCGAGTTCCGAGCCAATGCGTTTCGGCTTAGGCGCAGTTTTGGGATTGAGTGTGCGGGGATGGTGAAGGGGCGGATGCCCCTCACACCGTGAACGTGCACGTGCACGTTCACGGTTCGCCTAATACTACAACGTCACTTTCGACGTGAGCGCCTTCGGCGAGGCCATGAAACCGAGGCCAAGGCGCCGGCTCGCATACGGTTAAACCGCATAAAGGCGATGCGGTTGAGCATCGTCGAGAGACGGCAACGCAGCCAGTGGACATCTGGACCGACGAAGCGCCGCGAGGAAGTGACGTTGTAGTACTAACAGCGAATTTAGATCCATCCCCTGATCATTCCGTTGGAACCCATTAGACGATTTGTTGTCCAACGACATGAAGCCGCCCCTCAGGAGAACCCGCCATGCCCGCGCGAACTCATCTACTTGTTGCCGCCTGCCTCGCCGTCTTGGCCAGCGTACTCGTACCGCTCGAGGCGAGCGCGATCGGGCTTCTGATTCCGAACAACTCAGACGTGCGACCCTTCGATGTGGAGAGCCACCGCGTCGATGTGACCGTCACGAATAACGCGGCGGTCACCAAGATCGAGCAGGTTTTTCGCAACCACACCGACCGGCCGATGGAGGGGCAATTCGTATTTCCGGTGCCGCGTGGGGCGACGGTGAGCGACTTTTCGCTGTGGATCGACGGCAAGAAGACTGAGGGGACGGTGCTCGACAAAAAAGAAGCGCGGCGCATCTACGAGTCGATCGTGCGCAGGACACGCGATCCGGGGCTGGTCGAGTATATGGACGGGCGCTTGTTCCGGGCGAGCATCTTTCCAATCCCGGCCGGCGGCACGCAGAAGCTCGAGCTCAAATTCGGGCAGGTCTTGGAGCGACGCGGCGGGCTGTACCGGTATAGCTACCCGTTGGCGGTGGGCAGCGATTATGTCACCGCCAAGACCGACAAGGACTTTACGCTGAGCGCGAAGATCCAGTCGCCGATTCCGATCACCACCGCCTATTCACCGACCCATCGAGTAAGCACGCAGCGCACCGGCAAAAAAGAGCTTCTGGTGGGCACCGAGGAATTTCATGCCGACCTCGACAAGGACTTCGAGCTATACTTGGGGTATTCGAAGGAGGCGGTCGGCATCAATATGATGACCTGGGACCCCGACGACGAGGGCGGCGAGGATGGCTACTTTATGATGGCGCTCGCCCCGCAGGTCGACTCCGAGGCGCACGAGGAGGTCGGCCAGAGCTATACCTTCGTGATGGACACCTCCGGGTCGATGAACGGCGACAAAATCGAGCAGGCCCGCGAGACGCTCGCCTATTGCCTGAAGCATTTGAAGCCGCAGGATCACTTTAATGTCATTCGGTTTTCGACCGGCGTCGATACGCTCTTCGCAAAGCCGATGGCTGCTGACGACGAGGCACTCGAGCTCGGTGTGGCCTTCGCCAAGGGGCTCGACGCGGCCGGCGGCACCGCCATCTCGGCCGCGCTCGAAAAGGCATTGTCCCAGGAATCCGCCGACGAGCAGCCCCACCAGATCATCTTCGTGACCGACGGCCTGCCGACGGTCGGCGAGACGCGCGCCCCGCAGATCCTGACTCGGGCACGCGACCAGCTACAGCGCCACGAGCGCCTCTTCACGTTTGGGGTGGGCTACGACGTCAATACACGGTTGCTCGACGGGCTGGCCAAAGATGGTCGCGGCAAGAGCGACTACGTCAAGCCGGACGAGAGCATGGAGGACGCCGTCGCCGCGCTCTACGACCGCATCTCGGCGCCGGTGTTGAGCGACCTCGCCATCGACTTTGGCGGCGCGGCCGCCTACGACGTCTACCCGAACCCGACGCCCGACCTGTTCCAGGGCGACCAGGTCGTGCTCTTCGGCCGGCATCGAAAGGGGTTCACCAAGGCCATCCGCGTCACGGGCAAGGCCGCGGGTGAGGCCAAGAAATATGAATTCGGTGGCGACTCGAGCAGCGATACCGAGGAGGACGTCACCGAATACGACACCGCCCCGCTCGAGTTCATCCCGAAGCTGTGGGCGACCCGTAAGGTCGGCTTTTTGCTCGACCAGATCCGCCTAAATGGTGAGCAAGATGAGCTCAAAAACGAGGTCGTCAGCCTGGCCAAAGAATTCGGATTGGTCACGCCGTATACGAGCTATCTGGCCGTCGACGACAGCGAGTTCGAAGGGCCACAGCAACCCCAGGCGAATCAGCGGCGCTCGAGCGGCAGTGGAAGTGGGGCCGGCGAGCGCTCGAAATTCTACGACTTCGATGACGCCAACCTCGAGGGCAACCTCGTTAGACCCGACGGCGCAGATATGCAGCGCAGAGAATCGTCCTCATCGACACCCGGGCGAAGAGCGCGAAAGCCCAAGCCCAAAATGGACCTCTCGGCCGGCACCGGCAAAAGCGGCGTCGCCGCCTCCGAAGGCACCCGGGAGCTCAAAGAAGCCGAAAAGGTCGAGGAAGACGAGACCGCCACACGGCGCTGGATCGGCGGCAAGACCTTCGAGAAAGCCGGCGACGTCTGGGTCGAAGAGGGCCTGGAGGCCGACGAGGAGGCCCGCGAGGTCCCGATGTACAGCAAGAAGTACTTCTCGCTGGTCCAGCAGCACTCCGAGCTAGGCAAGATCGCCAAGCTCGGCGACAAGGTCGTCGTCAAGCTTGGAGGAACGGTGTATCGGATTGTTCCGGAGTGATGTGGTGGCTGATGGACGGTTGTATCCCTCCCCGCGCGTTTTTCTGCGTGGGGAGGATCAAGGTGGGGCGTCCTCCAGCACGAGGCCCAACGCCGTGCCGGCGATCACGGCGATGGGCATGCAGGCGAAGTTGAGCAGCGGCACCCATAGCAAGAAGCTGGTGCCCAGCCCGAAGCCGCCCGCCAAGGGGATATTGTCCCAGATGAGCGAGAGCTTGCTCCTCAAGGGCACGCCGTGGCGCTGCAGGGTCGGGTCGGAATATTCGAGGCCGACGAAGTAGGCGCTCACGCAGCTTCCCAGCACGGTGGCCGCCGCGCTGCCGGCGAAGGGGATGAGGTTGAGCAGCAAGATCGGCGTGATGAGCACGGCGTACAATAAGCCGATGACCGCGCTCGAGCCGATCGAGCGCAGCATCCCCGGGAAGAAGGGCTCGTTGTCCTCGGGTAGCTCGTCGACGCCACACAGGATGCGCTCGGTATGCTCGCTGAGCAGGTCGTGGAATGGGCTGGCGACGATGCCGCCGGCGACCAGCACGAAGACATACGAGAGCACGAACGCCAACAGGATGGCCAGCGTATAGGCCACATACCACAGCCCGACCCACAGATAGTCGATCATCGCGTCGACGATGGGCTTTTGCCACAGCCATTCGACCAGGTCGCCGGCGTTGGTGACCAGCAGGAAGGCGCTCAATCCAAAGAGCACGATGTTGATCATCGCGGGAATGATGACAAACGGCACCAGCTGCGCGTTCTGCACCAGAAACTTCGCCGCGCGAAACGGCAGCGACAGCCCGTAGGTAAATTGGCCGAGCCGGGATCGCTCGTGTGCGTCGTATAGTTGCTGCAGCAATGGATGCATAGCCCGTCGTCCTTGCCTGTATTGGATGGATTATTCATGATGCAGGCCGTGTTCGACTCACCGACCACTTCCGGCAACACTGCCGCCGCACGAAGTCCAAGATACTACATTCATGCAATTACATTCGATACGCGTAAAGCACTCGTCCACTATGATCGGCCTCTTCGTGCTGATCTGCGGCCTGGTGGCCGTTTCGGCCACCGCCGCGGCCGGCCCACCTCAGGGCTCGGCAACGTCCGCAGATCGATCGGCCTCGGCCGAGGTCGACGAGCTGCTCTCGGAGATCGTCGGTGAGTCCGACGTCGGCGTGGCCATGGGCAAGCTCGAGGCCGTCGAGCGCTTCGGCTCGTATATGCCCAACGAAGCCTTCGCCGACAAGCTCGAGGCGGCCGCCGCCCAGGTGGTCTCTCCGCTGGTGTCCTTCGGCATGCTCCGCGCCGCTCAGCTCAGCCGCCTCGACGCCGCCGATTTTAGCCACGGCAAAGACGGCATGGGTGGTCAGATGGGCCGGCAGGGCTGCCTGACCGAGTGGTCACTCGTCGGCCCCTTCGACAACCCCTCGATGGAGGGCTTTCATCAGCGCCTCGGGCCGGAGCGCGGCGAGCCGGGGCCGTATGTGGGCAAGATGACCGAGGTCGAGTGGCGCGACAACCCGCCCTACCACCGGTTATGCGACTTCGACCTCGATCACACCGTCGAGCCGCATACCGCCGCCGTGGTGTATTTGGCCGGCGAGATCGACGCCCAGCGCGCCGGAGAGGCGAAGCTGCTCCTGGGGGCCCAGGGCGCCTTCAAGGTCTGGCTCAACGGTGAGCCGGTGGCCCATCGCGGCGAAGATCTCGGCCTCGGCATCGACGGTGATGCGTGGAAGGTCGAGCTCGAGAAGGGCAAGAACCAGCTGCTGGTCAAGCTGGGCTCGAGCGGCGACGGAAGCCTCGGGCTGAGCGCGCGGCTGGTCGATCCGCAGCTAAAGCCCATCGCCGACGCGCGCTTTAGCGCCGGCTGGGACGCAAAGCCGGTCGAGCGTATCGAAGCAGACCAACTCGCCCCGACCGACGACGGGCTGGCGGCCACGGCCGCAGCGGCCACCGAGGCCCGCAGCGACGCGTCCGCGGTGTGGGCTGCCTGGTTGTGGAGTCGCGTCGAGCCGCTCGACGCGGCCACGCCCTGGCGTTCGACCGCCGAGTGGCTTCACGATCGGGCCCAACAACGTGCCCAAAACACCGAGCCGGTCGCCGCCCGCGAGTTGGCCGTGGCCGCCGACCTCTTCGAGGAGCATTGGCGGCGCCTCGACGTCCTCGAGCTGGCCCACCAACTCGCTCCACGCAACCCCTGGATCACCGTACGGCTGGCCTCCGAATACGGCTCGAGCATCTCGTTGGCCACGCGCCAAAAACAGCGCGCGCTGCTCGACGAGCTTCGCGCTCAGCGCCCCGAATTCCTGCCCGCTCATCTATCACTAGCCGACTGGTATTCGAGCAGCGGCTTCAGTGAAAAAGCGTTGGCGACGCTCGAAGCATATACCGGCGAGTCCAAGATGGACGTGGCTGCCTACATGCGCCGGCTCGCCTATCTGACCGAGGAGGTCGATCGCCACGATCGGGCCAGCGAGCTCTACGGTAGGCTCGAAGAGATCTCCGCCCTGAGCACCTCCCATGCCTGGCGGCGCGCCTCCGATCTGATCGCCCGCGGCGAAGTCGACGAGGCGCTCGATCTGGTGCGCGCGCAGCGCGAAATCGCGCCGTGGTCGACCCGTTGGGGCCTGCGCGAGGCCGAGCTGCTTCGCGCCAAAGGCGACGCTGAAGCCGGCCTCGCCGAGATCGACGAGCTCATCAAAGCCCACCCCGGCGAGATCCATCTTCGCCGCGAGCGAGCCGAGCTCCTGGTCGCGCTCGACCGTCCCGTCGAGGCGCTCACCGCTGTCGAGGAGGCGATCGCGCTGAGACCCCAGGACCGCAGCCTTCGTGAGTTTCGCGCCTTTTTGCAGCCCGACTCGGCGCGCTTTTATGAGCCGTGGATCGTCGAGGACATCGGCGAGATCGCCGACGAGCATCCGCCGAGCTCCCACTCCTACGATCGCGTGGTCGATCAGACGCTCATCCACGTGGCGCCCAACGGGTTGTCCACCGAGTTCACCCAGCGCGCCGAGCGGGTGATCACCAGCGAGGGGCTCGACTCGGTCAGCAGCCACCGCATCGTCTATCAGGGCGGCGACGAGCAGGTCGAAGTGCTCGCGGTGCGCGTGCACAAGCCCGACGGCACGATCTCGGAGGATTACGACCGCTGGTATTCGGGCGACTCCCGAAAGCGATCGACCACCTATAATGACTCGGCCTACGTCAACGTGCGCGCCAACAACGTCGACGTCGGCGACATCGTCGAATTTCGCTACCGGGTCAGTGAGATCGCCAACGAGAACTTCCGCGGCGACTACTTCGGCGACGTCAGCTACCTGCAGAGCACCCGCCCCATCGCGCTACAACGCTACGCGGTGCACTACCCGAAGAGCTGGGAGCTATCCTTCCGGCCGCCGACCCTCGAGCATACGAAGCTTCGAGACGAATTGCCGGGTGGTGAGAAGCTCGACGACGGCTATCGATTGACCGGCTTCGAGATGCGGGATGTCCCCGCCGTCGACACCGATTCGGGACAGCCCGGCTACGCCGACGTCTACGATTACGTGATGGTCTCCAACAAGCAGACCTACGACCAGATCGGGCGCTGGTGGTGGAACCTGATCAAAGAGCAACTCATCGTCGACGACACCATTCGCCAGAAGGTCGCCGAGTTGACCGACGGGCTCGACACCGACGAGCAAAAGCTGCAGGCGATCCACAATTACGTGGTCAAGAATACCCGCTACTTGCACGTCGGCCTGGGGATCCACGGCTGGAAGCCGTACCGAACCACGACCTGTTTTCGAAATCGCTACGGCGATTGCAAGGACAAGGCAGCCCTGCTCAAGGTGATGCTCGACGAGGCCGGAATTCCGGCCAAGATGGTGCTGGTGCGCACGCGCCGGCTGGGCAGCGTCGACGACTTCCCGGCGGCGATCCACATCTTCAACCACGCGATCACCTACGTGCCGGGCATGGATCTGTATTTGGACGGCACGGCCGAATATAACGGCACCACCGAGCTGACGCCGATGGACCAGGGCGCCCAGGGGCTGGTGGTCGATGATGGCGGCAAGGCCCGCATGGTGACCCTGCCGGTCGACGAGCCACGCGACAACCTGCTGCGCCAGGAGCTCTCCGTCGATCTGAGCGGCGATGCGCCGATCGCCGAGGGCCGGCTGGTCGCCCGCGGCCAAAACGCGGTGTACTACCGCCGCAACCTCGAGGACGCCGAGCGTCGCGACGAGGCCCTCGAGCAGCAACTAGCCAGCGTGTATTCGGGCGCCGAGCTCATCAGCGCCGACTACCGCAACCTCGACGAGCTGGAGAAGCCGGTCGAGATCACCTACAAATTTCGCGGCGGACGCCTCGCCCGCGAGAGCCGCGGCAGCAAATTCGTCTATCCGTACGGTGCCCCCAAGGATCTACTGTCAGCCTATGCAAAAAATGCTTCACGCACCCAGGACCTGACGATCCGGCTGCCTTTCGAGAATCACACCACGATACGCTACCGATTGGCCGCCGATGAGAGCTTCGAGCGCATCCCCGAGCCCACGCGCCTGGAGACCAAATTTGGCTCGCTCGATATCGGCT